>CAYPZE010000096.1:0-7479 GCA_964415305.1 uncultured Methylotenera sp.
ATCGTGCGTAAAGGCTCATTCATTGCTAAAAACACCGTGTTAATGCCTTCTTATGTCAACATCGGCGCTTACGTCGGTGAAGGCTCCATGGTCGACACCTGGGCGACGGTGGGCTCCTGCGCACAAATTGGTAAAAACGTGCACTTGTCTGGTGGCGTAGGCATTGGTGGCGTGTTAGAGCCAGTACAAGCCGGCCCAACCATCATTGGCGACAACTGCTTTGTCGGTGCGCGTTCAGAAGTGGTTGAAGGCGTGGTGGTCGAAGACAACTGCGTGATTTCCATGGGCGTATACATTGGCCAATCGACCAAAATTTATGACCGTGAAACTGGTGAAGTGCACTATGGCCGCGTGCCTGCAGGTTCTGTGGTCGTGTCTGGCAACTTGCCATCCAGCGACGGCAAATATAGCCTCTACTGCGCAGTGATTGTGAAGAAAGTTGATGCCAAAACATTAGGTAAGGTTGGTATCAACGAATTGTTGCGCGGCATTTAAGGCTCAGCAGTGCATGATCGGGAATCACGCTTAAAAACACCCCTGTCGTCTCAAGTTATAGTGACGACAGGTCGATATTAAGCGTAATTCTCAACCAATGATCTTCGAATGAGGATTGTCGACAGAGGTTTTATTGAATTTAAATGTAAGGACGGAGAGTCAGCAGGCAAGCAACAAAACGCAGTAGAGTCAAACCACTAACAATCACAATGACCGTGCAATTTTTATGATCCCAACACACATGCTTATTTTGCTGCTGTTTACATCCAGTGTCATTGGATGTTTTTTTGCATTTAAGCTGGTAGACAAGCTGCGTATCGCAGCAACCAAAGATCATGACGCCTTGCTCAAAAAATACGCAGCACTTACTGCTGGCGGTATTTTTCTGCTACATGCTGGCTACCAGCTCGCCGCAGATAACTTTCCCAAAATCACCCAGCATCCGGTCGACTTTATCGGTAGCCTGCTTTGCGCCTACCTGTTATCGCTTTCTTTACTCAAAACCGTCAACAAAAAGAAACTGCCTTTGCGCGATTTGCTGTATGCCTCGATGGCAGCAGGCGTTAGCGGCTATTTGCTCTCCTATTTTTTTCAAATCAGTGCAGGTGCGATTAATATCCGCATTGATACCTGGACCGCCTTATTTGCGCTGTTTCTCGCCTGCCTGACCTCGGCACTGGCCATTGTGACCACTCTCTGGTTAAAAGGCTATGAGGGTAAAGCCCTGCTCCGCCTGAAATGGATGTTTTCGGTCGAAATTGCATTGGGCTTTCTCGCTTCACACACGGCGATTAACCTGAGTATTGTGCACAACAATATGCTGCTCAGCCAGCCGACTGACCAGAGCGGCAACTATCTGATGTTGTTGCTGGTATTGGTGCCGGTGCTGTTATTTATCACCTCATTTATTCTGGTGATTTTTTATGAACGCAATGTCGATATCACGCAAAGCAAACTGACATTTCGCAATACACAAACCGTCAACAAAAAGTTTTTGGCCTATGACCCACTCACGCACCTGCCCAACCGCGATGCGCTAAACCAGCACCTGATTATCAGCGCCAAACGCTGTGACCGTAATGGCGAGTCCCTGGCGCTGGCCTATATAGACCTTGACCACTTCAAGCCGGTCAACGACCAGTTTGGTCACCATATTGGCGACTTGCTGCTGATTGAAGTCTCCAAACGCATCAGCAACGCCATTCGCAATTGCGACTATGTGGCGCGCGCCGGCGGCGATGAGTTTATTGCGGTGCTAAGTGAAATTGAAAACCACCAAAGTGTGGTCACCGTGACGCAGCGTATCGTCGATGCCTTGCGTGAGATTTTCATTATTGAAGACCACGTGATTGAAATCTCCTGCTCGATTGGTGTCTCCATGTACCCGCAGGACGGTAATCTGCAAAAACTCAAATTGAATGCCGATGCGGCCATGTATAAAGCCAAGGAAAACGGCAAAAACCAGTATCGCTTTTTTGATGCAGAAATCGAACAAGCCTCGGATGAAATGCAGCAAACGCGCGTGGAGCTCAAGCAAGCGATTACACACCAGGAATTCAGGTTGCTGTTCCAGCCCAAAGTGGATGCCCTGACGCGTATCGTCCATGGCGCAGAAGCCCTGCTACGCTGGCAACACCCAACGCGTGGCCTGCTCTCGCCCAACAACTTTATTGAGGCAGCCGAACGCTTTGGCATGATTGAAGAAATCAATGCCTGGGTCATTTCACAAGCCTGCAGCACCATCAAACAAGCACGTGATCGCGGCATTGACTTGAGCATTTCGGTCAACATGTCTAATCAACAGTTCCGGAATAAACAGCTCAGCTCACTGATACAGTCTATCCTTGAGCAACACAGCGTCGAAGCTCGCAACCTGATTTTAGAGGTCTCTGAAACCAACGCCATTCATCATCAGGCGCAATTTCAAGAAACCTTGCGCCACTTTAAACAGCAAGGCCTCAAAATCTCGCTGGATGACTTTGGCTTGCATCCCTTTAGCCTCACCCATCTGCAAGACCTCGAAATCAGCGAAGTGAAACTCGACCGTACTTTAACCAAAGGCGTAGCGTCATCGAACACTGGGCTATTAATTGTAGAAGCGATTGTTAAACTGGCGCATGCGCTGGATTTGAATGTGGTGGCAGAAGGCGTAGAAGACGAAGACCAGCGCAAGGCCCTGGTCAGCATCGGCTGCGACCAGATGCAGGGCTTTTTGTTCTCCAAGCCGGTCGAGCAGAAATTCCTGTTTGATGTGTTCAGTGAGCTACAACTAAAATCTGCCACACAAAGCCTATTCTAAGGCTAGCTCTGCCAGCACAAAAATTGCAACGCACCCGCGTCTGGCTGGTAAAATAGGGTTTTTTACCGCGTAGACCCGCCATGAAACTCTACGGCATCCCCAATTGCAACACCGTCAAAAAAGCCCGAGACTGGCTGGACCAGCACGCAGTGGCTTATGAATTCCATGACTTTAAAAAATTAGGGCTGGATGCCGCCACGGCTCAATCATGGCTGCAACAACAACCATGGGAAAAACTGATTAACCGTAGCGGCATGACCTGGCGCAACCTGACTGACGCCGAAAAAAATACGGTTGTCGATGCTGCCACCGCGCAGCCCTTGATGCAGGAAAAAACCTCCGTGATCAAGCGCCCCGTCATCGTCAAAGATGACAAAATCATCGCCCTCGGCTTTCATGAAGCCGAGTATGCTCAACTGTTTGCCAAAGAATAAGCCCTATGTCAAAAACACTGGAACTTGCTATTAACCTCCTTCAACGCCGCTCACTGACGCCGGAAGATGCCGGTTGCCAGGAAACCATGATCGCCCGCCTGGAGCCTCTGGGCTTCAAGATCGAGCGCATGCGTTTTGGCCAGGTGGATAATTTTTATGCGCGCCGCGGCACCACAGGCCCGCTGATTGTGTTTGCCGGTCACACGGACGTGGTCCCCACGGGTCCGCTCGATCAATGGCACACACCGCCGTTTGAGCCAACAATTAAAGACGGCATGCTCTACGCACGAGGTGCGGCAGATATGAAAACGTCACTGGCCGCGTTTATTACCAGCATAGAAGCATTTATTGCCGAGTATCCTGATCATCCTGGCTCGATTGGCTTGCTGATTACTTCAGACGAAGAAGGCATCGCCATTGAAGGCACGGTCAAAGTAGTCGAAGCCTTGCAAGCGCGTGGCGAAACATTCGATTACTGTATCGTTGGCGAACCCACCAGTAACAAGTTGGTCGGCGACATGATCAAGAACGGCCGCCGTGGCTCCTTGTCCGGCAAACTCACCGTCAAGGGCATACAAGGCCATATCGCCTACCCGCACCTGGTTAAAAACCCGATTCATTTAGCCGCACCGGCAATCAAAGACATGGTAGAAACCGTGTGGGACAACGGCAACGAATACTTCCCGCCCACCTCATGGCAGATTTCCAATATGAACGGCGGCACCGGCGCGACGAATGTGGTGCCCGGCGAAGTCGAAATCCTGTTTAACTTCCGCTATTGCCCGGCAGTGGATGGCCAAGGTAGCTCCGAAGATAGCTTGCGCTCACGCGTACATGCCATTTTAGATAGTCACGGTTTTGAATACACCCTGGACTGGGAACATAACCAATCCTATATCACGCCACGTGGCGAACTAGTCGAAGCCATCAGCCAGGCCATTACCCAAAGCTACGGTGTCACACCCGAGTTATCCACCACCGGCGGCACCTCTGATGGCCGCTTTATCGCCGACATTTGCAAAGAAGTGATCGAGTTCGGCCCACTCAACGCGACCATCCACAAACTGAATGAGTGCGTGGCGGTGGCAGACATTGAGCCGCTCAAAGAAACCTATCAGCGCACCATGGAACTGTTACTACTCAAATAATATGACAAGCAACTTACACACGATCCGCGACTGGCTGCGTTACGCCGTGAGCCGCTTTGAAAATTCTGATATTTTTTACGGTCACGGCACCGACAACAGTTACGACGAAGCCGTCTGGCTGGTCATGAGTGCTTTGCATTTACCGCATGACACACTGGATAACTTTCTCGATGCGCGTTTGACCACCGCAGAAAGCCAACATCTGGCGACTTTGATTGAAAAACGTGTGACCGAGCATACGCCAACCGCTTACCTGGTGAATGAAGCCTGGTTGCGTGGCTTTAAGTTTTACGTAGATGAACGAGTGATTGTGCCGCGCTCATTTATTGCCGAACTGCTGGAAGACGGCCTGCAGCCTTGGGTAGAGTTTCCAGAAATGGTGGAGTCGGCGGCCGACATTTGTACTGGCTCAGGTTGCCTGGGAGTGTTGCTGGCTGACACCTTCCCCAATGCACATATCGATGTCGTGGATATTTCGCCAGATGCCATAGATGTCTGCAATATCAACATCAAACGCTATGGGCTGGAGCATCAGGTGCAAGCCGTACAGTCTGATATGTTTACGGCGCTTAAAGGCCGTAAATACGATGTGATTATCAGTAACCCGCCTTATGTAGACGCCCCTAGCATGGCAGAACTGCCCGAAGAATATAGGCAGGAGCCGCAACTGGCGCTGGGCAGTGGTGTGGCCGGGCTGGATCACACGCACACCTTACTCACACAAGCGGCGGAATACCTCAATGACGGCGGTATCTTAGTGGTAGAAATCGGCCATAATCGCGATGCCTTGCATGACGCCTATCCAGAGCTGCCTTTTACCTGGCTGGATACCAGCGCAGGCGACCAATTTGTGTTTATGCTGACCAAAGAAGATTTGGTTGAAGCGGGTTTACAAAGCGAATAAATACACAGGCTAACTTGCTTGCCTTGCGCATCAATCCATAAAAAAAGCACTTCGGTAGAAGTGCTTTTTTATTGCCAAGGCAATTAAACAGGTTAGCGATTGCGGTCGCTGCGCTTCTTTGCGCCCGTATTGGCGCGTGCGTTCTCGCGTGAAGCCTGTTTGATATCCGCATCCTGGCGAATCCGGCGCGATTGCTTAGGCGCCGGGCGTGCTGGGCGTTCAGTCTCTGTCGGCGCGTTTGCAGTTTCCAGCAAGCTACGGCGTTGTTTACGCACTTTGGGCACAAACACACGCGTAGCACGGTCTTTTTCGCGTGGGCTGAGTTGCTTGAGTGGTTTACGCGGCACTTCCAGGCCCGCCCACTCCATTAAACCCACCACTTGCTTTTGCTCCAGTTTGAGCATGGTGCCGCGCTTGAGGCGCGGTGGCAGGTTGATCGGGCCAAATCGCACGCGCATCAACCGGCTCACGGGCAAATGAAACGCCTCAAACAGGCGGCGCACTTCGCGGTTACGGCCTTCTTTAATCACGACCTGATACCATTTATTGGCCCCTTCACCGCCTTGCGGGAAGATGCTTTCAAAGTTGGCCGGACCATCTTCGAGCTCGATACCGTTTTTGAGCTGTGCCATTTGGTCCTCGGTCAACTCCCCCAGAATCCTCACTGCATATTCACGCTCAACTTCATAACGCGGATGCATAAAGCGGTTTGCCAACTCCCCTGAGTTGGTAAAAATCAACAAGCCACTGGTATTCATATCCAGCCGGCCAATCGCCAGCCATTTACCTTGC
Organism: uncultured Methylotenera sp.; assembly: GCA_964415305.1. Classification (GTDB taxonomy): domain Bacteria; phylum Pseudomonadota; class Gammaproteobacteria; order Burkholderiales; family Methylophilaceae; genus Methylophilus. The sequence goes on from CAYPZE010000096.1 coordinate 6,073, forward strand.
TTGATACGTGGCAATTTATCAAAGACGGTGGCTCGACCTTCTGGATCATCCTGGCTGACGATTTCGCCTTCAGGTTTATGGTAAAGCAAGATTTGTGGCAGCTCCGCCTCAAACGGCAAATGCAGAATACGGCTATCTAGGCGGACAATATCATGTTCGTCTACCACCGCACCAACTTGCGCAACCTGGCCATTAATGGTGATGCGGCCACTCTCAATCAGCGTTTCCATATCGCGCCGTGAGCCAAAACCAGCCAAAGCCAGCAATTTGTGCAAACGCTGCCCAGAACGCGGTGCCGCGGCTACTTCAGCGCCGTCAGCATCCACCGCCGCTGCCGGTTGCACTTTGGGTGGACGTGCCGCAGCAGTCGCTTTGGGGGATTTAAATGGACGCGCCATGCTTAACCTCTTGAATGAAGGCTGTATTTTAACTGATTTAGCGCAAAGCCCCTAAAGGATTGCTTTAGCCACAACTAAACGACCGCATGCACGACCTGCAATTGCAAATTGCGTGCGCCGTTAAACTCATTCACTTGCAGGGCATAAGCAATTTCTACCTGCTCAGGTAAAAATTCGGCATGCTGAAAATAAATCGCATCGAACTGCTGGTGATGTTTTTGCAAGCGTAATTTAAGGTGTTTTTCACCTAACACCTTTTGCTGCAACACTTGAAAATTGTCATAAAACACTGGCTGCGGAAAGCCCTGCCCCCAAACCTGCTGGGCGATGGTTTCTGCGGTGTGCATGGTCATTTCTTGTGCGGCCAATGCACCGTCCGTTTCCAGCACTTCCTGCAAGGTTTCGGCATCAATCAGGCTTTGAACCACTTGCTCAAACGTGTGCTGAAAGCGTGCAAAATCATCGGCACGGATACTCAGCCCCGCCGCCATGGCGTGTCCACCAAACTTAACAATGAGATCGGGCTGCAGCTTGGTGACCAAGTCCAGGGCATCGCGCAAATGCAACCCCGCAATCGAGCGACCAGAGCCCTTGATCAAGCCATCACCAGCATCGGCAAAAGCGATCACCGGCCGGTGATATTGCTCTTTAATACGCGAGGCAAGGATGCCGATCACACCCTGGTGCCAATCTGGCTGAAACACACTGATCGTAAATTGGTCACCACGAAAATCCTGCGTGAGATCCGCCATCGCATCCCACTGCATTTCAGCTTCAATCTGCTTGCGTTCTGCGTTGAGCACATGCAATTGCTGCGCATACTGCATCGCCTCCTGCGGTGTGTCTGCCAACAGGCAACGAATGCCTATGGTCATGTCATCTAACCGGCCTGCGGCATTAAGGCGCGGCCCTACGTAAAAGCCCAAATCCTGCGCATTGACCTGCGAGGCATCGCGCCCAGCCAGCTTAAGAATCGCCAGAATGCCCGGGCTAGCCTGCCCTTGACGAA
>CAYPZE010000097.1:0-7436 GCA_964415305.1 uncultured Methylotenera sp.
ATCGCGATGACGCCAACTTGTCAACAAAAGGCTTTTGCGGTAATCTCTAGCATTCGTCAGAAATGCTATAAAACTAGAAAAAAACGAATCCTGACTTGAGGTTAGGGTGAACAGTTCGCAAGCATCATCGGGTTGTAAATCAGGTGTCCTGTGCGGTCGGTGTTCCCCGAGACGCTATCAATAGTCGGGCTCATTGTGGAACACATGACTGGGGTGCGTATGAAAAATCCGCTGGAATCTGTTACGGGGTCCATCATTTCAGGGTTGCTATTAACCCTGGCTCTGGTTTTTTTTCTTAAGAATTTTATTGTGGCTGGGGGCTAATCCATGGAACTGCTTCCTGCACTCGCAAGATGGATCCACTTTCTGGCCGGGATTACCTGGGTCGGATTACTGTATTACTTTAATCTGGTGCAAATGGCCGGATTGAAAGCGGCTGCCGCCGATGGCACGGCAGCAGGTATTAACAAGCATATCGCGCCGCGTGCACTGCTCTGGTTCCGCTGGTCTGCAGTGGTCACTTGGTTAGCAGGTGCGGCCTTATTAGGCTCACACTTTACGGACGCTTTTGCGTTGCGCAACGGCTTTGAACTGATTGGTGTGGGGGCCTGGCTGGGCACCATCATGCTGTTTAATGTGTGGGTGCTGATTTGGCCTAACCAGAAAAAGATTCTTGGTTTTGTGCCTGCGGATGATGCGGCCAAAAACAAAGCGCGACGCGTCGCCATGCTGGCATCGCGAACCAATCTGGTACTCTCATTGCCAATGCTGTTTTTTATGGCCAATGGCTTGAGTCATCGCGCAGTATTAGGGTTTTAACGGCTTAAAGGCGTTTACGGCGGCTTAAGCCGCCGTTTTTGTTTTTTGAAAAAGGGTTTGAAATGCATTCGGAACACTTAATGAACACCTATGGCAGGCAGCCTGTGACTTTTGTCAAAGGCGAGGGCGTCTGGCTGACAGATACTGCCGGTGATCGCTATCTGGATGCGTTGTCCGGCGTGGCAGTGAATGGCTTGGGTCATGCCCATCCAAAGTTTGTAGCAGCCCTCAATGCGCAAATCGCCAGATTGATTCATGTGTCAAATATCTACCAGATTGCCGAGCAATCTGCGCTGGCCGATAAATTGGCCGAGTTGTCGGGCATGGACCGCGTGTTTTTCTGTAACTCCGGCTGTGAGGCCAATGAGGCCGCCATCAAGCTGGCAAGGTTGTATGGACACAACAAAGGCATAGACCATCCCGAAATCATTGTCATGGATCAAAGTTTTCATGGCCGCACCATGGCAACCTTGTCTGCCACTGGTAACCGCAAAGTACAAGCGGGCTTTGAGCCGCTGGTGAGTGGTTTCCTGCGCGTGGCATTTGATGATATTGAAGCGGTGAAAACCATTGCCTCACACAAAAACAATGTGGTGGCTATTTTGGTCGAGCCGGTGCAAGGTGAGGGTGGCATACATATTCCGGCCAGCCTCAAGGCGTATTTGCAAGGCCTGCGTGAAATTTGTGATGCCAACGGCTGGTTACTGATGCTGGACGAAGTGCAATCCGGTATCGCCAGAACCGGCACCTGGTTTGCATTTCAGCATACCGGCATCGTGCCGGATGTGATGACCTTGGCCAAAGGCCTCGGCTCAGGTGTGCCGATTGGTGCTTGTGTGGCACGTGGCGTCGCCGCAGAGACATTCACTCCCGGTAAACATGGCTCTACTTTCGGCGGCAATCCGTTAGCGACCGCCGCTGGTTTGGCCACGCTGGAGATCATTGCCGAAGAGAAACTTCGCGAAAATGCACAGACGGTGGGCGACTATATTCGCGAACAATTCACTGCCGCACTCAAAGGCGAAGCGGGCGTGATCAACATCCGCAACGCGGGCATGATGATAGGCATTGAGCTGGATAGACCTTGTGCAGACCTGGTCAAGCAGGCGCTGGCGGCCAAATTGCTGATTAACGTGACGTCTGAAAAAGTGATTCGTTTGTTGCCATCGCTGGTGATGAGCAAGCAGGAAGCCGATGAACTGGTGAGCAGACTGACGCCACTGATATTGAATTTTTTAAAGGCAAGCGCTTGATTTAACAGGCGCCCAACACATTATGAGTATTAAACATTTTCTGCAATTTAATGACCTGACCCGTGATGAGATCGAACACATCTTTGCGCGTGCTAAGTGGATCAAATCGCAGTTTAAAGACTACAAACAATACTGGCCACTGGTCGATCGCACACTGGTGATGATTTTTGAAAAAGCCAGCACACGTACGCGTTTGTCGTTCGAGGCTGGCATGCAGCAATTGGGCGGATCGGCCATTTACCTGAATACGCGTGACTCACAATTAGGTCGCGGCGAGCCGGTAGAAGATGCTGCGCAAGTGATTTCACGCATGAGCGACATTGTGATGATCCGTACTTTTGAGCAAAGCATTATCGAGCGTTTTGCCCAAAACTCGCGTGTGCCGGTGATTAATGGCCTGACCAATGAATACCACCCGTGCCAGATCCTGGCCGATATTTTCACCTTTATCGAGCACCGTGGTTCAATTCAAGGCAAAACCGTGGCCTGGATTGGCGACAGCAATAATGTCTGCAATACCTGGCTGCAAGCCGCCGAGGTGCTGGACTTTAATGTGCATGTGTCGACGCCGCCTGGCTATGAGGTTGAGCCAGAGCGTGCCAATTTGTACGGCACTTCGCACTTTGAGTCGTTTGCTGACCCGATGGAAGCTGCGCGTGGCGCAGACCTGGTGACTACCGATGTGTGGACCTCGATGGGTTTTGAAGCCGAAAACGAAGAGCGTCGCAAAGATTTTGCCGACTGGCAAGTCGATGCTGACATGATGAAAGTGGCGAAAGCCGATGCGGTATTTATGCATTGCCTGCCTGCGCACCGCGGCGAAGAAGTGTCTGCCGAGGTGATTGACGGCGCGCAAAGCGTCGTCTGGGATGAAGCAGAAAACAGATTGCACACGCAGAAGGCACTCATGGAGTACCTTCTGCTTGGAAAAGTTCTGTAAGCGTAGCTTACAGGCGCAAGCTGTTTCGGCGTAGGCTAACCTTCAGGTTAAGCTTAGCGGCCGAAGCCAAAACAGATTGCACACGCAAAAAGCATTGATGGAATATTTGTTGTTAGGAAAAGTGGCTTGATTTCACAGGCCTGATGAATTCAGTTTGGGATAATTTTAGATGAGCGATATTAAAAAAGCGGTATTGGCCTATTCCGGCGGCCTAGATACCTCGGTAATTTTGAAATGGTTGCAAGACACCTATCAATGTGAAGTGGTGACATTTACCGCTGACTTGGGTCAAGGTGAAGAGCTGGAGCCAGCGCGTGAAAAAGCCAAAAAATTTGGCGTTAGCGAGATTTACATTGATGACTTGCGTGAAGAGTTTGTGCGTGACTTTGTGTTCCCGATGTTCCGCGCCAACACGGTTTATGAAGGTGAATACCTGCTGGGTACCTCCATTGCGCGTCCATTGATTGCCAAGCGTCTGATTGAAATCGCCAACGAGACCAAGGCCGATGCCATTTCACACGGCGCGACCGGTAAAGGGAACGACCAGGTCCGTTTTGAGTTGGGTGCTTATGCGCTCAATCCAAACATCCAAATCATCGCGCCATGGCGTGAGTGGGATTTGCTGTCTCGTGAAAAACTGCTGGCTTATGCCGAAAAACATGGCATTCCAGTCGAAATGAAGCATAAGCAAGGCGGCAGCCCATATTCTATGGATGCTAACCTGTTGCATATCTCTTACGAAGGCCGACATTTGGAAGACCCGTCTGCCGAAGCGGAAGAAGATATGTGGCGCTGGACTGTGTCACCGGAAAAAGCACCCGATGCGCCTGAGTACCTGGATATCGAGTTCAAGAATGGTGACATTGTGGCTTTGAATGGCAAATCCATGAAAGCGCACGAGATTTTGGCTGAATTGAACCGCATCGGTGGTAAACACGGTGTCGGTCGCCTGGACCTGGTTGAAAACCGTTATGTGGGCATGAAGTCACGCGGCTGCTACGAAACGCCAGGCGGCACCATTATCCTCAAAGCACACCGTGCGATTGAAAGTATTACATTAGACCGTGAAGTGGCGCATCTGAAAGATGACTTGATGCCACGTTACGCCAGCCTGATCTATAACGGTTACTGGTGGAGTCCGGAGCGCGTGGCATTGCAAACGCTGATCGATCATACACAAGCCACCGTGAATGGCTGGGTGCGCGTCAAGCTGTATAAGGGCAATGTGATTGTGGTTGGCCGTGACAGCAAGACAGATTCATTGTTTGACTCAACCATTGCGACGTTTGAAGATGATAAAGGCGCTTACGATCAAAAAGACGCTGGCGGCTTTATCAAGTTGAATGCTTTGCGTATGCGTATTGCCGCCAACCTGCATAACCGTAAAAAATAATTTTTATGGCCAGTCGACGCGTCATTGCCTATGACTCCACCCTGCGTGATGGCGCGCAGGCGCAAGGGGTTTCTTTTTCGGTAGAAGATAAGCTCAAGGTGGTCCAGCGTCTGGACCAGTTGGGCATAGGCTATATCGAGGCAGGCAATCCGGGCTCTAATCCTAAAGATCTTGAGTTCTTTGCCCGCGTCGGCGAATTGCAGTTGCAGCATGCCAAAATCATTGCTTTTGGCAGCACGCGTCGTATCGGTATTTCGGCGGCTGAAGACAAAAATTTGCAGTCATTACTGTCTGCCAACACGCAAGCCGTGGCGATTTTTGGCAAAAGCTGGGATTACCAGGTCACCGACATTCTGCGCACCACCTTGCCAGAAAACCTGGCCATGATAAGCGACACCATTGCCTATTTAAAAGCGCAGGGCAAAGAAGTGGTATTTGACGCCGAGCATTTTTACGATGGCTATCAAGCCAACGCTGATTACGCGATGCAAACCTTGCAAGCCGCGGTCGATGCTGGCGCGGATGTGCTGGCCTTGTGTGATACCAATGGCGGCACCTTTCCGAACCAAGTGTTTGCTATCACCGAGACAGTCGTCAAACAGTTCCCATCCGTGCAAGTCGGCATACATTGCCACAATGACTGCGAGATGGCAGTGGCTAACTCTGTCGCTGCTGTGCAGGCAGGCGCAACGCAGGTGCAGGGTACAATCAATGGCATCGGTGAGCGCTGCGGCAATGCAAACCTGGTGTCTATCATCCCCAATGTGCAGTTAAAGCTGGGCTTTGATTGTATCTCATCGGCACAGTTGTCTGAGTTAACCGCTGCCGCAAGGTATGTCAGTGAAGTCGCCAATGTTGCCTTTAATGATAAGGCACCGTATGTCGGGCAGGATGCGTTTGCCCACAAAGGCGGCATGCATATTGACGCGGTGAATAAAAACCCTAAATCCTACGAGCATATCAATCCTGGTACGGTAGGCAACGAGCGGCAGATTCTGGTGTCCGAAGTCGCCGGTCGTGGTGCCATTTTGCGCAAGTTGCAGCAGATTGACCCTAGCCTGACCAAAGAATCTGCGGCCGCAGTGCATATATTGGAACAGTTGAAAGCGCTGGAGCATGAAGGTTACCAGTTTGAAAATGCCGAAGGCTCATTTGACCTGCTGATGCAAAAACTATTAGGCAAGTTTGAGCCGTTTTTCAGCCTCAAGCACTACAACGTCAATATTGATGAACCCTCAGTCGATGGCCAGAACTCAACAGCGACGATTCAGATTTGTGTCAATGATCAGGCGTCGAGTGCGACGGCGCAAGGCGATGGCCCGGTGAATGCACTCGATAAAGCCATGCGTCTGGCACTAGAGCAGTTTTTTCCGGTGATTAAAGACATTAAACTGGTCGATTACAAAGTGCGGGTACTGGACTCCAATCAGGCTACAGCGGCAAAAGTGCGCGTGCTGATTGAGTCTACAGACCAGCAAAGCAATTGGACCACCATAGGCGTGTCCTCAGACATTATTGAGGCGTCCTGGCTGGCGTTAAAGGATGCGTTGGAATATAAGCTGATTCGTGTTTAACTCATTAGAAAACACACGTTAAAACGCCACGGTTGACCACATAAACAGCACATTGCCATTGCCCTTCGTGCCAGGTACGTAGGTGGCGTTAAGGATTACTTTATCGTAGCCGACAGCTGCAATTGGCAATAGTACTGGCAGTGGCTTGTAGTTGTAGTCACTTCTTGCTGTAAAACCTGCAGTCAGTCCAAGCCCTGCATTTAAACCACTTGCCTGCCCGAGCAGGTTCTTAACGTGTCCGTAGCCGATAATAGGCTCCCAGTCATCATGCGAGTCTTTAAATGCCATTACATAATAGCCATCCCAATTGCTGTTGGCATCTCGATATGATTTGCCGATGCCCAAGCCCCATGGCCGCTCATTAAAAGAGTCTATTTTCTCTTTTGAATACATACTTCTGTTGTGATAAGTAACGAGCGGCACATATAAATCAGTTTGATCTGATTTTTGCCATACATCCTTCAGGTGGTTTTTAAGCATGCCGTACCAGGAGTCTTGTGTTTCCGGGCGAGGAGTTTGATCAGTCAGTCTGTCTGGAGCAGAGGTTTCTACACCAGCTGGCTCTGCAATGGCATGCAGGCTGAAGGTGGAGATGAATATGAGCGCGTAAATTTTCATAACACGGTTAACAGTCTAATTTTTAGTTAACATTTTCTCACAAAATTGCTGTAGTTGTTGGTTGCAAAAGTACCATTTTCAGTTGCTCTTGCTCTACTGGCTTCAGGGTGACTTGTTGAAAGTGAATCAATCCATCCACTGGATGTTGGAATTCACGTTGTCCGCCCTGTCTTTCCAGTACATCGTGCTGTTTCCAAAATTGGGTAAATTCCACGCTGGCGGTACTTAATTCACTGACCAGTTGCTTGACCTCAGGTTCCTCTAACCTTGAGCGACAGTCAGCACGGAATTCTGCGACCAGTCGACGTGCGCGCATCTCCCAATTAACCACAAACTGACGGGCTTGGGGATTGGTAAATACAAATCGCAGTAGGTTAGGGCGCTGAGGCGTCGGCCACGGCACATCCAGCAGGCCGGTGAACAATCTGCCTGCTGGATGGTTCCAGGCCAGAATGTCCCAGGTACGCCCCATGACATAGGCGGGTATCAGCATCTGGTCGAGCATGGCAACCAGTGTTTCCGGCGCGGTGTCGACTTCACTTTGATGTGCTTTTGGATCACGTCTGTCTGCCATATCAAACAAGTAGCTGCGTTCAGACTTGCTTAGCTTTAAAGCAGTTGCCAGCCTGTCCAGTGCTTCGGCTGAGACATTAACTTCGCGCGCCTGTTCAATCCAGGTATACCAAGTGGCACTGATGCTCGCCAGTTGTGCGACCTCTTCACGACGTAAGCCTTGTGTGCGGCGGCGTGAACCAGAAGGGAATCCCAAGGCTTCTGGTGACCCACGTTGGCGCATGGCTTGTAGAAACTCGGCCAGCTCCTGTCTTCTTGTATCCATT
>CAYPZE010000098.1:0-7423 GCA_964415305.1 uncultured Methylotenera sp.
TGCATGAAATTTTTGAAAGTAATGTTGGCGATTGCTTGCTTAAGCGCACTGCCACATGTATACGCGGCGGATGCCGATGCCGTTGCTACGGTCAACGGCAAACCGATTAAAAAGACCTGGGTAGACTTTATTTTACGCGATGCTGAAGCACGTACCGGCCAAAAGGCCAACGACGGCATGAAAGCAGCCGTTGTGAACGAGCTGGTTGGTTCCGAATTGGCTTACCAGGAAGCGCAAAAAGCGGGCATCGATAAGTTGCCTGACTTCATCGCAAGCGAAGAACTGGCACGCCGTAAATTGCTGGTAAATGCATTCCTGGCTGACTTCATCAAGAAAAACCCAGTCACCGATGCCGAGAAAAAAGAAGGTTACGAGCAGTACAAAAAAGAACTGGGCGACAAAGAATACAATGCGCGCCACATTCTGGTAAAAACTGAAGCAGAAGCCAAAGCCATTATTGCTGACCTGAAAAAAGGCACGGACTTTGCGAAAATCGCTAAAGAAAAATCACAAGATCCAGGCTCTAAAGACAAAGGTGGCGATCTGGGCTGGTTCTCTCCAGCTGGCATGGTGCGCCCATTTGCGGATGCACTGGTTGGCCTGAAAAAAGGCGAAACAACACCTGAGCCAGTACAGTCACAATTTGGCTGGCACGTGATCAAACTGGTAGATACCCGCGCATTGCAAGCACCGCCGTACGAAAAAGTACAAGAAGGCATTGAGCGTACACTGCAGCAACGCAAGCTGGAAAAATACATGCTGGGTCTGAAAGACAAAGCGAAAATTGATGTCAGCGGCGTTGAGAAGAAATAATCGCTAGCCCTGCTGTTAGCCAATAAAAAAGCCAGTTTAGACTGGCTTTTTTATTGGCTCTGCCTCCCCCCGTCACCCCCTCTGCCCATACAGAAACATTTTCTTTGCCTGGCAATCTGAGATAAAATCAAGAATTATTCTCATTTATAATATGCACATGCATCTTGACGCACTGACACCCGGCCAGACTGCCATTATCGACCGCATTCATGCCGAGCAAGCCTTATCGCAACGCCTGAGCGCTTTGGGTTTTCGCGCTGGCAAAAGGCTGGAAGTGATACGCCAAGCGGCGTTTAATGGCCCGTTGCATGTGCGCATCGGCTCAACAGACGTCATTATTCGCCTGCTGGATGCCAAAGCCATCCACGTGCATCTCCTCTCCAACCAGACAGAATCCACCACCGCATGAAACGTGTTGCCCTGCTCGGCATGCCCAACACGGGCAAATCCACCCTGTTCAATCGTCTAAGCGGTGCCTCGGCCCGCGTTGGCAACTGGCCAGGCATCACGGTCGACTTGATGAGTGCAAAAATACTACTGGGCGGCCATATTGCCGAACTGGTCGATTTGCCGGGCTTGTATGATTTACACGGCTTCTCAGACGATGAGCACGTCGTCCGCCACTTTTTAAGCCACCACCCGGTTGACCTGGTGCTGATTATCTTAAACAGCGCGCAGATTGACCGCCAGCTCTCACTCGCTTTGCAAATTCGTGCGCTGGGATTGCCTGCAGTGTTGCTATTGAATATGGAAGATGAGGCCAAGCGCGCGGGCATTACCATTGATGCACAAGCGATGAGCAAACAATTGGGCATGCCAGTACGCACGATTAGCGCCAAATATGGCCAGGGCTGTCCAGAGGCACTGCAACTGGCGGCACAAACCCTGTTACAGCAACCCAACCTGGTGACGCCAGAAACAATTGCTGGCAAGCTGGAGATGGATAACGTCATTGAGCAGGAAATGCACCAAATTATTGACCGCACCGTGCATTTCCCTATCCAGCTAAATCACAGCCTGACTGATAAACTGGATAAGATTTTGCTGCACCCATGGCTGGGGTTGCCACTGTTTCTGCTGTCGGTGTTCTTGCTGTTTCAGTTTATTTTTACGGTGGGCGCACCACTACAAGAGGGCATGGCCTGGCTGTTTGACAGCCTGCGTAGCGAAGTGCTTGAACCGGCACTGGCCAGTTTGCCTGACTGGTTAAATGGCTTGTTACTCGACGGCTTGTATACCGGATTCAGCACCGTGGCGGCATTTGTGCCGATTATTGTGCTGTTCTTTTTAGTCATGAGCATGGTGGAGGATAGCGGTTATTTATCACGCGCGGCTTTTCTCATGGATACGCTGATGGCAAAAATGGGCCTGGATGGCCGCGGTTTTGTCATGATGCTGATGGGCTTTGGCTGTAACGTACCCGCCTTGATGGGCACGCGTGTGATGCGTAGCCGCCCGATGCGCCTGCTGACCATGCTCACGATTCCCTTATCGCTATGCTCCGCGCGGTTACAGGTGTTTCTATTTATCATTGCCATTTTGTTCCCACCGTCACAGGCGGCATTGGTGCTGTTCTCGCTCTACATGGTGAGTTTCGCGACCATCTTCATCACCGCCATTCTGTTCAAAAACAAGTTTGCCAGTCGCGAACCATTTGTGCTGGAGTTACCGCCCTATCGCTTTCCAACCCCGCAGCAAATCTGGATGCGCGGCTGGCAAGAGGTGAAACATTTCCTGGCGCGCGCCACCAAGTTTATCGTGATTGGCGTAGTCATGGTCTGGCTGCTCACGCACCTGCCGACGACAGCCGTGCCCGCCAGTGCCGACACCTGGGCAGGCAGCATCGGCCGCTTCTTCGCGCCTGTGCTAGACCCCATAGGCATTGACACACAACTCGCCATTGCCTTGATCTTTGGCTTTGTCGCCAAAGAAATCGTCGTCGGCTCACTGGCGGTTATTTACGGCTTGCAAGGCGATGCGCTGAGCCAGCAGATTGCCGCCAATATCGACTGGGTACAAGGCATGAGCTTTATGCTGTTCACGCTGATTTACACGCCTTGCCTATCCACCATCGCCACCCTCAAATCCGAGAGTAAAAGCAGCGGCTTTATGTGGCTGTCGCTGGTCTGGTCACTAGGCCTGGCGTGGATCGTCAGCTTTCTGTTCTACCAAAGCGCCCGCGCACTGGGTTACTAGCCGCTTAGGCATACTATTCAAACGGCCACCTGTGCGTGGCCGTTTTTATTTGCGGCGCGATTAGCCCTGCGAGAACACGCGCTTTCTGTTAAAATAACGGTTTGAATTTTCATTGAAAAATCCAACCGTCACATGTCCAGTCAAGCGCATTTTTTTAGTCTGCGCGGCAGCGCCGCCCTCTCGCAATTCCGTCTCGATAAGCTGTATAGCGCCCTCAAGGTCAGCGCACCGAATATCGCCCACATTTATGCCGAATTCGTGCATTTCGCTTTTAGCGAAACCGCGCTGAGTAGCACAGAGCAAGAGACCTTGCGCCAGATCCTGACATATGGCCCCCATACTGACATTGAGTTGCCCTCCGGTGAACTATTATTGGTCACACCACGCATAGGTACCATTTCACCTTGGGCGTCACGTGCGACGGATATTGCCCACAACTGTGGCCTGGTCAGCCTGTTGCGCCTGGAACGCGGCATTGCTTACTATGTAACCACACACAACGGTCAGCCACTGACAGACAGTGAAAAACAGGCCTTGCGTGCCGTCATTCAAGACCGCATGACGGAAAACGTGATTGACAGCCTTGCCGCCGCCGAAAAACTGTATCACCATGCCGATCCGAAACCCCTGTCCAGCGTCGATATTCTGGCGGGTGGCAAAGCAGCGCTGGAAGCCGCCAACAGCGACATGGGCCTGGCACTGTCGCCTGATGAAGTCGACTACCTGCTGGAAAACTACAACAAAATGGGCCGCAACCCGACGGACGTTGAGTTGATGATGTTTGCGCAGGCTAACTCCGAGCACTGCCGCCATAAGATTTTCAACGCCGACTGGGTGATTGATGGCGTGCAACAGGAATTGTCGCTGTTCAACATGATCCGCAACACGCACAAGTTGAACCCTGGCCACACGGTGGTCGCGTATTCGGATAACTCTTCCATTGTGCAAGGCCAAAAAACCAAGCGCTTTTACCCAGCTGCGGACCAAAGCTACCAGTTTGTCGAAGACAATATGCACTACCTGATGAAGGTAGAAACGCATAACCACCCAACGGCCATTTCACCATTTGCCGGGGCTGCCACAGGGGCAGGTGGCGAAATTCGTGATGAAGGTGCCACCGGCATCGGCTCCAAGCCCAAAGCAGGTTTGGCGGGTTTCTCAGTCTCTAACCTCAACCTGCCAGAGTTCACCCAACCCTGGGAAGAACACTACGGCAAGCCTGGCCGTATCGCCAGCGCTTTGCAAATCATGATCGATGGCCCACTCGGTGGCGCCGCCTATAACAATGAATTTGGCCGCCCTAATATTGCCGGTTATTTCCGTACCTTTGAACTGGCAACGACTACCACCGATGGCCAATCTGAGGTCCGTGGTTATCACAAGCCGATTATGCTAGCGGGCGGTGTCGGTAATATTTCTGACAGCCATAGTTTTAAAAACAGTATTCCGCCTGGCTCTGCCCTGATTCAACTGGGTGGCCCAGCCATGTTAATCGGCCTCGGTGGCGGTGCGGCGTCCAGTATGGATACCGGTGCCAATACTGAGAACCTGGACTTTGACTCGGTGCAACGTGGCAACCCCGAACTGCAACGCCGCGCACAAGAGGTCATCGACCGTTGCTGGCAAATGGGCGACAAAAACCCAATCTTGAGCATCCATGACGTCGGTGCAGGTGGTATTTCCAATGCCTTCCCAGAGTTGGTCAACGACGCTAAAGTCGGTGCGGTGTTTCAACTGCGTGACGTGCATAACGAAGAGCCTGGTATGAGCCCGCGTGAATTATGGAGCAACGAAGCGCAAGAGCGTTATGTGTTGGCCGTGACCCAAGACCAGCTGCCATTGTTTGAAGCGATTTGTGAGCGTGAGCGTTGTCCGTTCGCAGTGGTGGGTGTGACCACGGAAGAACGTCACTTGACGGTTGAAGATACACACTTTGCCAACAAGCCAGTCGATATGGAACTCTCCGTATTGCTGGGCAAGCCGCCTAAAATGCTGCGCGACGTCAAGTCGGTCGCAAAATCATGGCCTGCGTTTGACACCAGCAAGATAGACCTCAACGATGCCGTGGCACGCGTCCTGCGTTTGCCGGGCGTGGCCGATAAAACCTTCCTGATCACTATTGGTGACCGCAGCGTCACCGGCCTGATTGCGCGCGACCAGATGGTTGGTCCATGGCAAGTGCCGGTGAGCAACGTCGCCGTGACTTGTGCCGGCTTTGAAACCAATATCGGCGAAGCCTTTGCCATTGGCGAAAAAGCGCCATTGGCGCTGATTGACGCCCCTGCTTCCGGCCGCATGGCGATTGGTGAAGCGATTACCAACATTGCTGCGGCATCGATTAGTGACATCGGCAACCTCAAGTTGTCTGCCAACTGGATGGCCCCTGCTGGCCACGCTGGTGAAGATGCCGCCTTGTACGCGACTGTCAAAACCGTAGGTATGGAACTGTGCCCGGCACTGGGCATCAGCATCCCGGTCGGCAAAGACTCCATGAGCATGAAAACTGTGTGGCAAGACAACGGCGAAAACAAAGCTGTCACTGCGCCAATCTCGCTGGTGATTTCTGCGTTTGCCAACACACCAGATGTGCGCAAAACACTCACACCACAACTGCGTACCGATTTGGGCGACAGTGAGCTCATTTTGATCGACCTCGGCAATGACCGCAATCGTATGGGCGGCTCGGCGCTGGCGCAAGTCTACAAGCAATTGGGCAATGCCGTGCCTGACGTCGACCAGCCTGCGCAATTGAAAGCGTTTTTTGCCGCCATCCAGCAACTCAATAGCGATGGCAAATTGCTGGCCTACCACGACCGCTCTGATGGTGGCTTGTATGTCACGCTGGCGGAAATGGCTTTTGCCGGTCATTGCGGCCTGACTGTCGATTTATCCAGCCTGGGTGGTGATGCGATCAGCACGCTGTTTAACGAAGAGCTGGGTGCTGTGCTGCAAGTACGCGCCGCCGATGCTGCCGCCATTGCTGCACAATTGCAACAAGCGCTGGGCGCCTGTGTACACCGTATCGGCCAGGTCAATACTGGCCACGACATTGTCATTACACAAGGCAGCACGCAATACCAGGCTTCGCGTATCGACTTGCACCGCATGTGGTCTGAAACCACTTACCGTATGCAAAGCCTGCGTGACAACCCTGCGTGCGCACAACAAGAATACGACCGCATCCTCAATGCCAGCGACGCTGGCTTGCATGCCAAACTGAGTTTTGACCTCAACGACAATATTGCTGCGCCGTATATCAATACTGGCAAACGCCCTAAGATGGCTATCTTGCGTGAGCAAGGCGTCAACGGCCAGACCGAAATGGCGGCCGCGTTTGACCGCGCAGGCTTTAACAGCGTAGACGTACATATGAGCGACGTCATCAGCGGCCGCGTGTCACTCACAGACTTTGCTGGCCTGGTGGCTTGTGGCGGCTTCTCATATGGTGATGTGCTGGGTGCGGGCGAAGGCTGGGCCAAATCTATCCTGTTCAACAGCCGTGCCCGCGACGAATTCAGTGCCTTCTTTAACCGCGCCGATACGTTTGCCCTCGGCGTGTGTAACGGTTGCCAAATGATGAGCAACCTGCACAGCATTATTCCAGGCGCGCAACACTGGCCACACTTTGTGCGCAACAAGTCCGAGCAGTTTGAAGCCCGCGTGGCCCTGGTTGAGATTTTGTCATCGCCATCGATCTTTTTTGATGGCATGGTTGGAAGCCGCATGCCGATTGCCGTGGCACATGGTGAAGGTTTTACGGAATTTACTGATGCGAGTGCTGTCACAAGTGTGCTACAACAGCAACTGGCAACGGTGCGTTATGTTGACCATGCTGCGCAAGCGACCGAGGTATACCCGTTTAACCCGAATGGTTCACCACAAGGGTTAACTGGATTCACCACGCAAGACGGCCGCTTCAGCATCATGATGCCGCACCCGGAACGTGTGTTTAGAACGGTTCAGCACTCTTGGCACCCTGACGAGTGGCAAGAAGATGGCCCTTGGATGCGCATGTTCCGCAACGCACGCAAGTTTGTGGGTTAGGCGAAACCATCATAAAAACCGGTTTCGCCATAAAAACAAAGTTGTTATTTTTAAAAATGAAAATCAGGTGTTTGGAGAGATTATGAAATCAGTTAAGTTTTTAGTGGCCTTGTTCTCACTGTCATTCGCATTACAAGCGTTTGCGCTGTCTGATGAGGATTACATGGAGTTTACCGAGGCGCTCACAGGTGGTAACGTGAAAGTAGTCAAAAAGTTTGTTGAAGCAGATCCGACACTGGTAAAACAGAAATTCTTTGCCTGGGAGCCACTGCAAATGGCTGCGTCAAAAGGCAAACTGGATGTCGTGAAATATTTGGTATCCAAAGGCGCTGACCTCAACTACGTGCATCCGGCCAGCCATAACACAGCG
>CAYPZE010000099.1:0-7130 GCA_964415305.1 uncultured Methylotenera sp.
ATTCCGGTGACCAATTATTGCAGCAGATTGCACAACGTCTATTGGCCGTCGTCCGTGAAGGCGACGTGGTTTGCCGCCTGGGTGGCGACGAATTCGCCATCGTCGTCCACGACCTCGATACCGAAACCTCGGTCGGCGCGCTGGCGCAACGTGTGCTCGAAAGCGTACGCGAACCGATCAGCATTCTAAACACCGAACACTTTGTCACCTGTAGTATAGGGATTGCCACCTACCCCAAGTGTGCACTCACTGCAGAAGACATGCAAAAGCACGCCGACCTGGCGATGTATCAGGTAAAACGCGCAGGACGCAACGGTTTTCATTTTTACAGTGAAGATCTGCAAGACCAGATTCTGCATCGCATTATGCTTGAAGGCGAGCTTCGCTCGCAACGCCTGCAAAGCCAGTTGGTGCAATATTACCAACCGGTGATCAACGCCCAAAACTTCCAGGTCTGTGGTGCGGAAATGCTGATGCGCTGGAACCACCCGACCAAAGGCGTGTTAGCGCCGATTGCGTTTATCGACGTCGTTGAAGAGCTCGGCTTTCTGGCCGCCATTGACAGCAAGAACCGACACTTGGCCTGCATGCAGGTTGCGCAATGGCGCAACGACGGCCTGATAGATAACCGGTTTGTGCTGGCGGTGAATGCCAGTGAACAGCTGCTGCAACAGGAGACTATGTACAGCGACATTCAAAATAACCTGGCTGCCGCTGGCCTGCCGGGCGAATGCCTGTCGATAGAAGTCACTGAAAGCGTGCTGGTGTCAGACTTCGATAAAACATCGGCCCTCTTAAATCGCCTCAAGACATTAGGTGTGCAGGTTGCGCTGGATGACTTTGGTATCGGCTATTCATCCATGTCCTATTTAAAACGCTTACCCGCTTCCGTCCTTAAGGTAGATCGTTCTTTTGTGCAAAACGTGCCAGAAAGCGAAGCCGACAGCCGCATCTTGAAAGCGCTGATTGTCATGGCAAAAAGCCTGGATCTTGACGTGATTGTAGAAGGCATAGAAACCATTGAACAAGCAAGCCTGTGCCGCGAGCTTGGTGCAGATATGCTGCAAGGCTTCCTGTTTTCAAAACCACTGTCGTCTGATGACTTTGCCGCGTTTTTAAAAGGGCATGACCGGCAGGCCATCACCTCAACATTTCTTGATCTATGATCTGCAGCCTGCCCATTGCAAGCATGTCCTGAGGATTACTTTTCCTGCGTATAGATCAGGCAACTATATGCGCCTATGGTCACGGCCGCTGAGAACGTATAGCCATCGCGCGCTTCTTCATTGGCGGTGATATCGCCAGATGCGGTGGCATCCAGCTGGTCGTTATACAGCGTTGCGTCGCTATTAAAACGTAAGGTCCACGTCCCCGCCTGTGGCAAGCCAATCGTATAGTTGTCCTTGCGGCCCTCAGCAAAGTTAAACACCACAATCACGTCGTCGCCTGCGCCGCCCTCTTGCCAGCGGTGCATCGCAATCAGTTTGTCGGTATCGTTAACGTGATACACGGAGGTGTGTTGCCCACTCAGGCCAGCGGAATGGCCACCTTGGTTTAATCGCAGGCGGATCAAATCACGGTAAAGTGTTGTGATGTCGGCATAGTCTTCAGCGCGCTGCCAGTCAATCGGCCTATCGTCGCGAAACCATTGATCACGCAAAAATTCCTGACCCTGAAACAGCATGGGGATACCAGGCGCCGTCATTACCAGCGCAGCCCCCAGGCAAGAGCGCTTGATCGCATAACGGCCTGGTTGCTCACCAGGGTCAATTTCTGACACCAGTCGCTGCTTGCCGTTGGCCACTTCGTCATGCGATTCCGTGTAAACCACACGTTCAAACGCATCGTCGTTATAGCGCTTGAGCAAGGCATCACGCACCGCTGCCATGGCGCGATTAGCATCATCGACCTCAATCAAAGCGGCCCTCACCGGGTGCACAAATGCCGCATCCCATTGGCTGCTAAAGTGCGCGCCGCCATCTTCATGTTTCAAGGTCAGCTCGGCGCTACTTTGCAAGTCCTCGGCGATGGTGATTTTGCCAGGATAGCGCCGCTGCACTTCGCTATTAATCCACTGCAGCAAACTCCAGCCCTCAACAATCATGTCTTGCGCGCTGGCTTCGACACTGCGGATATACAAGGTCATGTCATAGCGCAAGCCATCAGCGTGGTAATCCTCTAACCACATCATGGCATTATCAAAAATATACTGACGCACCTCACCGCGACCATAATCTGGCCGCGTATCGCCCCACGGTGTCGTCGAGCGCCAGTCATTATAAAAGTAAATGCCGCCCTTGCCGTTTTCCTGCCAGCCATCAAACTGCCACAAGCTGATGTCAGACGGCCCAAAATGGTTGTACACCACATCCACAATGACGGCGATACCCAAATCATGCGCAGCAGCAATAAAGCGCTTAAACGCTTCAGGCCCGCCATAAGCGCCCTCTACCGCAAAAGGATGTGCCGGGTTATAGCCCCACGAATAATCCCCGGCAAACTCGGCAATCGGCATCACCTCCACCGCGTTGATGCCCAGCGATTTCAAGTAAGGCAAGCGCTCAATCGCCGTATCAAAGGTGCCCACCGCATCTGCTTGCGCGTTAAACGTGCCGATGTGCAATTCATAAATCACCAGCTGGTGCCAGGGCGGCATCTCGAAGGCTGGCGCAGGCTGAGTGAACAAATCGGGCGCAGGCACCACCGCATTGCCTGCCGAATTGGTCACCATTCTGGCATAAGGATCTATACGTTGCAGTTGTTGCTCACCATTGATCAAATGATATTGGTATTCATCGCCGGGCTTGGCATGCGCGAGGTCTGCATACCAGTAACCGTTGCCTTCGTTCACACACACATCAACGCCCGCCTGCCAATCATTAAAGCTGCCAATCACCGACACCTGCTCGGCATGCGGCGCCCACACCCGGAAAGCCACGCCCTTGTCATGCGCAATTGCACCCATGCCGGGCAATGCGTCAATCTTAGAGGCGGCTTGTAATACGCGATTGGCAGAATCCATGAAATATCCCCTGTAAAAATCAATGAATACGGGCGGCACAGCTTGGGCGAGTGGCCGGATGATGAAGAGATTGTATAAAAATGCATCGGCGGCCTCATAGACGAAGCATTCTGACAATGTTGTCAGTATCGTCTGTCATCCACCGCATCCTTCAGGTCACGCTCCTCATGTTAAACTTGGCCTCAGTATCCAACAGGCAATCCCCATGATTCAATACAATCCCAAAGACTGGCTCACCTTTATCTTTCGTTTTCACGAGTCAGACACCTTCCGCCAGCTGATGCCCATGATGGCGCTCATCGGCGCGTATGCAGGCGGCATTGCCTATCTTGAAATTGAATATTGGAAACTGGCCGACAGCAGCCATGTGAAGAACCTGTCTTTAATCCACACCACCGTCGGTTTTGTGTTGTCATTGCTGCTGGCCTATCGCACAAACACCGCCTACGACCGCTGGTGGGAGGGACGCAAGGCTTGGGGAGCGCTGGTCAACAACAGCCGCAACCTGTCCATGAAACTGTCGGCTTATTTATCGGACGAAAGCGATCGCGATTTCTTTAAAAAAATCATCCCGACCTACGCCGCCGTGCTGTCAAAACATTTAATGAATGAAGAAGTCAGCAAAATGCTGTTTGATGGGCTGGATTTAGAAATAGACCACCACGAACATCACCCCAACCAGATCGCGCAACGCATTTTTCAACAAGCCAACGCGCTCTACACCAGCGGCAAAATCACGGGGGACCAGTTTTTTATTATTCACGAAGAGCTCAAAGCCTTTACCGACGTCTGCGGCGTCTGTGAACGTATTAAAAATACGCCTATCCCATACTCATACAGCGCGTTTATCAAAAAATTCATCTTCTTTTACGTGATGACGTTGCCGTTTGGCTTTGTGTTCAGCCTCGGCTATTACGTGATTCCAGTCGTCGTGTTTATTTTCTATGTACTCGCCAGCCTGGAACTCATCGCCGAAGAAATTGAAGACCCATTTGGCACCGACACCAACGATTTACCTACACAAAAAATGGCGGCCAATATTAAAAAACACGTGGAAGAATTACTTTGAAAGTACGCCTTTAGGAGTCAGCCTGATGGAATCTTCACTACATACACTGAACAATCTATTTGCCCAACTTGGGTTGCCGAATAGGGATGACGAGATCGAAAGTTTTATTCAAATGCATAGCCACCTGGCGGGCACGATTTCACTGGCTGACGCGCCTTATTGGACACCCGCGCAAGCCGCTTTTTTGCGCGAAGAAATATTAAAAGACGCAGATTGGGCTGAGGTGATAGACCAGCTCAATGCGCGCTTGCATGCTAAATAGGCACAGCGCCTGCCTAAGCAGGCTGCTGCGCATGTAGTGCTTTTTAGGTGCTAGCTTTAGCGGCCAGGCGCTCGAGAAAATAATCCAGCGAGGCTTTGCCAGCACCGCTAATCGCCAGCCAGGTAAACACAGCAAAATAAGTGGCCTCTTCAAAGCCGAGCAGGGTTTCTAAAGAATCAATATCCGCCAGCTTGGCCGAAATAATGGCGACCACCATCACCACCGCCAGGCCGCCGCCGCAGATTCTGGTCATCAAGCCCAGTATCAAGCCCAGCCCGCCCAAAAACTCCCAGCCAGACACAAACGGCGTCAGCAATTCCGGGTAAGGGATGCCCCAACCTCTAAAGTTTTCTATCATGGCAGGCAAGTTCATCAGCTTGCCCCAACCGGTGAGCATAAACGTGTAGCCTACCACCATGCGTGCAATCAACGGGCCCGCCCAAGCAACATGTGCCGCGATGCGTTTTGGCCACCAGATCAATAAGTTTAAAACGGTGTGCATGTGTACTCCCCTTTATGTGTCGTGTTGAGATGCCAGCAAGCCATTGCGCATCCATTTTGAAAAATAAGCCGTGATGTTGTGTTGTTCGGATTCATCGACGTCCGCCAACACCTCACCGATAGTCGCACCGCTAAAAATACGCGATAACAATTCAAACTCTTGCGCCTCCAGCGGCATGCGCCACACCACATCCTCATGCCGGAACACCGCCAGGTAAACCGGCGCCTTGCGTGGCACTACATCAGCCTCGTCATCCATCACCGCCTGATAATAGGCATTCACCTCATAACCAAACTGCAGCAGTCGCAGTGCTTGCCGTGGATGCAGTGTTAAATCAAGAATGCTCTCTGCCGTCAGCCCTTGCAGATGGGATTCATTTAGCGCTTCGGTTTCTGCCGGGTCGGTCATTTGCGCGACAGTGGTTTCTAACTGACACAAGGCATGTGCAAAGGCATCGTCAGGCAAGGCTTGTTGAATAAACGCAGGGAGCTTGAGCGCAAAGCGGCCAATATTAAAGTGGTCTGGCAACACCTCGGCTATAAACGCCCACATCAGGTCAGCAAACACTTGCTCCGTCAGGTAGTGCCGCAACACTGGATAATCTTCCGCCACCACGTCATATAAACGGTAGCGGTAAGCATTGGCATACACCGACAACTGCTCGTGTGGCGCAAACGCCTGCTTGGCGCGTATCCATTGCTCGGGGGCGCTATCAAACCGGCTGCCTAGCGTCACCGCCTGCTGCATCTGGGTTTGCGCCGCGAGTAGTGGCATATCAGGCGTGTCCAACACCACGCTGCCTGCCTCTGCTAGCTGCGGCAGGGTAAATTCGCTGGCGTGCTGCGCCGCCGTTTTGGCTTTATCCAGCTCGGCAAGCAACACCGGAAAATCGGGGATACGGTCATCCCACTCAATCATGGTATTTGGCACTCGCCCGGCCCGGTGCACCACATATTTATAGAGGTTCCACACCTCATCAATCACATGGTCATCATGGGTATCCACAATATGGTTGCCTTTATTGCTGTGCCCGGATAAATGCACCTGTATCACGCGGTCCAAAGGCAGCGTATCGAGATAGGTTTGCGCGTCCAGCCGATGGTTATAACAGGTCACATAGACGTTGTTCACATCGAGCAGCAAATGGCAGTCGGCCTCGTTGGCCATGGCGGCCATAAACGTCGCCTCGGCAATAGTGGAGTGCTTAAACTCCAGATAGGTCGACGGATTTTCCAGGGCGATTCTGCGGCCCAGGCGATCTTGCACTTGCTTAATCCGCTGCACCAGATGTTTAAGTGACTCTTCGGTGTAAGGCAGCGGCAGCAAATCGTGCGTGTTTTTATGTGCCACACCCGTCCAGCACAAATGGTCTGAGATCCAGGCCGGATTCACCCAGTCAATCAGCGCTTTCAGTTTTGTAAGATATTCGGAATTTAACGGGTCCACACTGCCTATCGACATGGAAACCCCGTGCATCACCAGCGGATACAACTCTTTGATGCGCGCCAAATTGCGTTTAGGCTTGCCATCGGTATCCATAAAGTTTTCAGAAATAATCTCAAACCAGTCAACCTCAGGTTGATGTTCAAAAATAGTTGGGTAGTGCTGGGGTCGCAACCCAAGCCCAAAACCGAGAGATGGCGTGTCTAAAGACATTTAAAAATCCTCTCAAAAAAGCAGGGCAATGCCTGCTTTTTTGATACTGGTTGCAATCGCTTCTAAATTACTTGCTACCGTCAGTGGCGCAAGAACCATGGCCTTTACATGTATTTTTGCCATCGCCACCATTGCCTTTGCAAGAGTTTTGGCCTTTACACGCATGCTTCTCTTTGCCATCCGCAGTTTTGCAATTGGCCTTTTCCATCTTGGCGTTATCTTTGCCATTGCAGCTAGACTTACTATCCTCACCGGCAAAGGCTGGTGAAGCGGTCATCACAGAAGCAGTGAACAGGCCCAAAAGTGCAGCGGCGGCTAATTTGTTAGTAGTTTTCATCATATGTCCTTAAAGTAACGATCAAAAAGTGAATCAGTAAATGTGTACTGCAATGCTTAGTCTGGCGATATACAAGCGCCTTACAATTATTTTTTAATTATTTTGAAATAGGTTTTGCAAACAGGTCGCATACGCTGATAGTGACTGCATAGATTGAATTTCAATCAGATTTAGTTATAGTTGTAAAAAAATGCTGATAAGGCTTAAAAAATGAAAGCTATTTTAATCGGGTGTCTGCTTGGTTTATCCCTACTACTGTCTGGCTGCGTCACCAACAATATG
>CAYPZE010000100.1:0-7072 GCA_964415305.1 uncultured Methylotenera sp.
CAAGGAGGGCGGGGGGGCACCTGGCACCGGAGCTTCGCACTGGCGCTCATTGCCAGCGGCTTCTTCTTTGCAGACTGGTTGCGTCGTCATGCCGCGGTGCCAAAAGTCATGAAGTCACGTCGCACCGCTAAGCACTCTGAAACATCAGCCACACCAAGCGATGGCGCATTGGGCCCGGCGACACGCCCACTGAGCGGCAACGCTTTTTCAGCCACAGGTTTTCCGACGAGCCAGGGCGGCACACACAGCCTGAATACGCCAACACAGCCACCTACAGCCAGCAAACCGAGCAGCCGCTTAAAGTCGGTGCCTATGCATGCCAACGACGATACGGTGATGCCACACAGCGTGCCGCAAAAGGTCAGCTCTCAGCAAAGCACACAGGCTGTCATGCAAGATGCTTCACGGCTGTTTACGCATGGGCGCGTCAATCAGGCCATTGATCATTTACAGCAACACCTAACCAAACACCCAAAATCGTCGCCGTGGATGTGGTTGTACTTGCTGGACTTGCTATCAAAAGAAGGCAAACAACAGGAATTTGATATTGTGGCTGGAGAGTGTCGCAAACACTTCAACCTCAACGTAGAACACGCACCTGACTTGAAACAACAAGGCATTGAATCGTTTCCGCGCGTCATGAAAGCCTTGCAACAGGCCTGGGGCACACCGCAGGTGATCGCTTTGATTGATGACTTGGTCTACAACACGCGACTGGTCCCACGCATGGGGTTTGAGCGTAGCGTGTTTGAAGATTTGATGCTGCTAAAAGAAATTGCCTGCCAGACACAAAACTTGCCTGCGGTGCCGCCTGCGCCAAAAACGGCTGACAATGAAGAGCCAATGAGTGGCAACTTGCGCGAATTGCAGCAACTGTCAGAAGACCTTTATATACTGGCGCCGATAGAACACACGCCTTTTCAGTATTGGACAGACTTCAGCTTTGCGCTGGACGAACCTGCCACATTACGCAAGTCCGCCTAGGCAATAACTTACCGCCAGCCCGGCAGTCAATGCCGCACCAATCCAGAAATTCTCTAAAAAAGCCTTGAAACAACCACTGGCCTGCCGCTGACGAATCAGCGTATATTGTCGCCATAGCTGCATAGCCGCGACAGCCCAGCCCAGCCAGAATGGCCAGCCCAGCGCCAGCACCTGCGCCACATAGGCCAATATCAGCAGCATGGCGGCAAAGCAGGCCATAATCGCCAGCACATCAAAACTGCCGAAGGTGATGGCCGAAGAACGGATACCAATTTTGAGATCATCTTCGCGGTCTACCATGGCATAGGCAGTGTCGTAGGCCACCGACCAGCAGACATTCGCCAGCAATAACCACCAGGCAACCGCAGGTACTTGCCCTTGCAAGGCGACAAAAGTCATCGGGATGCCAAAACCAAACGCAATGCCCAAGTAAGCTTGTGGAATCGCAAAAAAACGCTTGGTGTAAGGGTAACTCACCGCTAGAAACAGCGCGGGTACAGACCATAACACCACCTGCCAACCCAGCGTGCACACCAGCGCAAAGGCCAGCAATGATAATCCGGCGGCGACCAGGTAGGCTTCTTTGACAGAGATTTCCCCTGTTGCCAGCGGCCGCTGGTTTGTGCGCGCGACAGCGCCGTCCCAATGACGGTCAGCGATATCGTTGAGTGCGCAGCCTGCTGCGCGCATCAAAATGGTCCCCAGCACAAACACCAGCACTACCCATGGCCGCGGCTGCCCCTGCCCGGCAATGAGCAGACCCCATAAAGTAGGCCATAGCAGTAACCAGATACCAATAGGCTTATCCAGCCGCGTCAGCCGGTAATAAGCATGCCATTGAGCAAGTAATCGCATAAATGGATTCCTGATAAGGATTAACGACCGAGCCGCTGTGCCCAGGACAGTAAAAACACTTCGGTGACCAGCAAACGATAATGCCGCAGACAAAACAATGAGCGCCTGGCCCATAGCACTTGCCGCGGTTGCTCAGGGGAATGGCGATAAAAAGCTTTGTGTAGCGGGTGCGCAGGTGACAACCTGCGGTAATGTAAACGGCCACGCTGTACGCGGGCATTGGCGAACAGCGCCCCACCCAAGGGCACGCGTCCGATATGGCGCAATTGGCACCATGCCCCTCGCAGATCCTTACGGGCTATGACGCTGTGCGCAAATACCTGTGGCTGCCCCTCGCCCATCAGCATCACTTCACGCACCCAGGCATGGGTCGCAGCGGGCAATCGCAACAATGCCTGTTCGTCGATATTCGGCTTGCGCCAGCCTTGCGACAGTACCTGCACAGCAAAATCGGGATAGTGTTTTTTTAAGCGCGCCGTTAATGACCCTCGCTCCTGCAACCATGGACGCAAAGGCGTGTGACCGACAACATGAGCTTGCCAGCCAGAGTCTTGCCTGTCCTGAACACGATGCATGGGAACTAGTGCGGCAACGGGAATGTTTTAGGCAACCACACCCACAACTGCCCTTGCTGACGCATCGCGCCTGCCAGCTTACCGGCAGAATCGCCCTCGCCCCAATAGACATCGGCCCGCACGCCGCCTTTAATGGCGCCGCCAGTATCTTGCGCCTGCATCAGTTGCTGCAAGGGTGCCTCTGAATTTGGGTACGTCGTCGCCAGGTACACTGGCGCACCCAGTGGAATGTAAAACGGATCCACCGCAATGCTGCGGGCCGCCGTTAATGGCACACCCAACGCCCCTAATGGGCCGGACAATCCTGCAGGTAACAATTTAAAAAATACGTAGCTAGGGTTTGCATCAAGCAATGCGCGCAGCTGATCAAGGTGCTGCAGACCCCAGTTTTTGATGCTTTGCATGGAAGCTTCACTCGCCACCATCTCGCCGCGCTCGACCAATAGCTTACCTATCGACTGATAAGGATGCCCATTTTGATCCGCGTAACCCACAGGGACTCGCTCACCATTTTCCAGCTCGACAATGCCCGAGCCTTGCACCTGCAAAAAGAACGCCTCTACCGCATCATTAACCCATAACAATTCATTACCCGCCAGTGGTGATGGCGTCTGCTCAATATCTGCCCGTGCGTAATAAGGGATTAATGTCTGCCCTTGCAAGCGGCCACGCACGCGCTTGTATTTGAGCTCAGGAAACAACCCGGATAAATTCACCGTAATTAGGTCGGCAGGCGTTTTATAGATTGGCACCGGATAGCGAGTGCTGGCGGTGCGCGCACCTTTTAATACCGGCTGATAGTAGCCAGTGATCAAGCCTTGCGACGCCCCTTCTGGCTGTTGTGTTTGATAGACATTAAAGTATTGTTGCCAGTACGCCTGTATGGCCACGACGTCATCGGCGTTGATCAGCAAAGCCCCCCCGCAGACGGCTTGCCAGTCAGGCTTGTTTTTGAGCCCCCGGCAGCCTTGCAACCAGGTACGCCAGCTGGCGACCCAGTCCTCTTTGGCCAGCCCAGGCAAATCCGCCCAACTAGCTGGTTTTAACAAAGCATAAGGCTGAGTCGGCACATTGGTCGCCGCCGGTTTATCAGGCACAGGCTTGCCTGGCGTGGTCGGCTTAATGCCTGGTGGCTTGGTCGCGGGCGGTACGCTTTGACAACCCGCCAGAACAAATAAGGAGACCAGCAAAATCGCCTGGCAGAATTTGAAAGTATGCTTGGTGGTTATCACTGTTTTGGTTTTTACAATGTTGATCTATGGCAGTTTCTATATTTGACGCATGAATACGCCGGATTAGCAGTTGTATCAAACAACCCTTAGTGCAAACCGGCAGCCTGATGTAACCAAAAGGTGGGGATATCCACTTCAAACCAGTGGCCATCTACCGCAACCATTTGATACGTGCCAAACATTTCACCGCTAGGCGTGCTAAACATGACGCTACTGGTATAACTGTAATCGGCACCGGGTGCCAGCAAGGGCTGTTCACCAACCACACCCAAGCCTTTTACCTCACGCACCTGCTGCATCGCGTCAGTAATGACCCAATGGCGGCTGATGAGTTGCACTGGCGTCTCGCCAGTATTGCGGATGGTAATGGTATAAGCGTACACATACTGTCCGGCTTCTGGTGAAGATTGCGCTTGCAAATACTCGGTGACGACCGAGACCTCACACCCATATAAGCTTTTATCGGTCACGTTTAACCTATCATCCCGGTGGTTGGTGAACTGGGGCTCGCAGAGTAGAGTTTTTTAGCCATACGCCCAGCCAAAAATGAATCACGACCAGCCTCAACGGCTTTTTTCATGGCACCAGCCATCAGCACCGGGTCACGCGCCGCAGCAATCGCCGTATTCATCAGCACGCCAGCACAGCCGAGCTCCATGGCAATGGCCGCATCCGACGCACAGCCCACACCGGCATCGACCAGCACCGGGATATTGGCACTCTCAATGATAATCTGCAGGTTCCACGGGTTTAAGATGCCCATGCCGGAGCCAATCAATGACGCCAACGGCATCACGGCCACACAGCCGATGTCTTCCAGCTGCTTGGCAATAATCGGGTCATCCGAGGTATACACCATGACCTCAAACCCCTCTTTCACCAGCGTTTTGGCCGCAGCAATGGTTTCCATCACATTCGGGTATAAGGTGTTAGGGTCGCCCAACACCTCCAGTTTGACCAGCCGGTGATCATCCAGCAACTCGCGCGCCAGGCGCAATGTGCGCACCGCGTCTTCTGCACTGTAACAACCCGCGGTATTCGGCAGATAGGTAAACTCGCTAGGGGGCAAATAATCCAGCAACGAGGGTTCGTTGGCATTCTGGCCAATATTAGTCCGGCGGATGGCCACGGTGACAATTTCTGCGCCACTGGCATCAATCGCAGCACGTGTCTGCGTAAAATCGGCATATTTACCGGTGCCCACCAACAAACGGGACTGATAAGGCTTCCCGGCAATGACCAAAGCGTCGTTCATATTCAAAACTCTCTATTCCATTCTTTTCAATACCAGCCGATCAACGACTAGCCACCACCAACGGCGCCTACAATTTCCAATTTATCATCAGCCTGCAACTGCACCTCGGCAAACTGGCTTCGCGGCACAATATCGCCATTGCGCTCAATGGCGATGCGCTTGCCGGTAAGCTGCATATGCTCCACCAGTGCCAGCACACTCATGGCCTCAGCGGGCAATGGCGTGGCCTTACCATTGACAAAAATTTGCATGCTGCTCTTCATTTTTGATTAATCAAGCCGATATTTTACGAAAAATCAGCGCATTTGGCTTTCAGTTTTTCATGCGCAATCTTTTTTCAGGCGCCATTCAAGCCCTGTCATCCTAACAGGATAGGCATGCGTTAAGGTAATTAAACATGGCACCATGTTTGCTTGTATGTTGTAGCAATACAAATATGTCGTAAGAAATTGACAAGTTTGGTCATCACGGCAGAGATCACATTGCTGTACAAGGAACTTTTTGTTAATTTTGGCGCCACATGCACGACGAACACAATTCGTCGTTTTGTGCCCCGAATATTGGAAATCCCAAAAGGAATATTGAAATGCAAATCGCACAGTCACACCAAGCCACACCGTCCAAACTTTTTTTAGTGGACGAAATTTATGCGCCAAGCTTGAATCCTTCTGCCGCCAACCTGGCAGATGCAAAAGCCGCCATTGAAGCACAGCAACACACCAAAGCCATTAACGAGTTACATCGTTTTCTGGAATCCAGCTGCGACTGCGTTTAATCACGCATCACTCGCTGGCGCAAGACCCGGTAGCGGGTCACGATTTTTTACTCAATGCAGACACATGCATTGAGCCTCAATACACTGATTTGAACTCAGCCTGTAGCTGGCTTTTCCTCCCCTAAAATACGGCTTTCTGATCATTTCACCAAAAAAAAGATGGCGACTAGCGCCATCTTTTTTTATTGATGCATCGCACGGGCACCATTGCGGGTGCCCGGCATAGCCTTACTCAATCGCCAGTTGCGGACGACCGGCCTCTGGCCAATCCAGGTGGAAGAACTGACCACGTGGCTGGTCTTTACGCTCATAGGTATGCGCGCCAAAGTAATCACGCTGACCTTGCAACAGGTTTGCAGGCAAATCTGCACTTCTGTAGCCATCGTAATACGCCAACGCTGCTGCAAAGCCTTGCGCCGGAATACCATTGGTCACGGCCAGCGCAATCACCTTACGCCAGCCAGCTTGGCCTTCGTTCATCGCATTGGTGAAGTATGGATCCAGCATCAGGTTTTTCAGGCGCGAATTCAATGCATAAGCATCCGTAATTTTTTGCAGGAAACGCGCACGGATAATGCAACCACCACGCCAGATCTGGGCAATCTCACCAAAGTTGAGTTTCCAGTTATAAGCCACTTGTGCTTTGTCGATGAGTTGGAAGCCTTGTGCGTAAGCGCAGATTTTGGAGCAATACAAGGCATTTTTGATTGCTTCAATAATGGCAGCCTTGTCTTTCTCTTGCACAATCGCCGGACCTTTAAGGATTTTGCTCGCTTCTACGCGCTCTTCTTTCAGGCTGGACAACGCACGGGCATACACAGCCGCAGCAATCGCATTCGCAGGCGCACCCAGTTCCAGCGCGTTGGCGGCGGTCCATTGACCCGTCCCTTTTTGACCTGCCGTATCCAAAATCTGATCAACCAGGAAGCCTTTACCCGCAGGGTCTTTTTGTTGCAAGATATCGGCAGTGATTTCAATCAGGAAGCTAGACAACTCGCCTTTGTTCCACTCGGCAAATACTTTACCGATTTCATCGGCTGGCATGCCCAGCAGGTTTTTCATTAACCAGTAAGCTTCGCAGATCAACTGCATATCAATATATTCAATGCCGTTGTGCACCATTTTCACATAATGGCCAGCACCGTCTGGGCCAATGTATTCGGCACAGGAGAAACCACCTTGCACAGGTTTGCCTGGTGTGCCACCTTCTAAAGGTGCGCCGGTCACTGGGTCCACTTTGGCGGCGATATCACGCCAGATTGGCTCCAGACTAGACCAGGCTTTGCGTGTGCCAGATGGCATCAATGAAGGGCCAAAACGCGCACCGGTTTCACCACCAGACACGCCAGAGCCAATAAACTCGATGCCTTTGGCAGCCAGCTCCTTTTCACGACGG
>CAYPZE010000101.1:0-7009 GCA_964415305.1 uncultured Methylotenera sp.
GCGCGGTCGCGGCGGGGAGTGCATTCGGCGCGGCATGGGTGTCGACTGGCGGCGGCTCCTGCTGAGTCGCCTGTTCGGTTTCCGGCAGGCTGATCCAGAACAGGCTTTGATCTTCAGCCACGCCAATCTGGCCACCCATGGCATCCATCAGTTGTTTGCTCAGCACTAGGCCTAAACCAGTGCCTTCGGTCACCGTACGTTCTGCGCCCAGGCGGTCAAACGGGGTGAATAAGCGCGAGCGCAATGCGGCTGGAATCCCCTGGCCTTGGTCACGGACATCGACGCGGATTTGCCCATGTTGGCGATAAGCGCTCACGGTGACCGTGGTATTTTCCGGCCCGTATTTCAGCGCATTAGCCAAGAGGTTTAAGATCACTTGTAGCAAACGCTGGCGGTCTGCACGCACCTTTAGATCAGGCTCGAAACGCGTTTCTATGCTGATGTCGCGCACTTTTTCCAGCGGTTTCAAGTAGTGATAAGCCTCTTCTAGCAAGTGATTGAGGGCAATCACCTCCATAGACATGCTGATATCACCGCTCTCAATCCGGGAAATATCCAGCACTTCATTAATCAATTTGAGCAGGTGTTGGCCCGCGTTATGAATTAGCGTGGCACTGTCTTTTTGCCGACCTTCTGGCAAGTCGTTTTCGAGGATCTGCGCAAAGCCCAAAATCGCATTGAGCGGGGTGCGCAACTCGTGGCTGGTGCGTGATAAAAAGTTACTTTTGGCGGCACTGGCTTCTTCAGCGTCTACCCTGGCCAAATGGGCTTCTTGCGCGCTTTGCGTCAGCAATTGTGAGGCATGCTCCAGTTCGCTGGTGAGTTCGCCCAGTTCATCGCGGCTAATGCTCGGCAGCGCCAGCGGCTCCCCTTTCACCAGGTGGATGGCGCTATCGCGGATGGTTTTAACGCGGGCCACAATGGTTTGGGTAAACAGCCAGACACCGATTAAGGAACCGACGACGCCTGCAATCACCGCCATCAGTGTGATACGCAAATTGCGTTTGCGCTCGTAAATCACTTCTTTTTTATCCTGGTCCACAATGGCGGATTCGCGCTGGCTCATCTGGTTAAGATGCGCGCGCAAACGGTTTAAGGCATCGCCCTGCGAGCTGAATTTACCAATCAGCGCCTCATCTGCTTCGTCTTCACTATGGCTGGCGAGTATCGCCAGGTCATCGAGGTTTTTGTCCACCAGTGGATGAATGACTTGTAATAAGTGTTGCTGTGAGCGGTCATCGAGGTTGTGCTCCAGGGAGCGCAACAATTGCGGCATGCTTTGCTTGGCGCTTTCGTAACCGGCCAGAAACTGGCGATTGCCGGTGAGTAAAAAGTCGCGCACACCGGTAGAGGCTTCCAGCAACAGGGTTTGTAGGGTTTGAATATCCTGCTGGATTTGCAACGCGTTTTGCACACGTCTTTCGAGCAAGGCCGCTTGTTGTTCGCTTTCAAAAATCAGCGCCAATGACGCCAGCAGGACAGTGAGTGGCAAGGCATTGAGGACGATGCCTTTGGTGGTGAGCGATAAATCCTGCCACAAATGATTCAGGCGGCTGGTGAGCTGTACCATGGGTTTAAGCATGCTTAGGCTCATAGTCCGTCACTCTTGAAACCGGCCTCGACGGCCTTGACCGCCGCTTGGGTGCGGTCGTTTAAGTCCAGCTTGCTTAAAATACGTTCAATATGGATTTTAACCGTGCCCGGAGAAATACCCAGCTTTTGCGCCAGTGCGGCGTTACTGGGCCCGGAAGGCAATAGCGCAAACACTTCACGCTCACGTGGTGTGAGTTTTTGCAGGTAGCTGTCGTCAATCACGCTATTGGCTTGCGCCTGGCCTTGCAAGGCAAACCCCAGCACGCCACACATACTGTGCAGCACTTGTAAACTGGCTACGCTTAAGGGGTTACCCGTGATGAGTCCCAGTAAACCAACTGCGCGTTGCTGGCAGGCAATCGGCAGGTGATAACAATGCCATGTGGTTTGATCTATATTGGCTGGTAACGTCCACAGGCTAGGCACAAACTGCGTATGCACCTCAAAGTGTATGGGCTCTTTGAGCCATTGGGCCAGTGCGCCCAACATAGGCACGCGCGCACCAATCGGAAAGGTTTTGCCGCGCTGCGCCAGTATTTTTAGTGCGCCGGCATGTTGTTGGCTAATCAATCCGTGTGGCGCACCAAATTGCATGCACACTTCATCCAGCAGCCATTGCATGAGGTCCTCTGACCAGCCGTGGCTGAACAATTTCTGTCCAAAACGCTCAAATAACCTGTCATGTGCTATTTGCACTTGGGTTTGTTTAAGCGCGCTGCGTAAGGCAAAGGCGCTTTCTGTGGGGGTGGGGCTGTCGTTCGGCATATGCCGTTAAGTATATACCGAACTACCTATATCGGTAGATTTATTGATGACAATACACGGGCAAAATGCAATCCATCGTGAATGCAACCAGATTCACACCACCAAACAACCAGTCCGAATGACGATTTAAAGGAGAAATACCATGCGTAATATCACTATCACTACTGCCATGATTCTGGGTTTGAGCCTGAGTTTGCCAGCGCAAGCGACTGAGACAGTAACAGGCGAAACGGTGAAGAACACACATCATGTGCAATTTCTGGGTCAGCGTGCCTATCAGCAGCCCGTTGTTGCTAAAGCTGATGCAGACCAAGCCTGGGTCGGTGCCACGCTGAGAGTTGACCAAACGAACTCACAACAAACATTAAAGCTACACTCACTGGGCAAGCGTGCGTTCTAGTCAGTGTTGCGTAAGCTTGTTGCGACATAATCACTTCACACCATTGACAGGTGTATACACAAACAAATTATGTAGGAGCGAAAAATGAGCAAATTATTATTGGCAGTATTGATCGCATTTGGTTTAATGGCTCATGCGCAGGCAGACGAGTCTATCGACCAGGACGCTGCGACAGTCAAGCAGATGCATGAGCATAACTTTTTGGGTAAGCGTCCTTATGCCAAAACGCCGGTGGCCAAGCAAAACCCTGATGAAAAATGGGTGGGCGCAGGGATTGTGACCGACAAACCTGAAAAAGGCTTCGATAAACATCAGCAAATGCGCTTGAATTTTATAGGCAAGCGTCCTTACACCGGAAGTGTTGCCGAGTAGTCTTAGCTGACTCTGCTTTGAACCAAAACCCCGCATTCTTGCGGGGTTTTGTGTGTTGTAAATCAATAAAAAATTAACAATATAAAAATTATGTTTGTGAAGGATATACACCATGTCAACCTCTGTGCAGGGGTCTGCTTTAACAGACCTGTTTAAACACATCAACCGAGATTTGCCAGCCTCTATTGTCGTGTTCTTTGTCGCATTGCCCCTTTGTTTAGGCATTGCGCTGGCTTCTGGTGCGCCGCTATTTTCTGGTGTGATTGCTGGCATTGTTGGCGGGATTGTCGTTGGCCTGGCGAGTGGTTCTCAACTCGGCGTAAGTGGCCCAGCGGCCGGTTTGGCCGTGATTGTGATGGCCGCGATTGCCAACTTAGGTTCTTATGAAGTCTTTTTAGCGGCGGTGGTGCTAGCGGGCGTGTTCCAGTTTTTGCTGGGGCAGTTTAAAGCAGGCTTTATTGCTTATTTTGTGCCTTCCTCAGTCATTACCGGCATGCTGACCGGCATCGGCTTGCTAATTATTCTCAAACAGATTCCACATGCCTTTGGCTATGATGCCGACTATGAGGGCGATGAATCGTTTGATGCATTTGCTGGTCACGATACTTTTAGCGATATTTTGCAGGCCTGGGACCTGTTAACACCTGGCGCAGTCTTGATTGCGGCGGTGTCTTTTGCCATTCTGATTTTGTGGGATTCGGTGCTGACCAAAAAACACCGGGTTTTCCAATTGCTGCAAGGGCCAATTGTAGTGGTGTTGGTCGGTATTTTGTTCAATGTCGCCTTTATGCGCGGCTGGTTAAATTTTTCATTGAGCGCAGATCAAATCGTGCGTTTGCCGGTTGCGAGTAGCCTGGGAGAATTTGCCAGCTTCTTTACCCATCCTGATTTCAGTAAGATCACGCAGCCGCTAGTGATTAAAACGGCTTTGGTGATGGCGATTGTCGCCAGTCTCGAAACCTTGTTATGTGTCGAGGCCACGGATAAACTGGATACACATAAACGTGTAACGCCTACCAACAAAGAACTCAAAGCGCAGGGCTTGGGCAATATCGTGTCAGGCCTGATTGGTGGCTTGCCGATTACACAGGTGATTGTGCGCAGTAGTGCCAACGTGACCTTTGGCGCGCAAACCAAATTGTCTGCGATTTTGCATGGCTTCTGGTTGCTGCTGAGTGCGATTACCATTGCCAGTTTCCTTAACCTGATTCCTTTGGCCAGTCTGGCCACCATCCTGATTATGGTGGGTTACAAACTGGCAAAACCTAATTTGTTCAAGCAGATGTATCAGCTAGGCTGGGAACAGTTTGTGCCGTTTATCGTGACGATTGTTGCGATTGTATTCACTGATTTGCTTACAGGGATTGGCCTGGGACTGGTCGTAGCGATCTTTTTTACCTTGCATCACAGCTACCGCAATTCGCACTACATCAAGCAAACGCGCTCGACTAAAGAAGGCAAAGAGGTGTATGAGTTGGTGCTGGCGGAAGAGGTCTCTTTCTTTAACAAGGCCAGTATTCTTGAGGTATTGGAAGCGATTCCACCCAATAGCAAAGTGGTGATTGATTGCACCCATAGTAAATCAATCGCATATGATGTCGTCGAATTTATTCACGGTTATCAGCAGCATGCCAAATTGAAAAATATTGATGTAGAAACCATTGATTTCAAACCACCCAAGCATATGCTCGGGCATTAACCAAAAAAGCATGGCTCACAAGCCATGCACAACAATCATTGAGTAGAGGATACATATATGTACAAACACCCATTACTGGACCGCGACAAAATGACTGCGCGTGAAGCACTGGATATTTTGATTGAAGGTAATCACCGCTTCATTACCGACCGCGAACAGGACAAGGACTTCAAGAGCCTGATTCAAATCACCAAAGACAAGCAACACCCGTTCTCGTCATTTTTAAGCTGTAGTGACTCACGTGCCCCGGTTGAGTTGTTATTTGACCAGGCCTTAGGGGATGTCTTCAGCGTGCGCCTGGCCGGTAATATTGCTTCTGACAAAGCCATCGGTAGTCTGGAGTTTGGCAGCAAGTATTTAGGCAGCAAATTGATTGTGGTGATGGGACATAGTTCTTGCGGCGCGGTGAAGGCCGCTTGTGATGACTTTAAAGATGGTCACATCGGCGAGATTATCAACCTGATCAAGCCGTCTATTCGTCATGAAAAAACCATTAATGACCCTGCCCAGCGTAATTCTAAAAACAGTGATTTTGTCGAGAAAATTTGCGCTTTAAACGTAAAATATCAGATTGAAACCATCATTCGCTGCAGTGACATTATTGATGATATGTTGCAAACCAAGCAGATTGGTATTGTCGGCGCCGTCTATGATATTTCAACTGGTAAAGTGGATTTCATGGAAGATACCTTTATCGGCTAAGTGTCACGTCGATGAAAAAAGCCGATGCATGCATCGGCTTTTTTTATTAGGTTAAGTAGCTTAATGATGGCCTTCTTTGGCCAGGTTAATGCTGTACTTGGGAATCTCAACCGTGACATCCGTCGCTTGCAAAATAGCCTGGCAAGACAAGCGCGATTGCGGGGTTAAGCCCCAGGCGCGATCCAGCATATCGTCTTCGTCCTCATCAATTTCATTCAGGGTTTTAAAGCCTTCACGCACGACCACATGGCAAGTAGTGCAGGCGCAAACGCCGCCACAGGCATTATCAATATCAATATCGTGCTTGAGCAATGCATCGCAGATCGTGGTGCCAGCTTCGGCCTCAATCACTGCGCCTTGCGGGCAGAGTTCGGGATGTGGCAGTACAGTAATTTTTGGCATGTTTATAGTTCCAGTGAATCCAGGTTTTTGCCAGCAAGGGCTTTTTGTACCGAGGCGTCCATGCGTTTGGCAGCAAAGTCTTCAGTGGCATGGTTGAGTGCATCGCTCGCCTGTTTAACCGCATGGC
This sequence comes from uncultured Methylotenera sp., assembly GCA_964415305.1. GTDB lineage: Bacteria > Pseudomonadota > Gammaproteobacteria > Burkholderiales > Methylophilaceae > Methylophilus. The sequence continues at coordinate 6,061 of CAYPZE010000101.1, forward strand.
TATCCGTGCTCTGGCATAAAGCCCGCAGCGCATCAATATGGGTTTGTATCTGTTGACGTTCGTCGGCACTCAGCAATGTGTCACCATCTTCAGCCAACGCGGCTTGAATCGCTTCAATCAGGCGTTGCGCATCGACCACAGCCTCACGCAGCATGCGCGCGGCTTTATCGCTTTCTGCCGCACCAAACGAGTCTTTGAGCATGCTGGTGATCTGGTCTTCGTTTAAACCGTAAGACGGTTTCACCGTGATGTTGGCTTCTACGCCATTGGTCTGCTCACGAGCACTGACCGATAACAGGCCATCGGCATCGACTTGAAACGTCACCCGAATACGGGCGGCACCCGCTGCCATCGGTGGAATGCCGCGCAGTTCAAACCGCGCCAATGAGCGACAGTCGCTGACCAGCTCACGCTCGCCTTGCACGACATGAATCGCCATGGCCGTTTGGCCGTCTTTGTAGGTGGTAAAGTCTTGCGCACGCGCAATTGGCAAGGTGGAGTTGCGAGGAATGACCTTTTCTACCAAGCCGCCCATGGTTTCTAGGCCGAGCGAGAGTGGTGTGATGTCCAGTAACAGTAATTCATCGCCACTACGGTTGCCGGCCAGCACGTTGGCTTGTATGGCCGCGCCTAGCGCGACCACTTTGTCGGGATCTAGGTTAGTCAGCGGCTCTTGCTCAAAAAATGCCTGTACGGCATGGCGGATATGCGGCATACGCGTTGCGCCACCTACCAGTACAACACCTTTAATTTCGTTGATGCTTAATCCAGCATCGCGCATGGCTTTACGCGTCGGGCTTAAGGTTTTAATCACCAGGTGCTCGGTCAGTGCGACAAATTGGGCGACTGACAGTGTCTCATCGACCAGAACGTCGTTACTCAGTTTGCACACGATATTGGCTTCATGGTTATCGGTCAGCCATTCTTTGGCCTGGCGTGCCTTGGTCAG
>CAYPZE010000102.1:0-6600 GCA_964415305.1 uncultured Methylotenera sp.
GGGCTCCAGACATGGCCAGTGGCCGCCAACATCAGTAGCGCCGCCAGATTGGTGGACGCATTGAGTACTTTTGCCGAGGCAGAGGCATGCAGAAAGTCTTGCCCGAGCCAACGCACCAGCAAAAAAATAAAAAAACTACCGGTGCCTGGACCAAAAAAACCATCATACCAACCAATGCCTGCGCCGATTGCCAGCGCCAACCACAAGCGCGACTTTGTACTGTGCGGGATTGGCGTCTGCTGCAAGCCCAATTGCGGGGTTTTCAAGGTATACACCAGTACCAGCAGCAATACCCAGGGGAGTCCTCTGCGCAAGTATTGTGGATCCATCCAGGTCAGCGTCCAGGCGCCCAGGCCAGAGCCGGCAAAGGCCACCAGCGCAGCCGGGGCCAGCCAGGCCCAGTCCAGCCGCACGCGATGGCTGTAGCGACAGGCCGCCACCGTGGTGCCAAACACACTGGAACATTTATTGGTGCCCAGCAGCAAAGCAGGCGGTAGCGAAGCATAGCTTGAGAACAGTGCGGGGACCGTCATCAAGCCACCGCCACCGACCATCGCATCCATGACACCAGCCAACAATGCCGCGGCAACAACTAACCATAACTCCATGACAACAGGCGCCGACTACTCGCCAACCGCGCCTGCTGGCCGGTCACGTGGATCTAATGGCACCTGGGTAAACGCCCCGGTTTCCAACGTATAAGCCGTCAGTTGTCGACCCCACAAGCAACCTGTATCCAGGGCAACGACACCCTCGCCTTGATACAAACCGAGTGCCGACCAATGCCCGAACAAAATAGTTTGCTTGGCTTGTGCAGATTGCCGTGTCGCGACCTTGAACCAGGGCTGATAACCCGCTGAAATATCCTGCACCTCACCTTTAAAGGCAAACTCCATCGCCCCGGTGTCATCCAGCAAGCGCATACGCGTCAAAGCATTAGTAATGGCGCGCAGGCGGTCTATACCGGTCAGGCGATCATCCCAAGCGGCAGGCTGATTGCCATACATCTGCTGCAAAAAACTTAAATAATCGGCTGATTGCAACACCGCCTCTACCTCAGCTGCCAGCGCCCTGGCCTGCGGCAAGCTCCATTGTGGATACAACCCGGCATGCAGCATGGCAAAATCGTCTTCCAGCACCATGAGTGGTTGCTGGCGTAACCAGGTGAGCAACTGGCTGCCATCTTCCGCCGCAAACAATGCGGTCAGCGTGTCAAAGCGATGCGGAGGCCGGATGTCATGCGCCACTGCAATCGCATGCAGATCATGATTACCTAGCACCACTCGCACATGGTCGCGATGCGTATACACCCAACGCAACACCTCGAGCGACCCCGTGCCACGGTTAATCAAATCCCCCACTAGCCACAGACTGTCACGTCCAGGCTGAAAATCCAGCTGGTCTAGTAAATGTAGCAGGGAGTGGTAACAGCCCTGAATATCCCCAATTGCATATCTCGCCATGGCGTCAACTTTGCAAAAAATTCATTCACCAATAAAAAAGCCGCTTGAATCAAGCGGCTTCGGTCAGTCATACCCTCTTATTTTTTCAAGCTGGCAGCATCAAATTTTGCGCCCGCCTGATTTGCCATATAAGCCACGGCATCGGCTACTTCGTGATCGCTTAACTCGGCGTTACCACCACGGGCTGGCATACTGCGAATACCTTCGATGGCATGTTTGACCAGTGTTTCATAACCTTGTGCAAGACGTGGGCCCCAGTCACCAGCGTTACCAATTTTTGGCGCACCCAATGCACCCACGCCGTGACAGGCGATACAAACCCCTTTCACGATCTCTTCACCACTTTTTTCAACATGCGCGCCTGAAGCCTCGGCCACTTCAATGGTCGCCACCGGTTTGATATTGGCCACCACTTTTTGTTCGACAGCGTCTGTTTCTTCTTTAGTAGGCGCTGCTTTTTCGCTACCAAACACGCCAAACAGGTAAGCCAGTAGCGAGACCAGCAAAGTGAAACCGATAATGGCACCTGGAATCGCAATAATTAACTCTTTAATGCTTGAACCTTGTTTGTAATCCGACATATCCGTATCCCGTTGCGTTAGAAAAAATATCCACGCGATTATAACGCAGAACGACACGACAGGAAACGCGCGTGCGGGCTTTTGCATGCGGCAAATAGCAAACAGCCGGGCATGTAGTCATGCCCGGCTGTTTATTCACACAATGACCGATTACTTCTGACGGCGACGCATCGCTGCCATGGCAACCAGACCCAAGCCCAGCATCGCAGCGGAGCCTGGCTCAGGCACGGCGCTGATACGGAACAATGAAGTCGTGTTAGAGCTTTCATTGGCAAATGCCAGGAAGATAGACCCATCTTTTTCAAAGGCCACCAGGCCTTCTGGCGCCAAATCACCCTCAGATACGATCATGTCGATAAAGCTGGCCTTGGTCGGGTCGGTGATATCAAACAGGGCAATCGCGCCTTTCAGGGTTCTTTCTAGGCCAACCGCTGCAATCGTGCGGCCGCCCAGCGTGAACAGGTCTACCCCTTCTGGCTCTACGCCTTTATCACGGCTACGGGCATCATCGTAAATACCACGTGCAAAAGCTTCTTTATCGAGGATGTCACCACTGTCATACACCAGGTTGCCATCCGCATCACGGATGCTGAAAGAGCGGGCACCGGCGGCGTACAGATCGCCTGGGGAGGAGTCAGTATTTGAGACACGGATATTGGCCAGGTCACCGGTCGCGCCCAATGAGCCGGCCGCAGAACGGTCACCGTCGTCTTCTCGGAAGTCGCCTTCGTTGGCGGTCACCAGATAGGTTTTGCCAGCGACGTCATAAGCGGCGATGCCGTCAGGCATATACAACCCTTTGACGTTGGCGCTAATAAAGTTAACGCTACCATTGTTTAACGGATCAATACTGTTACCCGGCAAACTGAAGTCTTTCGCGCCCAGGCCCACCACTTTGGTGAAAGCCTGCGTATTCAGGTCCAGAATACCAATCGCGTTGGCTTCTTGCAGCGTCACATAAGCTTTGCTGCCATCGGCGCTCACAGCGATATACTCAGGCTCGAAATCCATGCCAGTATTGGTACGGATATGGCTACCGGAAGTTGGCACACCTGCCAACGTGGCAGTCGCGGCGACAGTGCGGTTAGTCACATTGATAATCGTCACACTACCAACCGGGTCATTGGTTGCCGGGTTGTACACGCGGGGCACGCTGCTGCCTTTACGCGTGCCGTACACATCCGGCGTACCTTCGTTAGCGACCAGAATCTTGCTGCCGTCCGGGGTAAAGGTCAACATGTCTGGCAATGCACCCACAGTAAAGGTGTTAGTGCCTGCAGCCAGGCTTCTGCTAGACGTATCATACAATTGCACGATACCGGCGTTGGTACGCGCGGTATTTTCAATTGCAAACGCTGCCATCCCATTGCTAATGCTGACGCTGTTGATATTGCCGTAAGCACTAGTATCAATACGTTGCAGCAAGCTGCCAGTCGTGGCATTCAATACATCCACGCCTTTTACGCCAGCAACCCACAAGGTGTTGGTCGTTGCATCAAAGGCCGGGATTTCAGACAAATAGCCACCACCGGTGTGCGAAAATGTCCACTCTTTGCTAATTTGGTACGTGGTTGCTGCTTGCGCCATGCTCATGCTACCGAGCATCAAGCCAATCATTAAAGTCATTTTTTTCATGTGTTTAGCCTCTCCTCAAAACTCCAGAGAGCATAGCCACCCAACATGACAAATCCTTGACGCTGGCGTGTCAGAAACATGGCAGCGGACTACGTGCTAAAGTCTGGCATACGCATAGTTTTGTGGATACACCACCTTCTCGCGGGCATCGGTCCAGATAATGTCGCAACTCTCATCATCCATATGCATCATGCGGCCATTGCGATCCACACAATACTCCCCACACACAATACGATCTTCAATCGCATAGCCTTGGGCAATACGCGTATAGTCAAACAAAATCGAGCGAATCACCGTACTGTCGCGCTGAATATGGCAACCAGCGTTAATCCAGGTCGGGCCGATAATGCGGGTATTTTTATCAATGCGCGAACCAGAGCCGATATAGACCGGCCCTTCAATCTGCGTGTGCTCCCAGTCAATATGCACATTCAGCCCCACCCACACACCCGGTTTCACTTGCTTGCCGGGGATAGGCATAGACGGAAAAAATCCCTGCATCATTTGCTGCATCACCAGCCAGTAATCGCTCACCACGCCAATATCAATCCAGTTAAACGGATGCTGAATCGCATAAAACGGTAAGCCGCGTTGCACTAACAATGGGAACAAATCCGAGCCAATATCAAACTCGCTGCCGGAGGGAATCAAGTCCAGCACCTCGGGTTCAAAAATATAAATGCCGGTGCTGGCCCAGTTAGAACGCGCCTCCAACTGGCTGGGCTTCTCTTGAAACGAAATAATGCGCCCCTCATGATTGGTCACCACCACGCCATAGCCAGAGACCTTGTCCATCGGCACCTGCATCGTCACCAGACTCGCCAGCGCACCCTTCTCTTTGTGCTCTTTCACTGCGCGCGTGATATCCAGATCAATAATCGCATCGCCACACAGCACAATAGTCGTGTCGTCAAAAAAGCCACTAAAGTCCTGAATCTTGCGCATGCCCCCGGCCGAGCCAACCGCATGCGGCACAATCTTGCCTTCGACAATATCGCCCTCAAACGAATAGCCGATATTCACCCCAAACCGATGGCCATCCTCAAAGTAATCCTGAATTTTTTGATGCAGATAGCTCACATTGACCATAATATCCGCCACGCCATGCATGGCCAGATGCTCAATCAGATACGCCATCACCGGCTTACCCAGCACCGGAATCATCGGCTTAGGTAATTCATAAGTCAGCGGACGGACACGCGTCCCCTTACCCGCAGCTAAAATCATGGCTTTCATGATGCAACACCCTTAAATAACTTAACGTTTACCGGATAAGCATAGCCATGCACTATGACAACATTATTTCAGCAGCACGGTGGACAAGAAGAGAAAATAGCCAGCACGCGCGCCAAGCCAGTGCGACTTATTTGCTATAATGGCAGGATTGCGCCCGTAGCTCAGCTGGATAGAGTATTGGTTTCCGAAGCCAAGGGTCGTGAGTTCGAATCTCGCCGGGCGCACCATCTTTGTAAGGGTTAAAAAAGTAGTAACTACTAACAGAATCCCTTTATGGCCCTACTCTGGCCCATTTATAGCCCACCTGTGGCCCAAGCTTTAATAAACAAAAAACGCCCCTATATATACGACCATTAGCTCATGGCCCTTTCTTATAGTCTGTAGCTTCCAGAGGGGTTAGTCCTATGACCTTTAAAAGCCTTAGGCTAAAAATTTAAATAAAACTAATTGCAATCTTGCTAAGGTTTCCTAACGCGCTTATCCCACTCAAGCACACCTGTTAGTTCAGCCAATCCACCATCATCCACAACATGCTTTCCGAAGCGATCAAACTCCTTCTCAGGCAGATCTTCATGATCGAACCATAATAATGAAATAGTTGTATCTGCTGGGGCATAATGTCTAGATAACTCCTGCATATCAAGCCCATCCTCCCAGTTCTCAAACCAAATATCTTGAGAAACCTGATCTGCACTAGTAGCAGTCACTCCGGCTGTTCGAAGGTCATTTGCTACAGAGCCTACTGGAATAACCGATTTCGGAGAAATCCAAGCGCGCACTTGTCGCAAACTGGTTGATCGCACTGCATATTTCACAGCACCTCTTTCCATAGTAACGAAAGCACATGGAATTGAGCTTAATGTAGCGAATCTTGAGGCTGCTGCCGGAAAGGATGTTCCAAATATGTTTGCCATTCTTTGAACCATGTCTAAAGAAGGCTCGCCATTTGGAATGCTAGATAGCCACTGCTTATAAGGCATTAAAAGCTCAGCGGCAAATGTATCGCAATGCACTTCATTTGGATGCCTCTTTGCAATAGCATACGAAGGGACCTCTTCGTGACTGGACTCTAGCTTCAAAACGATATGTGCTATTTCATGACACACAGTAAAACGTTGTCGCTCTTCATTTTCTAAAGAGTTAATTGTGATTATGTGTTTTCCATTTGGCTTAGTAATTGTATAGCCAGACTCCCCTTCACCTAAGGGCTCAGATATAACTTTGGCATTGATTTCGGAAATGTAGGCATTAAGATCATTACGAATATTCGACACATCTACTTTTGCAACAAATTCTCGAGCGATTTGAACTACATCCGACTCATCCATTAATCATCCTCATCTTCAAAGAGCTTAATAACTCTCTTAATTAATGTCGCGGGATCAGGTCTTGCTGTGCCTCTGTGCCTAATTCCAGCAGCCCCTACTAAAACTTCTAACGATACTGATTCAGTGCTTAATACGTAGTCAACTAAATCTGGATCAGTATCTGCATTATTGGCAAGCCACTTAACTATTTCAGCATCTCTCGCTGTAGGTTTCAGATATTTTATTAATTTATCAATAGCATCATCTGAAGGATTGGTTTTTTCACCACTCTCTAATCTATAAATATATGCATGATCAACTCCAGACAAAGTCCCCAGCTCCCGCATCGACAAGCTTCCATCTCCCCTAAGTTTTTTT
>CAYPZE010000103.1:0-6534 GCA_964415305.1 uncultured Methylotenera sp.
TTTGGTTACTTTCTGGGGGACAAGCACCAGAAAGTGACTCGCCAACAGGCGAAATAAGCTGCGACAAAAAAATAAACCCGGACATTTCTATCCGGGTCTACTTATCCATCCAATCAAAAAACTACGCGACCAATGTCGGTGTCTTGATCCGCTCAGTTAAATGCGGTGCAATCACTTGCAGCATTTGCCCAAACACTTTCGGGTTTGCCGCAACTATATTACCGGTACGCAACCAGCTTTCGTTGCCTTCGAAGTCACCGACAATGCCACCGGCCTCTTGTACCAGCAACGCACCAGCAGCGATATCCCATGGCGACAGGTTGATCTCGAAGAAACCGTCGGTGAAACCGGCGGCTACATAGGCGAGATCCAGCGCGGCAGATCCTGGACGGCGCAAGCCAGCTGTTTTCTTGGCCATGTCGCGGAAGATATTGATATAGGTATCCAGATAGCTGAAATCTTTGAATGGAAACCCTGTGGAAAGCAACGCTTCTTGCAATTTGGTGCGCTGTGTGACGCGGATACGGCGGTTGTTCAAAAACGCCCCGCTGCCTCTGGTTGCGGTAAACAGGTCGTTGCGTACCGGGTCATAAATCACTGCCTGTGTCAGCACACCTTTTTCTTGCAGGGCGATTGAAATACAGTAAGCCGGGAAGTTATGCAGGAAATTCGTGGTGCCATCCAGTGGGTCGATAATCCAGATATTATCGGCTTCGGTATTGGTTTTACCGCTTTCTTCGCCATAAAAACCGTGGTTAGGATAAGCCTCTTTCAATACATTGATAATGGCTTGCTCGGCATTGCGGTCGATTTCGCTGACAAAGTCATTCGTGTCTTTTTGCTCGACTTTTAAGGCGCCGATGTCCATGGCGCCACGGTTGATGATTTTGCCTGCTTCGCGCGCGGCGCGAATGGCGACATTCAGGATTGGATGCATGCTGTGTGATCTTGATTCAACTGATAAAATGCTATTTTAGCTTTTTACACGCTTAGCCACAAACATAACGGCAACATTTACCCATGTCACCCACTCCAGAATCTACACTCTTTGCCAATATTCGTGTCGTTTTATGCCAAACCAGCCATCCTGGCAACATTGGTTCTACTGCACGCGCCATGAAAACCATGGGCCTGAGCCGCCTTTACCTGGTACGCCCCAAGCACTTTCCAGATAGCGAAGCAAACTCACTAGCGGTAAATGCCGCTGACTTGCTGGAAACCGCCGTGGTCACAGAGACTCTGGAGGAGGCCTTGGCCGATTGCCAGTTTGTGATTGGCGTCAGCGGCAAGGAGCGCTCGCTATCGCAGCAGGTGATGACGGTGCGCGAAGCGGCACAAGAAGTAAAATCCGTCGCCAGCCATAGTAAGGTGGCGCTGGTATTTGGCACTGAGATGAGCGGGCTCAGCAATGCCGAGGCTGACCGCTGCCATGTGTTGGCAACGATTCCGGCCAATCCGGAGTATACGTCGCTCAACCTGGCGCAAGCGGTGCAAATCATGAGCTATGAAACACGCATGGCGATCACCACCGGCGAACTGCATTACCAGGAAAAACCAATAGCACTGGCCACCCAAGAAGACCTAGAGCGTTTTTATGAACACATGCGCGAGGTGCTGGAACACATTGGTTATATCAATCCACGCGCACCGAAAAAACTGTTTGAGCGCTTGCGCCGTCTGTATGGCCGTACACGCTTAGAAAAAGAAGAAGTCAACTTGCTACGTGGCATTTTGACGCTGACCGTCAATCCGAAAAAACATAGCAAATACTAAACACCTCCATGCCAGCCTTTAGACGTGCACCCGACTTAATGGCATAATGCGCCCATGTTTAAGCACCTCATAGAAGATATTTCGATTGTATTTGACCGCGACCCGGCGGCACGTACCCACTTCGAGATTCTGACCACTTACCCTGGTGTGCATGCCCTGATTGTGCACCGATTCAGCCATTGGTTGTGGAGTCATCGCCTGTATTGGCTGGGCCGCGCCCTCTCCCACTTTGGGCGCTGGATCACCGGCATCGAAATTCACCCTGGTGCGACCATTGGCCGCCGCGTGTTTATTGACCATGGCATGGGCGTCGTCGTCGGTGAAACCGCGATTATTGGCGATGATTGCACGCTGTATCATGGGGTGACCCTGGGTGGCACCAGCTGGAACAAAGGTAAACGCCATCCGACACTGGAGTCTGGCGTCGTCATTGGCGCAGGTGCTAAAGTGCTGGGCCCGATTACTATAGGCAAAAATGCCAAGATCGGCTCTAACGCCGTGGTGGTCAAGGACGTGCCCGAAGGCGCCACCGCAGTCGGCATTCCGGCGCGTATTTTAGAAGAAGAAAAAGCCAAGCAACGTCAGGATGCGGCGCAAAAAATGGGCTTTAACGCGTATGCGGTCGGTAATGATGAAAACGACCCCATGATTAAAGCGATCAATAGCCTGCTCGATCATGCTCACAAGCAAGAGTCCGAGATTGCAGAACTCAAACTGCAATTGGCCAAACTGAGCGACACTGAAACCGACAGCAATATTGGCGAAGCCTTTGCCAAAAAACCTGAGTAAACCCAATCCAACTTGCATCAGCGAGTCTCTAACACGTCCTGGTTAAAGCACTGAACTTTTCAGAGGTAATAATTGACTAAAACAGTAGGTTATTATATGATTCAACTCTGTTTTAAAAGGTCATCTCAAGATGCGATTAACCACTAAAGGACGTTTTGCTGTCACCGCGATGTTAGATATTGCGCTGTACGAAGCGGACAAGCCCGTCACGTTGGCAGGCATTAGCGAACGCCAGAGTATTTCGCTGTCCTATCTTGAACAATTATTCAGCCGCTTGCGCAAGCAAGGTTTGGTTTCCAGCGTACGCGGACCAGGTGGCGGCTACCGCATTGCCAAAGCACACAGCGACATTTCAGTGTCTGACATTATTACTGCGGTAGACGAACAAATTGATGCTACCCAATGCGGTGGCAACGAGAATTGCCATGATGAAGGCCGTTGCATGACGCATGAGTTATGGGCCTCATTAAATAGCAAAATTCTTGATTACCTGTCAGGTGTCAGCCTGGCAGACATGGTCGATATGCAGCGCAAAAAAGGCGCAGGCACCGTTGTGTTCTCTCCGAGAAAATGTGGTTCTGAAGCAACCATTGCTGCCTGATATCTGGCCATGACAGAAAAAACGGTTTTTTTTGATCACAACAGCACCACGGCGTTAAAACCGGAGGTATTGGAAGCGATGCTGCCTTGGCTGACACAGGCAACTGGCAACCCGACCAGTCGCCATGTGTATGGTCGCAACGCGCGCGACGCGATGGAATTAGCCAGAAAGCAGATTGCAGAATGTGTGGGTGCGCAGGCGTCACAAGTCGTGTTTACTTCTGGCGGCACCGAAGCCAATAACTTCGCTGTCAAAGGCATCACTACCAACCTGAGCCCGTCACAATTACTGATTAGTAGCATTGAGCATCCGTGCGTGACACGCCCGGCACAGTTTTTGGCCTGGCAGGATTGGAAAGTAGCGCAGATTGGTGTAAATAGCCAAGGCGAGATTGACCTGGCGCAAGCAGAACAAACGCTAAACACGCCTACAGGACTCATCTCTGCCATGCTGGCAAACAACGAAACCGGTGCCATACAGCCTGTGACCGAGCTAGCCAAGCTGGCCAAAGCGCATGGTGCGCTATTGCATACCGATGCGGTACAGGCGTTTGGCAAAATCGCCGTCGATATGAGTGCGCTAGGCGTGCAGGCGATGACCATTTCCAGCCATAAAATTGGCGGCCCGATAGGCGTCGGCGCATTGATTATTGATAAACGTGTAGACATTGCACCCTTGTTGCACGGTGGCGGTCAAGAGCGCGGTTTGCGTAGCGGCACGGAAAATATGGCAGGCATTGTCGGCTTTGCCAAAGCCTGCCAATTGGCCATGCAATCAATGGCTAGCCGTTATACAACCGTTCAACAGTTGCGTGACCAATTAGAAAGCAGTTTGGAAACACTAGGCGCCGTGATTTTTGCACAGCAGGCTGAACGTTTACCCAATACCAGCTTTTTTGCCATCCCTAACATTGAAGGCGAAACATTGGTGACCGCCTTGGATAAAGCAGGTTTCGCAGTGGCAAGCGGCTCCGCCTGCTCCAGTGATAGCACGGAGCCTAGCCATGTATTGCTGGCCATGGGGATCACGCCAGATTTAGCGCGTGGTGCTGTGCGTGTGAGCTTGAGCGATAGTAATAGTAGTGAAGAAATCACCCAGTTTTTAGCAGCGTTGCAGCAGCAAGTGCAGCGTCTGAAAGGATTCAGTGCCGTTGCGGCATAAGACTTTAATTGAAAGAGCATGAGACATGTCTGAAAGAAAGCCGATTTATCTGGATTACTCTGCGACCACACCGGTAGACCCCCGTGTGGCGCAAAAAATGATTCCTTATCTGACCGAAGACTTTGGTAACCCAGCTTCGCGTAGCCACCCGTATGGCTGGACCGCAGAGCACGCCGTAGAAAACGCGCGTGAAGAAGTGGCCAAACTGGTCAATGCCGACCCGCGCGAAATCGTGTGGACCTCAGGTGCCACGGAGTCTAACAACCTGGCAATCAAAGGTGCCGCGCACTTTTACGCTGGCAGCAAAGGCAAGCACATCATCACCGCCGCCACTGAGCACAAAGCGGTGCTGGATACCGTGCGTGAACTGGAACGTGAAGGCTACGAAGCGACTTACCTGCAACCAGAAGCCGACGGCCTGATTGACCTTGAGAAATTCAAAGCCGCGATTCGCCCGGACACGGTACTGGCCTCCATCATGCTGGTCAATAACGAAATCGGCGTGATTCAGGATATTGAAGCGCTGGGCAATGTCTGCCGCGCGAATAATATTATTTTCCATGTCGATGCGGCACAGGCAACCGGCAAGGTCGCGATTGACCTGGAAAAGCTGCCCGTGGATTTGATGAGTTTCTCGGCACATAAAACCTATGGCCCCAAAGGCATTGGTGCCTTGTACGTGCGTCGCAAACCACGTATTCGTATTGAAGCACAAATGCACGGTGGTGGTCATGAGCGCGGCATGCGTTCAGGCACGCTGGCGACGCACCAGATTGCAGGCATGGGTGAAGCCTTCCGTATCGCGCGCGAGGAAATGGCCAGCGAAAATGAGCGTATCCGCATGCTGCGTGACCGTTTATTGAACGGCTTGCTGCAAATTGAAGAAACCTATGTCAATGGTGACCTGGATCATCGCGTGCCACACAACCTCAACGTCAGCTTCAACTACGTGGAAGGTGAGTCATTGATCATGGCGATTAAAGATATTGCCGTATCCTCAGGCTCTGCATGTACGTCTGCCAGCCTGGAGCCTAGCTACGTATTGCGCGCGCTGGGTCGCTCTGACGAACTGGCACATAGCTCGATCCGTTTCAGCATTGGCCGCTTCACGACTGAAGCCGATGTGGATTACACGATTGACCTGTTAAAGAGCAAAATTGGAAAATTGCGTGAACTGTCCCCATTATGGGAGATGTTCAAGGATGGGATTGATCTGTCCAAAGTAGAATGGGCGGAACATTAAAAATTGCTCTTTCATCGCCTGGCGGCGTTGTCGACATGCTTGTTTAGATACACTAAACGGCGCATGTCTCCGCCTTGCCAGACAATGAAATCTGCAATTTTTATCACTAAAGAAATATTTTTTATAGTTAAAACGCGAATACTCCTCCGAATATCGCGATTTAATTGATAGGAGTAACAACATGGCTTATTCAGATAAAGTATTGGACCACTACGAAAATCCACGTAACGTGGGTTCTCTGGACAAAAATGACCCGAATGTGGGCACTGGCATGGTCGGCGCGCCTGCTTGCGGTGACGTGATGAAATTGCAAATCAAGGTCAATGATGCAGGCGTGATTGAAGATGCCAAATTCAAGACCTACGGCTGCGGCTCTGCGATTGCTTCCAGCTCGCTGGTGACCGAATGGTTAAAAGGCAAAACCCTGGATCAGGCGCAAGAGATCAAGAACTCTGCGATTGCTGAAGAGCTGGCATTGCCGCCAGTGAAAATTCACTGCTCCGTGCTGGCAGAAGATGCAATCAAATCAGCGATTGCTGACTTGAAATCCAAACAAGGTTAAGCATATGGCAATTACCCTGACTGAAACCGCAGCCAACCGCGTGGAGAAGTTTCTGGCTAACCGTGGCAAAGGCCTCGGTTTACGCCTGGGCGTCAAAACCACGGGCTGTTCAGGCATGGCCTACACGCTGGAATTTGTGGACGAAATGCAAGATGAAGATGTGGCATTTGAAAGCCACGGCATCAAGGTCATTGTCGACCCGAAAAGCCTGGTGTATATCGACGGCACTGAACTCGACTTCACCAAGGAAGGCTTGAACGAAGGCTTTAAGTTCAACAACCCGAATGTGAAAGACGAGTGCGGCTGCGGCGAGTCATTTACCGTTTAACGTTTGCTGTAAATACATGCAGCATGCGTGTATTTGCTGTCATCGACTATGCAAAACTACTTCGCCCTCTTTCAGCT
>CAYPZE010000104.1:0-6446 GCA_964415305.1 uncultured Methylotenera sp.
ATAGGGTTCAACAATTATTAGCCGAAAAATCAAGGTTTTATGGACGCTTCAGCCCACTCCGCGACAGACACTCACGCCAAATCCATGACAGGTGCGGACATCGTTGTCTCCTGCCTGAATGAAGAGAAAGTCAAATTTGTCTTTGGCTATCCAGGCGGTGCGGTCTTGCACATTTACGACGCACTCTATAAACAGAATGGCTTCAAGCACATTCTGGTGCGCCATGAGCAGGCGGCCGTTCATGCGGCTGATGCTTACTCACGTGCAACGGGTGATGTGGGCGTCGCCTTGGTCACCAGCGGCCCAGGCGCCACCAATGCGGTAACTGGTATTGCCACGGCTTATATGGACTCCATCCCTATGGTGGTCATCAGCGGCCAGGTGCCCGTACCGGCGATTGGCATGGACGCCTTCCAGGAAGTGGACATGGTGGGCGTGACCCGCCCCTGTGTAAAACACAACTTTCTGGTCAAGCATGTCAAAGACATTGCGCCTACCATCAAGAAGGCATTTTTCATCGCCAAAACTGGCCGTCCAGGTCCGGTTGTGGTCGATATTCCTAAAGATATCACGGCGCACGTCGCAGACTTTATCTACCCGAAAACGGTAGAAATGCGTTCTTACAACCCGATTTTGAAAGGCCACAGCGGTCAGATCAAGAAAGCAGTCAAGTTACTGTTGGGTGCTAAACGCCCAATGATCTACACCGGCGGCGGCCTGGTATTGGGCAATGGCGCAGCTGAACTGGTTAAACTGGCTAAGGCCTTAAACTTCCCGGTAACTAACACCCTGATGGGCTTGGGCGGTTACCCTGCCACTGACAAACAATTTGTCGGCATGCTGGGCATGCACGGCACCTATGAAGCCAACATGGCCATGCAGCACTGTGACGTGTTGCTGGCGGTGGGCGCGCGCTTTGACGACCGCGTGATTGGCAATCCCAAACACTTCTCCGGCCAAAAACGTACCATTATTCATATCGACGTCGATCCTTCCAGCATTTCCAAGCGCGTGAAGGTTGATGTGCCGATTGTCGGCGATGTGCAGTCCGTCCTGTCCGAGATGAACGAAATTCTGGCGCAGGAAGAAAGCCAGACCACGGATACTGCTGACTGGTGGACACAGATTAACGAATGGCGCGGCATCCAGTCACTGGATTACGCCTATTCAGACACCGTGATCAAACCACAATACGTGGTGCAAAAACTGTGGGAAGTGACCAAAGGCGAAGCCTATGTGACTTCTGACGTGGGCCAGCACCAGATGTGGGCAGCGCAATACTACAAATTCGACAAACCACGCCGCTGGATCAACTCCGGCGGCCTGGGCACCATGGGCGTGGGCTTGCCATACGCCATGGGCTGTCAGTTTGCGGATAAAAATGCGCAAGTCGCCTGTATCACTGGTGAGGGCAGCATCCAGATGAATATCCAGGAGCTGTCGACCTGTGCGCAATATGGCTTGCCAATTAAGGTGATCCTGCTCAATAACCGTTACCTGGGCATGGTGCGTCAGTGGCAAGAGTTTTTCTACGAGAACCGCTACTCCGAGTCTTACATGGACAGCCTGCCAGACTTCGTGAAACTGGCTGAGTCTTATGGCCACGTGGGCATGAACATTACCAACCCTGCCGATGTAGAAGGCGCGCTCAAAGAAGCATTTGATAAAAAAGACAAGTTTGTATTCATGAACTTTTTAACTGACCAAACTGAAAACGTCTTCCCGATGGTTGAAAACGGCAAAGGCTTGTCCGAAATGGTATTGAGCCCGGGCACCGCGAGCCGCCTGAAAGGGGAAGAATAATGCGTCATATTATTTCACTGCTAATGGAAAACGAAGCAGGCGCCTTGTCACGTGTGGCAGGCCTGTTTTCTGCGCGCGGTTACAACATTGAATCACTCACCGTTGCGGTGACCGAAGACCCTACCCTGTCACGCATGACCATCGTGACGACAGGCTCCGATGATGTGATTGAACAAATTATCAAGCAACTCAACAAGTTGATTGACGTGGTCAAAGTGCTGGACCTCAACGATGGCAAGCACATTGAGCGCGAACTGATGCTGGTTAAGGTTAAAGCCACCGGCGTCCACAAAGACGAAATGAAGCGCATGTGCGACATTTTCCGCGGCCGTATTATCGATGTGGCCGACAATAGCTACACCATTGAGCTTACCGGCTCTTGCAGCAAACTGGATGCGTTTATTGAAGCCATAGACCGCAGCGCGATTCTGGAAACCGTGCGTACCGGCGCGTCCGGCATTGGTCGTGGCGACCGCATTCTCAAAGTTTAATCGACAGTATTTTCAAACTATACCTAAGCATTTGTATTGAAAGGCAAAAGCAGACATGAACGTTTATTACGACAAAGACGCCGACTTAAGCATCATTAAAGGCAAAAAAGTGACTATCGTGGGCTACGGTTCACAAGGCCATGCACACGCAGCTAACCTGCGTGACAGCGGCGTGAATGTCACCATCGGTTTGCGTAAAGGCGGCGGCTCATGGGCTAAAGCTGAAGGCGCTGGCCACACAACTTTAGAAATCGCAGCAGCAGTTAAAGAAGCTGACGTAGTGATGGTATTGCTGCCAGACGAAACCATGGCAGAAATCTTCCACGCCGAAATCGCGCCTAACCTGAAAAAAGGTGCAGCGTTGGCATTTGCCCACGGCTTTAACATTCACTACAACCAAATCGTGCCACGCGCCGATCTGGACGTGATCATGATCGCTCCTAAAGGCCCAGGCCACACCGTGCGTTCTGAATACCTCAAAGGCGGCGGCGTACCTTCATTGATCGCTGTTTACCAAAACGTTTCTGGCAAAGCCAAAGACATCGCATTGTCTTACGCTGCAGCTAACGGCGGCACCAAAGGTGGCGTGATCGAGACTGACTTCCGTGAAGAAACTGAAACTGACTTGTTCGGCGAACAAGCGGTGCTGTGTGGTGGCGCGGTTGAGCTGGTTAAAGCTGGCTTCGAAACATTGGTTGAAGCTGGTTATGCGCCAGAAATGGCCTACTTCGAGTGCTTGCACGAACTGAAATTGATCGTTGACCTGATGTACGAAGGCGGCATCGCCAACATGAACTACTCCATTTCCAACAACGCGGAATATGGTGAGTACGTGACTGGCCCACAAGTAATCAACAGCCAATCTAAAGAAGCGATGCGACAGTGCCTGGCTAATATCCAGAACGGTAACTACGCTAAACAGTTCATCCTGGAAGGCCGCACTAACTATCCAGAAATGACTGCACGTCGTCGTTTAAACGCTGCTCACCCAATCGAGCAAGTGGGTAACAAACTGCGCGCCATGATGCCTTGGATTGCGAAAAACAAACTGGTTGATCAATCTAAAAACTAATTCTTGGAATTTAACTAAGCCGAACGCTGTTTAATTAAACAACGGTAGGTAAAAAGCACAGGCTGATATATCGCCTGTGCTTTTTTATTTGTAAAATCACGAACGAATACATGATAAAAACAAGTTCCTGCAACCCACTGGAACTGCTTAAAAAGGGATAGACTTGAAACTCGCCATTCTGCTGCAATACATCGCCCCCAAACAATTACTCACCGCTGCCGCCGGCAAGCTGGCGCACTGGCAGGCAGGCCGCCTGACCACGGCGTTTATCGGATGGTTCGTGCGTAAATACCACGTCAATATGGAAGAAGCGCTCAACGGCGATATTAGCAGCTACGCGACTTTCAACCTGTTCTTCACCCGCCCACTCAAACCAGGTGCCAGACCGCTCGCGAATAATGCGTTTATCTGCCCGGTTGATGGCGCCATCAGCCAGTTTGGCAACATTGAAAACGGCCAGATTTTCCAGGCCAAAGGCCATCATTACACAGCCCAGACACTCGTCGGCGGCGATGCGACACTAGCGGCTAATTTCGATAGCGGCAGCTTTGCCTGCCTGTATCTAAGCCCCAAAGACTACCACCGCATCCATATGCCGTGCGATGGCAAGCTATTGAGTATGACTTATGTGCCTGGGGATTTATTCTCGGTGAACCCACTCACCGCCGCCAATGTCCCCGGCCTGTTTGCGCGTAATGAGCGCGTAGTTTGCACCTTTGAATCCGCCCAACATGGCAAGTTTGTATTGGTGCTGGTTGGTGCGACCATCGTCGGCAGCATGGCCACCGTCTGGCACGACGCCAAAGACCGCATCATCAACCCGCCACGCCCGGGCAAAGTATTGCATTGGAATTACAGCGACCGCAACATCAGCTTAAAACAAGGCGAAGAAATGGGCCGATTCTTGTTAGGGTCAACGGTCGTGATGCTGTTTGAAAAAGACGTGCTGCAATTTAATGCAAGCTGGCATGCAGGCAAACCGCTTCGCCTCGGTGAAGCGATGGCAAGTTAGCTGGCTACGAGTTAAACACCGCTCAACAGAAAGTCCATTGCAGCAATAATCTCAAGCCTCGCATCAGCGAGGCTTTCTATTTCCTCACCGAGTTCACGTTTAGCGATACCGGCCAGCTGAGGCGTCATCATCAGGTACTGGCCTCCACGTACCGTCAATACCGGCGTTAATCTACCCATCGCATGATAGCCAACCTTGGTAGCCAGCGTTAACGGCACCACAACACAGGTTTGCAATATGTTCAATAAATCATTCTGCACATTCAATAAATATGGAAATTGATCGCGCGTAGCAGCATTATGATTGGCATAAACACTAAACTGCGCCATTAGAACGCCCTCAAGGAGTCGCCAAATACACCATTCGCCTCAACTTGTTGGTTGTATAACTCAATGGCATGCTTGTTTTTTTCAAGCCAGGCTTGTTGCTTTTTTTCGACAACCAGCGCGGAAAGTGTTTCTTCAAAAGCCGCAGAAAGATTGATATCAAGCTCACGCGCCTGACGCAACAAATCACTGTTCACGCTCAGGTTAGTGGCACGTTTGGGCGCTTGCGGATTGAATAACATGACTTTCTCCACCATTGTTGATACGCATAATATATGCGCATCAACAATGCACGTCAACCTAGGTCGAGATTTTTATATACTTCACTTTTACTCTGACCCCACAATTGTGTTGGTGTTGGTTGGTGCAACGATTGTTGGCTGAATGGCAACCGTTTGGCACGATGCCAAAGATCGCATCATCAATCCACCACGCCCAGGTAAAGTCGTGCATTGGGATTACAGTGACCGTAACATCCACTTAAAACAAGGCGAAGAAATGGGCCACTTCCTGCTTGGCTCTACGGTCGTGATGCTGTTTGAAAAAGACGTACTCACCTTTAATGATAGGTGGCATGCAGGCAAACCTATCCGCTTGGGTGAAGCCATGGGAATATAACGTCATCCCTGGTGTTTGGACAAGATCAATAAGCAGTTGCCTGCTCAATATCTGCAAAGCAATTGAGTCTTTCAAACCATACACAAAATCTAGGAAAAAACTTGTTTTCAAAGCCATATACGCCTGCTTGTAAGGCGCCCCCCTTAAACAACCATTCTCTAGCGGTCTAGTCCAGTATGCATTGTTATTGGTACACGCAGCCCCACCCTATTTCAGCTAATGCTGTTTACGACGCAGTTGGGCACTGACCACAATCAGCATTAGGCCAGTCAGAATCATTGCTTTGCTCGATGCCTCTGGCACCGGCGTGATAGCATAGCCATAAGTAGCCCCGCTTTGCGACACAAAAGTGGTACCTGGGTCATTCAGTTGAATAATCATTTTAGCGGTATTCAACATATCCATAGTGACACTTCCTGCTTGATTGGCATTGAGAATACTATTAAAGGCCGTATTCCAGGTGATCTCACTATTCACCGGTAAACGCAGATGCAGTATCTGCTCGGATGCCGAAGACTGATAGGGATAAAGTGGAGGCATTCCCTCGGCCAACTGCACCATCCCACCCTGTACGGCAGGATAAGTTACATCATTTAATACTTCTAGCGAATAAGAAGCTGCACCTCTGGCATTCCCCGTGATAGAGATGTCGCCCTCTATGAGCAGCGTCACATCCACACTGACAACGCTCAGGGATGGATTATAAAATGTGAGTGTATCGAGGGTTTTAACATTCACACCCGTACCATTGATTGCATCCCATGTTGAGTTAGCGGTCCCCAAATAGTGAACTTCACCATAATTGAAATCGACTGTAGAGACAGCATTACCAAACGGAGCTAAATTCAGGTTGGATTTAGCAAATTCCTGCACACAATTGAGATTGTAATTTCCCTCTGTCGCGCCCGCCAGGGTGTGATAGCTACTGCCCATCCCGCATGTGGCATTCACGCTCACGCTTGCCGCAAAGCTAAACGCTGAAAATGTACACAAAAATAGTGCGCTAACGACAAACAAGTAGAAGCGTGAGATGAGCGTTATTGGCATGCTTAAGTCCTCATAAATAGTATTGTGTGTTTGTTAAAACCAGAATGCGTAGGCTAATTTTGCACACAAATACAAAT
>CAYPZE010000105.1:0-6350 GCA_964415305.1 uncultured Methylotenera sp.
GCCTTCAACGCCACCAGCCAGGAACTGGCCGAGCTCTCCACCCGCTTCGGCAACGGGGGATTATGGGGCAGGGAGTTTGCCGATTAATGCGCTCTATCCGCAAAACCGGCATTTATCATCGAAGGTGAGGGCGTTTATTGAGTGGGTGGCGGAGTTGTTTGAAGGGTGTAAATTACTACAGAAGGAGAGCTAATGGCCCCAGTCATCGGCATTATTTGCTAGGATGTTAAAAAAACTAATTCTGGGGGGATGTGGTGGCTCAAAAACTGTCCGAACGCGACATCTGCACCAAATTTATCACGCCAGCCATTCAAAAAGCTGGCTGGGATATTCAGACACAAGTACGCGAAGAAGTAAGTTTTACCAATGGTCGGATTATTGTCCGTGGCAAATTGCATAGCCGCGGCGAGCGTAAACGTGCCGACTATATCCTTTATTACAAAAGCAATATTCCAATTGCCATCATCGAGGCAAAAGATAATTCATATATAGTGTAAAACCAGCGCTGAAAGAGCAATCTTTATATTTTGAAAGCAATTGCCCAATTGGGCAAAAGAAGGAGCTTGATCGCTTACTCAAATTATTTGAAAAATTGAATACTGAGGAGGCAGAAATTATTGCAACTTTATTCTGTGCCTGGAATGATTTTTTGCTTAGCGAAGTGTCACCGACGGATGAGCAGATTATTGAAGAAGTCCGTGAAAATTGGCATCCAGCAAAAGCCAGATTTACCCCTGAGCAGTTAAAGCAGTGGTTGGATTGGTTACGAAATAACAACATCGTTCCAACGGGTAAAGGTTCTAAAACGATTTATCAGCAGAATCTATTACATTAAACAACATGACTCAGTTAATTCTGTATAACCGTCAAGATGGACAAAGCAGTATTCAATTGCGCGCAGAAGTAGTTGTTAAGTATTGGGTTACAACTGCTATTGAGAGTGTGGGGCTGTAATTTGTTTATTTATTTAGACGAGTCAGGTGATCTAGCTAAAGATTAAAGTTGATATGACAAATCGTTATGACACATCACTAAATGTAGAAGGTATGTATCAACCTGGCTCGAATAATCTTGTGCTCGTAAACAAACTAGCGATTACTAATCCAGCAGAAATGGATGATACAGAGCTAGAGCTACTGAATGCCTTGTATCAAGATGTGTTGTCGAATGTTACTCGCGAACAAAAGCTGACTGTTGCTGATATTTTTGAATGGCATCGCAGGTGGTTAGGAAATGTCTATGATTGGGCTGGACAAGAGCGTTCAGTCAATATGAGTAAAGGTAATTTTCATTTTACGGCGGCCAACCAAATCCCGTTTATGCTGCAAGAGTTCGAGAGCAAGTTTTTGGGTGTACTGACACCTTGTTATTTGATGGATGAAATAGCGCTAGTAGACGCTATTGCAAAAGTACACATCGAATTTATTCTTGTACACCCATTTAGAGAAGGTAATGGCCGAATTTCCAGACTTCTGGCAGATGTGATGGCACTTCAGGCAAATAAACCTCAATTGGATTATTCAAGATGGGATGCTGATAAAGAGGCTTACTTTGCTGCTATTAACGAGGGGTTGAGCTGTAATTATGAGTCAATGAAAAAGCTAGTTATGCGAGCGTTACACGACGCGGAGCAGCTTCTAAACGGTTAAGTTTAGTTTCGATAGACTGAATGGATTGACCAGTTTCAATAGCGGTTGAACTTGCGATTGAACGGACGCGCATTTTTTTGGCGACTTCGTCTTTTTTCAGAAACTGATTTGTAGTATTCAAAGCATGTTTTTTCATAGGTTTAGTGTATTCCAACCAACTGTTTTTTAAAAGTAATTTATTAATAACTCTCATAAATTATCGAACTTCGACAAGTCTTATTTTATGACCCGAGAGTTAAGCTATGCAATTGTCAAGTAATCCTTGACAGTTGCATGAAGCGGTAAGCGCTGACTTAAGCGTCAGGTATTCGAATCTGATGGTGATCAAAATGGAAAAACCAGAACCTACCCGCGAAGAAATTAATACCCTCACAGGCGCCACACTTCTTGAGTTTGGCGCCACTTGGTGCGGCTACTGCAAAGCCGCGCAATCTACAATTACTTCTGAGTTAAGTCATTTCCCAAATATCCGCCATATTAAAATTGAAGACGGTAAAGGCTGCAGGCTAGGGCGGTCGTTCCACGTGAAACTATGGCCGACGCTGATTTTTATGAAAGATGGCGTTGAGCTTAAGCGCTTGGTGCGGGAGATTGAGGCTACGGAGTTGCGGACTGCGTTAGTCAGCTTGAGTGCCTTGCCTTAGCAGCAACCAAGCAAGGCCTTAACGCCCAACGACCGAGTGACTCTGGTGTTGGGCGTTGGCGTTTTTAACATAAATCATCAAAGCTGGTCGGTTCGAAGATGCGGATTTCTTCTTGCGCTAGCTGTTGTTTTTTTGACATTTCATAGCTCATTTTGCGCAGTCGCATGACAGAGCCTAAGGGGCGGTGTGAGGTAATGCCGTGCCAGGGCGAGAACATCATGCCTTCATCGACGACATGAGAGCGGTAAGGACTCCAGGCGATTTGTGGTTTGGCCGTAATGCGAGCAATGGGGATATAAGGCGACACATCTGCCGACCAGATCACCGTAGAGTCCTCAATAGGCATTTGCTTGATATCCGTGCACAGTTGTACGCGTAACTCCCACACGCCGGTGTGGGCAATAAAGTAATCCACAATGGATTTTCTAAGGCCATCGGAGGCGAGGGTATCAATCGGTTTATTGGTGAGGGTGAGCAAGTCAGGGGAGATTGGTACAAAGGCGATTTTGGCCATATAGTTGCCGTATAAAATCGGGTCTTGGCTAAAGTAGGTTTCCCCTAAGATATTGGTTTCTTGTGACTGGCGTAGATTTCTGATCAGGGTTTGCTGGCCGCTTTTGAGTGATTCCACCAGCCTGGCTGTGGAGCGGAATATTTGCGACAAAAAGTGCCTGAACTCGGTGCTGGTTTCTGGGGTGGAGGCGATGTGTTTCAGGTTGGAGAGAAACACCTGTACGCTGGATGACAGGAAGCTGGCGCCGTTTACAAATAAAAAGTCCTGCGTGATGGCTTTTTCGCTGCCGGGCAGCCGGTCGCCATTAACACCAAGCACCTTGATAGCCAGGCTGCGAGGCGTGCAGGTTTTGTCGTGCAAAATATCGCCAGGCACCGTTGAAAAGCGCATGACCAGCGGCAGGGTCTGGGCTTTGGCAAACATGCCTTGTGCCAATGGCACGGGTAGGTTGTCGTAAATCTCCATTTCGGCAGAAATCAGCCCATGACTTTTGACATGCACGCTGCGCGCACTGTACGCAGAATGCCTTGCCGTGATTTCGGAGATTTTACGCAGCGTGTATTGCAGGTTTTCCCGGCTACGGGTGTCACTGTCTGCCAGCACTTCATACGCTGGTTGATAGTTGAGAGGTGAAATTCCAATATCGGCAGTTTGTTGCATAACAACCCCCAGTTCTTAAACGGGTTTGAGAGGGGATAAAAATGCCCCCATTTACCCGGAATGGATTTGATTGCATATGGCTTGTGCATGGCACTGAGTGAATGCTTTGCGTGCCACCTGATTAAAGATACGTTTTAGGTGTTGCGGGCTCGTTTACGTGGCTTGTGGACGATACCGCAAGAGACTTTTTGTTGAAAGCTTGGGTGAGGATGGTTATTTGTGCAACCGTGTTTGAGGGTAGCGTAAGCTTGGCTGTGTTGAGTATTGGATCCGCTTAACATATGCATACTCCTTCATTTGTTGAGTACAAACGGCAGCCGTGAAGGCTGCCGTATTTGTCTTGTTATGAATGAAACTCGAAATGCATTCGACACTTCATTACATACGCGACAATTGCAGATTACGCTAATTGACCTGAATATTTAATAAGCTGTTTTCCTATTGTTGCGTAGGAAATGCTTTATGGTGATGCACACAAAGAAAAGTAATACATCAATTTGACCAAAAGTACTTAAAAAAAGTTCCGTCGCCCTCTGTGCGTTGTCAATTTTTTACCTGACTTGTTGCGCATTGAACGCAGTCATCAAGTTGCGATAATCTGGAATGTGGTTGGCGCACAAGGTACCCAGGCCTTCGATATCGTTGCGCCAGTCACGATGCAGCTCGCAGGCGACGCCAAACCAGGTCATCATTTGCGCACCGGCCGCTTCCATGCGGCGCCAGGCGGCATCGCGCGTCAGTTCGTTAAAAGTGCCTGAGGCATCGCCTACTACAAACACTTCAAATCCTTCTTCAATGGCAGACAGGGCAGGGAAGGCCACACACACTTCGGTGACGACGCCAGCGATAATCAGTTGCTTTTTACCCGTGGCTTTAATGGCTTTGACGAAGTCTTCGTTGTCCCAGGCATTGATCTGGCCAGGACGCGCAATATAAGGCGCATCCGGGAACAGTGCCTTGAGTTCCGGCATCAACGGGCCATTGGGCCCGGTTTCAAAGCTGGTTGTCAAAATAGTCGGCAGGTTAAAAAACTTGGCGGCATCGGCCAAGGCCAATACATTGTTCTTAAAACGGTCTGGCTCAATGTCGCGTACCAGCGATAGCAGGCCCGCCTGGTGGTCTACCAATAAAACGACCGCGTTGTCACGGTCCAGGCGTACATAAGGTTTGTTGTTCATGATGAATATCCTCTCAATGGATTTAGTTGGGTGGAGATCACGGCCGTCAGCGTCAAGCGTAAATACTGACGACCGTGTTTCCTTTTTTAAAATGTTGGACTACTGTACAAGCCGTTATGCGGTGACAAAACGGCCCTGGTTAAAGTCATTAATGGCCTGGTCAATCTCCTCCCAGCTATTCATGACAAACGGGCCATGACCCACCACGGGCTCATTCAGCGGTTCACCGTTGAGTAACAGCAACACGGTGTCTTGCTGCGCCTGCAGTACCAGTTCATTGCCTTCGCGTTGCATGACCGCCAACTCAGCCGGGCGGATAGTATGCACTTCGCCGGTTTTTACCGCGCCATGCAGCACAAAAATGGCGGTGGTATGGCCTTCTGGCAGCGTGAAGGTGGTGCGTGTCCCGGCATTCAGGCGCACATCCCACACATTCATCGGGCTAAAGGTATTGGCAGGGCCTTGCTGGCCTGCATATTCACCGGCAATCACGCGCACCTTACCTGCTTCAGCTGGCAACGCGACCTCTGGAATCTGATCGCGGGTAATGCCTTGATAGCCAGGTGCGGTCATTTTGTCCTTGGCCGGCAAGTTGACCCACAACTGGATCATTTCAAACGGGCCACCACTGCGAGCATAGTCATCGCCGTGATATTCCTCATGAATAATGCCTTTGCCTGCGGTCATCCACTGCACTTCACCAGGGCCGATAGTGCCACCGGCATTGGTCGAGTCGTGGTGTGAGACCTGGCCATCGTAAACAATGGTCACGGTTTCAAAGCCACGGTGCGGGTGTTGGCCGACGCCACGTCTGTGTGTGGTGGGCTCAAAGCTGGCAGGCCCGGCGTAATCCATCAGCAGAAAAGGTGAAATGTCATTGGCGATGTCACGGTAAGAAAAAATACTTTGTACCGGAAAACCATCACCCACCCAGTGGTTGCCGTTGCTGCGTTTGATAAAAGCCAGTTTTTTCATGATGATTCCCTTTCAGAAATGTTTGCGTGTTTGCATGGTTCACACTATAAACGGATGACTTTTAGGCGACTAGATGGTTAAATGTGAAATTACTTTTCATTTAAATGAACAATATGGCTATGGACTTTAATGAAACGGCTGTGTTTGTGAGAGTGGTACAGGCGGGTAGTTTTAGTGCTGCGGCCCGTCAACTGGGTTTGCCCACCTCTACCATTAGCACGCGCGTGGCGCGGCTGGAGCAACGGCTGGGGGTGACCTTGTTGCAGCGTACGACGCGCCGATTAAGCCTGACAGAAGCCGGGGCCATGTATTTTGAGCATGCCTCTACCGGTCTGGGTTATTTGCTGGAGGCTGAAGCCGCGCTGGATGAAGCGCGCCAGCAACCGCAAGGGGTGTTAAAGGTGACCGCACCAGCCGACCTGGGGGATGCTTTACTGGGTGGACTGGTCTCGCAGATGCAACACACCTATCCAGCGTTGTCGCTGGAGCTCATGCTGACCGAGCGTTATGTTGACTTGGTAGCGGAAGGCGTCGATGTCGCTTTGCGGACTGGTGAATTAAGGGATTCGAGTTTGGTTGCCAAATCGTTGGGCACCATACAATGGGCCTTGTTTGCCAGCCCGCATTATTTACAGTCTGCCGGGCAGATCACCACGCCAGCCGATCTTGGTCAGCACCAAACGGTGCAATTTACGCCCATGGGGCGTCATCACTGGGAGTTGCAGCAAGG
>CAYPZE010000106.1:0-6296 GCA_964415305.1 uncultured Methylotenera sp.
ACAATCAGTTGCTCACTGTCAAGGTAAATAAATCAATATATTGTGTTTTTGATAATTGAAAAGCCATAGATATTGTTTTATAGTCGCATCCATACGGTATGCAGATAGAGAGTCCTCTTCTGTATTTAATAGGGAACCTGGTGCGTGAAGCCGCGCAGGAGTCATCAAGCCAGGGCTGCCCCCGCAACTGTAATCAGCGAGTTGTTTGCTGCCACGCATGCCACTGAAGAAATTCGGGAAGGCGAAAGCAAATAATGACGACCTGAGAGCCAGGAGACCTGCCGTGAAATTTTTATTGTTAACGTTTGAGGCGGGGTGTCCTCGGCAGATGCAATTGGTCTATTGTTAAAACTGATTGTCATACTAGCCTTTCAGCGCGTGCATTTTTACTATGATGGTGATCCGGGTGTTGCCTGGGTTGAATGTGCTTTGCTGTGCGACCCCTCGCTTCCTGAACTGGGAGCCATTAATGTCAAAATACGAATCCATGCAGGCCACAAAAAGAGATGGCCGCAAGGAACCGATCAATCTCGATAAAATTCATCGCGTGATTGATTGGGCATCACAAGGCCTGAACAATGTGTCGGTCTCCCAAGTGGAGTTGCGCTCCCATATCCAGTTTTATGACGGCATTCGTACCGATGATATTCATGAAACCATTATTAAGTCTGCGGCTGACCTGATTTCTGAAGAAACACCAGACTATCAATACCTGGCGGCACGCTTGTCTATTTTTCACCTGCGCAAAATTGCTTACGGCCAGTTTGAGCCGCCACATCTGTTTGACCATGTGACCAACCTGACGGCACTGGGCAAATACGACCAGCACCTGTTGCAGGATTACAGCCGCGAAGAGTTTGACGTGTTGAATGGTTATATTGACCACTGGCGCGATATGAATTTCTCTTATGCTGCGGTCAAGCAGCTGGAGGGCAAATACCTGGTGCAAAACCGGGTGACCAAAAAAATCTACGAGAGCCCGCAGTTTTTGTATATTTTGGTCGCGATGTGCCTGTTTGCTAACTACAAAGGTCAGGCGCGTCTGGACTTCATCAAGCGTTTTTATGATGCGGTGTCTACCTTCAAAATCTCACTGCCGACGCCAATTATGTCTGGCGTACGCACCCCCACCAGACAGTTTAGCTCTTGTGTGCTGATTGAGTGTGGTGATAGCCTCGATAGCATCAACGCGACCACCAGCGCGATTGTGAAGTATGTGTCACAACGTGCCGGCATCGGCGTCAATGCTGGCCGTATCCGCGCCTTGGGCAGTGAGATCCGTGGCGGCGAAGCGCAACATACGGGCTGCCTGCCATTCTATAAACTGTTCCAGTCCGCAGTAAAGTCGTGCTCACAAGGCGGTGTGCGTGGCGGGGCTGCCACCTTGTTCTATCCGTTGTGGCACCTGGAAGTCGAGTCGTTGCTGGTATTGAAGAATAACCGCGGTGTGGAAGAAAACCGTGTACGTCACCTTGATTATGGCGTGCAGATCAACCGCCTGATGTATCAGCGCCTGATCAAGGGCCAGAACATCACCTTGTTCTCACCGCATGATACGCCAGGGTTGTATGACGCCTTCTTTGCCGACCAGGACGAGTTCGAGCGTTTGTACACGCAATATGAGGCGGATGACAGCATCCGCAAGCGCACCATGCCAGCGGTAGACTTGTTCTCGCTGATGATGCAAGAACGCGCCGGTACAGGCCGCATCTACATCCAGAACGTAGACCACTGCAACACGCATAGCCCGTTTGACCCGGCTGTGGCGCCGGTGCGCCAGTCTAACTTGTGCATGGAAATCGCGCTGCCTACCAATCCATTGAACGACATTAATGACACCGAAGGCGAAATCGCCCTGTGTACCTTGTCTGCCTTTAACCTGGGCGCGCTAGAGTCATTAGATGAGCTGGAAGGCCTGGCGGATTTAGTGGTGCGTGCACTCGACGCGCTGCTGGAATACCAGGATTACCCGGTCAAAGCCGCCCTTAATGCGACCAATAAGCGCCGCTCACTGGGTGTGGGCGTGATCAACTACGCGTATTATCTGGCTAAAAATGGCACCAATTACACCAGCGATAGCGCATTGGGCCTGACCCACCGTACTTTCGAGGCGATTCAGTTTTACCTGCTCAAAGCCTCTGTGCAGTTGGCGCGTGAATTTGGCCCCTGTGGTGCGTTTAACGAAACCACCTACGCCAAAGGCATTTTGCCAATTGATAGCTACAAAAAAGACCTCGATGCCGTCTGCAATGAGCCGTTGCTGCTCGATTGGGAGAGTCTGCGTACAGAGATTCAAAAAGATGGTTTGCGTAACTCAACCTTGACTGCGCTGATGCCATCAGAAACCTCCAGCCAGATTGCTAACGCCACCAATGGCATTGAGCCACCGCGTGGCCTGGTCTCAGTCAAGCAGTCTAAAGATGGTATTTTGCGCCAGGTGGTGCCAGAGATCGATCGTCTGCGTGACCAGTATCAGCTGTTGTGGAAAATGCCAAACAACGAGGGTTACCTCAAACTGGTGGGCATCATGCAGAAGTTTGTTGACCAGTCTATTTCTGCCAACACCAACTACGACCCAACCCGCTTTGAAGGTGGCCGCGTGCCGATGAAGCAACTGCTGAAAGACCTGTTGCAGGTTTACAAGCTGGGCATTAAAACGCTGTATTACCACAACACCCGCGATGGTGCGACCGAAGGTGGCACAGAGGCGGAAGATGATGGGTGTGCCAGCGGCGCCTGCAAGATTTAAATAAGCGTTGACTCAATGGCTGCGCGGGCAAATTGCAACGTTGTGCGGTGCTCGAAATCCTCATGTACTCTATGTATATTCCGGTTTCTGTGCTCCTGACGCCTTGCACTTTATCCCGCTCGCTCACTGATTAAACGCTTATTGCAGTGGGGTAATGAGTAGATTTTAAAAAACAGTTTGAGAATAAAACTTAAACATTAGGAACACGGCGATGGCCTACAGCATCTTTACCAAAATCGACAATGAACAACTCAAAGAGCCTATGTTCTTTGGTCAGCCCGTCAACGTGGCGCGTTATGACCAGCAGAAATATCCGGTGTTCGAGAAGCTGATCGAAAAACAATTGTCTTTTTTCTGGCGCCCGGAAGAGGTCGATGTGTCGCAAGACCGTTCCGACTACCAAGGCCTGCCTGAGCACGAAAAGCATATTTTCATCAGCAACCTCAAATACCAAACGCTGCTGGACTCGATTCAGGGCCGCAGCCCAAACGTAGCGCTGTTGCCATTGGTGTCATTGCCTGAGATTGAGACCTGGATTGAAACCTGGGCGTTTTCCGAGACTATACACTCGCGCTCTTACACCCACATCATCCGCAACATCGTCAATGATCCCTCCGTGATGTTTGACGACATTGTGCGCAATGAAAACATTACCGCACGTGCCACAGATATTGCGCATTATTACGATGAGCTGATTCAGCAAACCATGCTCTATTCGCAACTCGGCGAAGGCGAGCATATCATCAATGGCGAACTCAAATCAGTCAAACGACGTGAGCTTAAAAAGCTGCTTTACCGCTGCCTGATGAGCGTGAATATTCTCGAAGCGATTCGTTTTTATGTGAGCTTTGCCTGCTCGTTTGCCTTTGCCGAGCGCAAGGTGATGGAGGGTAATGCCAAAATCATCCGCCTGATTGCGCGTGATGAAGCCTTGCACCTTACCGGCACCCAGCACATGCTCAATATCATGCGCTCCGGCCAGGACGATCCTGAGTTCGCCGAAATCGCAGCTGAGTTGCATAGCGAGTGTTTTGAGATGTTTAAAACAGCCGCCGAGCAAGAAAAACAGTGGGCAGAATACCTGTTTAAAGATGGCTCCATGATCGGCCTCAATAAAGATATTTTGTGCCAATATGTCGAATACATCACCAATAGCCGCATGGCGTCTGTTGGGTTGCCACCCGCATTCCCCGGCGCCAAAAACAACCCGATTCCATGGATCAACACTTGGCTCGCGTCAGATACGGTACAAGTCGCGCCGCAAGAGGTGGAATTAAGCTCCTACCTGATTGGTCAAATTGACTCTGAAGTATCCGCAGACGATTTGAACGGCTTTGAGTTGTAATAATTGGCTGCGCGGGCAAATTGCTACGTTGTGCGGTGCTCGAAATCCTCATGTACTACGTGTACATTCCGGTTTCTGTGCTCCGTACGCCTTGCACTTTATCCCGCTCGCTCATTTATTTCTTTTTATAATTTATGATTAGCATCCGCAGCCAGCACAGCCGCTTTAGCCTGCTCCCGCAAGAAACCCTGCTCGAAGGCCTGGAACGTACCGGCCACGAAGTAGAGTATCAATGCCGCAGCGGCTATTGTGGTGCCTGCCGCGTACGCATGCTAGATGGCGAAGTTGATTACGTTGAGCTGCCATTGGCGTTTATCGCCGCTGATGAAATCCTGCCATGCTGCTGCGTGCCGAAATCTGACCTGTGGTTAGAATGCGAACTCCGGTTTGACCTGCAAACCGCACAGATGCAAGACGATATGTTCCCGGCGCAGCAATCGCTGTTTGATGAAGCCTCGTTTGCTGCCAGTGCTAGCCCAGTGAAAAAACTGCTGCAGAGAAAAGTCGTCAGGAATAATGTGCGGGCGAGTAACCTGTCGTTGTTTTAGATAAAGTCGCAGACAATAAAAAAGGCGCTTGAAACCAAGCGCCTTTTTTCAAGCATGTTATTCACGCAGCCTTAGGCCGTAACCATTGCATTTTCAGGTGCGGTGTCCGCCCACTCGCGTCGCCTACCAGGCTGCAACTCAAAATCTCGCAGCGCCAATACATCTGCCTAATCTTGGCGTCAGCCTCTTTGCGCGACTTGCCAAAAATCTGCAAATTTTCAACCAACACGCCATTCGCACTGCGAATGCTATACAAATATTTTCCAGACATATCCATCATTTTCAATGTCACCCCGATGTTTATTTTATGCATGCGCATCATATTTATTGTGATATATCGGTAACATATCAAAGTTTTTTAGGGTTGTATACATTGTAAAGATAGTATTTATATCGTTAATTCAACAATTTAAAGGGTTTTTTGCATAAAACACCTATGATTAACGTGCTAACTTGACTTCCAGCTGTCAGTTTGAAAGGTCAATGATTGACGATCTCTGCGCCAAATCACCTCCTGTTGGCCCACCGCTAACCACCAGGTTTGGGTGTCTGGCCTGGGTTTAGGCTCGGCAAAGCTCTCTGGTGTTAATACCGCCACACACCATGCCGCGTCTGGGTTGCGGACAGATTGATACACAATACAACCCAACGCCACTTCTCGCACTAATTGTGCAAAGGCCTGAGTCGGGCCGTAATCGGATTTATGCACCCAACTTGCATCTGCATTAAAAGGATGTTTGCGTAAGTCTACCGCTTGCGCTTTAAGTGCGACTTGAAACGCCGTGTGTGCAACAGGTTCAATATGCGTCAGAGCAGGCGCATCCAGCAAAAACTTCCAGCGCCAATAGCCAAGCTCAGCGGCTGCCGTTGCCACCGATTCTGCGCCATAAAACACCCCGGGGTCATTCGCCCCTCTAAATCGCGAGCCGCCTTTGCGCGTCGGGTATCGAAAAGGCGTTGCCAGCAGATAGTCCAGCTTGGCAGCGGTGTCGGGGTAGGCAGGCTTGCTGTTATCAAGCAGGGCTTCAAGCATAGTCTGCTCAGCCGCTGTATCCACCAGCTTCATGGTAGACGCCACATGCTGCGCCTCCACCATACGCCAGGCCAAGCCGCGCCAGGCAAATGCCTCAGACAAGACCGCGTGAGGTGTCCAGGTAGTGTACGACACGCACCAAGCCTTCCGTTTGCGAAATCAGGTCAATCGGCCGTGCATTCAGCGCCAGGTTATGGTTATTCAACCACACGCGTGCCGTTTCATCATTGCTCACTATCGAATCCAGTGAGCGGAATACACGTACAAACAACAGCGCAAAATCCCACTCTTTACGCTTCTGGTCCAGCATGTATTTGCCGTCATACAAACGTGTAATCGTCGCCGGACTCAAGCCAAGAATCGTCGCCAACATCGCGCGTGAAAGCTGCAAACGCTCGGCAGCGCGACCAACCGCTTTGCTTAATACCTGTGCAGAATCGGGTTTAATCGCAGTATCTGTGATTGCAGTAGTCATGACTTTTATCCTTTCTTTAGAAATTATATTATTAAAATATTTCTTTGGAAAGTTATTCTATCTTGCCTTGTTGAATTTCACTCCATGCATCCGCACTTTGATCACTTCTATGCTTAACTAGATGTTTGTTTTCTAGGCATCTATTA
>CAYPZE010000107.1:0-6149 GCA_964415305.1 uncultured Methylotenera sp.
AGGTGGCGTGGAGTCACGCTTGGGGGCAATCACATGCACGTAAGCTTTGAAGTCGCACAAGAGATCATTGAAAAAGCAGTTGAAAAGTCCAAACAAATCGGCGTCAAGATGTGTATTGCCGTGCTAGATTCAGGCGGCAACCTGAAAAGCTTCACGAGAATGGATGATGCGTGGGTCGGCAGTATTGATATTGCCATCAAAAAAGCCAAAACCGCCTGTTACTTCGCCATGCCTTCTGGTGAGATCGGCAAGCTTTCAGTGCCTGGCTCGCCTTTATATGGCATAGAGCACTCCAATGACGGCTTGATTACTTTCCCTGGCGGCCTACCGATTGTAGATGAAGAAGGGATGCTGATTGGTGCAATTGGCGTGAGTGGTGACACGGTTGAAAATGATCACTTGGTCGCACAAGCTGGCGTGAATGTCGCTGGGGTTTGTGATGTGCCTAAGCACCCATGGCGTACTTAGTTTTATAGCATTGGTTTAAAGTACGTTTTGATATTTAAACCGCTTGATTGTCCTGCCGTATGACATACCATCAAAAAAACCAAAACGGCCGCTATGTTTGAGGGGCCATTCTGGGTTATCTAAGCCATGTAAAAGGCCATATAAAAGCCCTGCGTGCAGGGCTTTTAGTTTTACTGCAACTTAAATCTGCGCCTTGCCACCATCGACAAAGAACTCAATTCCGTTGATGAAGCTGGCATCAGGGGATGATAAAAACGCCACCGCTTTCGCCACTTCATCAGGATCACCAACTCTGCCCATAGGCACTTGCGAGCCTAAATAATCCAGTAAGCCTTGTTGTTGCGCAGGGTCGTCACCGGCCAGCTCTACCAAACCAGGGGTTTTGATTGGGCCAGGGCTGACAACGTTGACACGGATGCCACGGTCTTTGAGATCTAAAATCCAGCTGCGTGCGAGATTGCGGATGGCTGCTTTTGAGGCGCTGTAAATACTAAAAGCTGCTGTACCTTTGACGCTGGTGGTTGAGCCAGTCAAGACTATAGACGCGCCATCTTTTAGCAAAGGCAGGGCTTTTTGCACGGTGAAGATCACGCCTTTGACGTTGCGGCCAAAAATATCTTCATAGTGATCTTCGGTAATGGCGCCCAACGGCAACATATTACCGCCGCCTGCGTTGGCATAGATCACATCAATCTGGGAGTGATTTTGCTGCACGACGTCATAGAGTTTATCAATATCTGCCAGTTTGGACATATCGGCTTGAACCCCTTTCACCTTACCGCCGATGGTTTTAATCGCGGCTTCTAACTCGGCTTGTCTGCGGCCAGTGATATAGACATACGCGCCCTGGTTTGCAAAGTGTTTGGCTGTGGCCAGACCAATGCCGCTCGTACCACCAGTAACGACGACGACTTTATTTTCAAATGTTGCTGACATGATGTTTCTCCTTTAAGTCATGAAATGAACGTTTACTGCATGGATGAAATATTGCCAGTGGGCCAATAAATGCACTAGACTGCTTTTGTGAGTTTAATTGTTCCAAAAATGAGCCAATATGCGTGATATCAATGATTACATTTTGTTTGCTGAGGTAGTGAGTGGTGGCAGTTTTGCCGCCGCCAGCCGACGCGTGCGTATTCCGAAATCGACCATCAGCAGAAGAATCGGTTTGCTAGAAGAAAGGCTGGGCGTGCGCTTAATCGAGAGATCAACCCGACGGTTTCGGGTGACGGAAATCGGGCAATCGTTTTATGAGCGCTGCAAAGTGATTATGCTGGATGTAGAACAGGCGGATTCCATCGTTTCGGAATCACTCAGTGAACCTAAAGGATTGGTGCGCTGTAGTTGCCCACTAGGCTTGTATGAAACACTCTCCCCTATTTTCTCTTCCTTTCTGTTGGCTTTTCCTCAAGCCAGATTGCAATTGGTGGCGGGGGATAGTCCGGTAAATCTGATCGAAGATAGAATCGATATTGCCATCAGGGTGCGGACCGTATTGGATACCGATGGCTCTTTGGTGATGCGGACACTTGGTCACTCTGAGCGCATCCTCGTTGCCTCACCAGCCTTTGCCAGCAAGATAGATCAATCCAATCTGGACAATCTCTCGGTGCTACCGACCATTTCGACCTCAGACCAGAATCATGCGATCGAATGGCAGTTCCATCATGCGGCCTTAGGCACAAAATCCATCTGGCACGAGCCCATATTGAGTTGTGTGGATTTTTCAACCGTACGAGACGCGGCGATTGCAGGTATTGGAATTGCCTTATTGCCGGACCATACATGCAGCCAGGATTTAAAAAATGGGCGGCTGGTCAGGGTTTTCCCTGAGTGGAAAACGACCTTGGGGATACTGCATATTGTATTCACGACCCGACGCGGGCTGCCACCAGTAGTGCGTGCATTTATTGATCATCTGGCAAGCCAGATCAAACAATCTGGCACCACAACGAGTTAGCTTGATTTAATAAAAACAGCCGCTATCAATAGCGGCTGTTTTCATGAGCGCTTACTACCTTGGGCTGCAGTGATTACTCGGCATCCTGTTTGGATTTAAAACGGCTGAATAAGCCACAACGCACTTTTTCTGCCTCATCTGCGCTCATGGATTCGCCGCAGCACTGTCTGTGATGATGGCCATGACGCCCGCGGAATCCGCCAAACAGAATTCTGCTCAGAATCAACAACCCGACGGCGTGGCAGTAATCAATGACATGTATGCCATCGGCTAATGAAACCACCACGTGGTTCCACAACAGCATCACCACATAAGATAACGCCGCGATGGCAACGACGGCTAACGCTGCAAAGGCCGCACATTTACTTTTACAACTTCTCATTTATTTCTCCAAAAATTCAGACATTAATAGGATGGGTCACTGGTTTGCAGTTGCTCTCTTAAGAAAGTCACGGCATACCTTTTTCTTGCTAATAAGGTGTTGATCGCCACACCAGTCTCTGCGGCAATCTGCTTGAAGCTTTTGCCGTCTAACTCATGGGCGATAAACACTTGCCGTTGTTCAACCGGCAATTGATTGAGCGTTGCAATCACCTGCTCAACCAGCTGTTTTCTTTCATAAAGCGTCGCGGGCGTTTCGTTTTCAATTGAGAGTATCGATTCCAGCCACAGCGCATCTTCATCATCCAGATCTAGCGTAACTTCCTGCTTTTGCTTTCTAAAACGGTCGATGATGCGGTTTCTGGCCACGCGGTATAACCATGCGCCGACTTGCTCCAGCGGCTCGGGCAAGCGATAGGCAGACACAAACTCATAAAACACGTCCTGCAAAATGTCATCCGCGTCACCGGTATTCGGCACTTTGTTTCTGATGAAACTGCGCAGCCTGGCCTTCTCTTTGTTGAAGGTTTCGGTGATCACAGAATCTTGCTGCGTCATGAGTAAGTTGTATTCAAAATGTGTATCCATGCTGTGTAGACGTTTCAGGCATGGAAATATTGTATGGGAGTTGGAATATTTTTAAATGCAGGCTGAACAGCATGTTTAATTCCACTCGGCAGGCGTCACGCCCAGCCGTTTTGCAAACACGCGGCTAAACGCGGCGGCACTTTGGTAGCCTACTTGCGCAGCAATGCTTTTAAGCGGCTTGCCTTGCTTGATCAGGTTTTGTGCAATCGACAGTCGCCAGTCGGTGAGGTAATCCAGCGGTGTGGTGCCGACTGTGGTTTTAAAGTTGGCTGCAAAGCGCGCACGTGACATGCCTGATACATCGGCCAGGGTTTCTAATGTCCACGCATGCGATGGATTTTCGTGCATGGCTTTGACTGCTTGTGCCAAACGCGGCTCTGCCAATGCGGCAAAAATGCTTTTCTGTAACTGCCCATGTTGAATCACATGCCGCACAATCTGGATCAGAAAATACTCTGCCAGCCGGTCCAGCGCAGCTTGCCTGCCTAACTCTTGCTCAAATGCTTCATGAAACAATAGCTGCAAGGTCGGTGAAATTTGTTGCATATTGCTCAATGGCACAATCACAAACTCAGGTAGTGCTGTCGCCAGTGGGCTGCGCACCTTGGCACCGAGATCAATCATGGCACACACTAGCTCACATGGCGCATCTGCCACAGGCGTGAGTACGTGTATGGTAGGCTTAGGGAAAAACACCACACTGGGCTGGTCGATGCGCGCGAGCGGCTTGCCCCTGAACATCAGGTCGAGTTGGCCGGCACGCAGCAAATGAATATGGCCAACCTGGCCCGATCCATCAAAATTCACCACCTGGCAAAGATCCCCAGTAAAAAACACTTTGGCTGAAAGCGAGATTTGATTCAACAAGGGTAACAACGGATCCAAACGATACTCCTGATCAACATAACGAGACCTTTGATAATCATGAGTATTGCATGATATCTCCAACGCACAAAGCGTCTTAATTAACCAAACAAGGAGATTGATCATGGCACGTATTCAAACTATCAACCGCGAAACTGCTAGCGCAGAAGTGAACACAACACTGGATGCAGTGAAAACAAAACTGGGTAAAGTCCCTAATTTGATTGCCACTTTGGCGCAGGCTCCTGTCGCGTTAAATGCTTACCTGAGTTTGAGTGAAGGTGTGACCAAAGGCCGCTTAACCGCCAAACAAAGAGAGTCACTGGCGCTGGCCATTGGCCAGGCCAATAATTGCCAGTATTGCTTGTCGGCCCATAGCCTGATTGCCAGAGGCGCAGGTCTTAACACTGAAGCGATTGAGGCGGCACGCAAAGCTGAGGCAGCAGATGCCGAGACAGAAGGTTTATTAAAACTGGCAGTCAAAATTGTGCAACAACGCGGCGTACTTTCTGACCAGGACTTTATTGAAGCGCATTTAGCAGGTGTGGATGACGGTCTGATTCTGGAAGTGATCGCTCACGTTGCGTTAAACACTTTGACCAACTACACCAACCACATCGCACAGACAGATATTGATTTTCCAGTGGTGACTTTATAAATAAACGCAATCAGGCCACCAGCGTGTGGCCTGATTGTTTGTGAACACAGACGAATTAAGCCAGAAAGGCTCCTAATGCATCTATAAAAAGTTGTGGCTGTTCGGCATGCACCCAATGATCCGTGGGCAATGTCACAAACTGAGCCTTGGGGAAATGTTGTTGCAGTTCAGTGATGTCATGCTCCTGCACATAATCACTACGTTCACCGCGAATAAATAAAGCCGGCTGGTCAAAATGTACAGCAACTGCTGCAATCAATGTCGCGTAATTCTGTTTCAGTGCTAGCAGGTTAATTCGCCACTGTAACTGTGCTTCGTTTTTGACCAGATTAGTGAGTAAAAACTGCCGTACCCTTAAATGAGGAATCACATCCTTTAAAGCATTATCCACCTCATTACGTGACGCCATTTGACTGAGATTGACTGCCAGCATGTGGTTCATGAGCTGCGTGTATCTGTCAGGATAGGCGCGCATGGCCATATCGACCACAATCAGCTTGCTCACCTTGGCCGGATATTGCATCGCGAACTGCATGGCGACTTTACCGCCGAGTGAATGGCCGAGCAGGTGTACTCGGTCCATACCCAGCGCATCAAATGTTTCCAATAAGTCATCCGCCATTTCTGCGTAGGTTTGTGAGTCACTGTGCGGCGAGCGACCATGATTGCGCAAGTCAATGCTGATGACCTGGTAGTGCTGAGCAAAGTGTTTGGCCACCGTGCCCCAGTTATCTGCCGAACCGAACAGTCCGTGCAGTAAAACGAGTGGCTGGCCCTGGCCGAGTATTTGAGTATGTAATTGCATGGTTTATATCAAAGATCAAGGTAGCGCTATGGTATAACAATGTGGCTACCTATTATGAAGTACGTGTAGGAAAACCCACGTCAGCCATGTCCTACGCAAAGATCAGCGTTCTCTGTCTGTATCACTTTGGCTGTTTTTTTGATAATGAAACCTCGTTAAATTAACTCAACAAGGAATCATCATGAAAAACACATTCAAATCTCTTTTGTTAGTGAGTGCGTTGACATTGCCTATGGCTGGTTTTGCGGCGGATGGCGACTCGCTTGGCACCAAGGTTGAAGACTCTGTGATCACGGCTAAAGTGAAAACCGCATTTGCCAAGGATAAAGCAGTGAGTGCGACCGACATTAAGGTAGAGACAGACAGCAATGGTCTGGTGCAATTGTCTGGCGTGGTGAAATCCAAAGCCGAGGCCGACAAAGCGG
>CAYPZE010000108.1:0-6057 GCA_964415305.1 uncultured Methylotenera sp.
GGTGACCGCATTGGCCGTAAATCGACGCTGGCGGTGTCATTACTGGTGATGGGCAGTTCTACGTTCCTGATTGGTTTGTTGCCAGGCTATGCCAGCTGGGGCGTCTGGGCACCGGTGCTGCTGTGCCTGTTACGCTTTGGGCAGGGTATCGGCCTAGGAGGCGAATGGGCCGGGGCGGCCTTGCT
The DNA here is from genome assembly GCA_964415305.1 of uncultured Methylotenera sp. GTDB lineage: Bacteria > Pseudomonadota > Gammaproteobacteria > Burkholderiales > Methylophilaceae > Methylophilus. The sequence continues at coordinate 186 of CAYPZE010000108.1, forward strand.
GGCCACCGAGTATGCGCCCGCTAACAAACGTGGCTGGTATGGCATGTTTCCACAGCTTGGGCCTTCAATTGGCTTTTTACTGGCGACCCTGACCTTTCTTGGATTAAGCCTGCTGTTAAATGAGGCGCAATTTGCCCAGTGGGGCTGGCGGGTGCCGTTTATCATCAGTGCGGCCCTGGTCATGGTCGGCTTGTATGTGCGGTTTAAACTGGCCGAAACGCCAGTGTTTGCACAAGCGCAATCGGCACAGCATTTGCACCGCTGGCCGTTAAAAACGCTGTTATGGCAGCATGGGCGGGCGATTGTATTGGGTGCACTGGCGATGGCGGTGTGTTACCACCTGTTTTATACCGCCACCGTGTTTTGCCTCAGTTATGGCACACAAACGTTGCAGATTGCCCGGCCTGTATTTTTGGGCTGGTTGTGTGTGGCCATTCTCGGCATGGCCATCGCCACGCCGCTCGCAGCCTGGTCGGCTGATCGCGTTGGCAGACGTCCTGTGTTGCTCTGTGGACAAGTGCTGGCAGTGATGCTGGGCTTTGCCCTGGCACCCATGCTGGGCAGCGGCCACTGGTTATGGATCGTGTTGTTTTTGTTTGTTGCGCTGTTTTTGATGGGCGTGACCTTTGCCCCCATGGGCGCGTTTTTGCCCGAGCAGTTTCCGGTGGCGGTGCGCTATAGCGGTGCGGGATTGAGCTATCAGCTGGGCGGTATTCTTGGGGCTTCGTTTGCGCCAGCCATTGCCCAGGCGTTGGTGCAACAGGGTGGTCTGGCCTGGGTGGGCTACTATATGTCGGTCGTAGCTGTCATCAGTGCAGTAGCGGTCTGGCAAATGCCATCGGCGCCAGTATTAGAGGACTGAACTTGCCGCTGCGAGCAGGTATAATGCAACTTTTTTCACGGTGACACGGTATGTTTACCCATCCGGGATTTAACCCCATCGCATTACAAATCGGCAGTTTTGGTATCCATTGGTATGGGCTGATGTATCTGGTCGGCTTTTTTGGTGGTTTGTGGCTGGGGCAGTATCAGGTCAAGCGCCAGCGTAAGCTGGATCCAGCCTCACCCTGGCAGGAACGTGATCCGGACGATATGCTGTTTTACATCGCCTTGGGCGTGGTACTGGGTGGGCGTTTGGGGTATGTGCTGTTTTACCAACCGGCTTACTTTTTGCAGCATCCGCTGGAGATTTTTGCGCTGTGGCAAGGCGGTATGTCGTTCCACGGTGGCTTTATTGGCGTCATGGTGGCCATGGCCTTGTTTGCGCGCAAACGTGGTGTCATTTGGCTGCAACTAATGGATTTTGTTGCGCCTTTGGTGCCGATTGGTCTGGGTGCCGGGCGACTGGGGAATTTTATCAATGCCGAGTTGTGGGGCCGCCCGACGAATGCTGACTGGGGCATGGTATTTCCTGCCGTCGATGCGGTCGCACGCCATCCGTCGCAATTGTACGAGTTTGCGCTAGAGGGCATCGTGTTGTTTGTGCTGTTATGGACGTTTGCCGGTAAAAAGCGCCCAATCGGTGCGGTGTCTGCGCTGTTTCTGCTTGGTTATGGCAGCTTCAGGTTTATAGTTGAATTCACGCGTGAGCCGGACAGCTTTCTAGGCCTGTTGTCGCTGGGCTTGAGCATGGGGCAGTGGTTGTGTGTGCCCATGATTCTGGTCGGGTTGGGTATGATGCGCTGGGCGTATCGCAAGCCTTAATTTGCTTTTAAGTCTGGCTGGGTTGCTAACTCCAATGCACTCAGCCAGCGTATGGCATATTCACGCGTCTGTTGCGCATCGCCGCACATCTCCAGGCTGGGCTGCAAGCCGCCACAAAAATCTGGCCGTTCGGGTTTACCAAACAGTTTGCACCTGAATAATTCGTCTAATTGAATACAGGCAACGCCCGCTGGTTTGCCCTCAGGCATGCCCGGAATCGGGCTGGTGATTGAGGGCGCAATACAACACGCGCCACATTGCGTGCGGCAATCCATAGCCGTTAAACATCTACCCACGGGTAGCCGAGTGCCGATACCCCGGTTTTTAAATCCTGCATCGCCTGGTTGACCAAGCCACGTTCGCCTTTCATGCCGACTTCCGTCGTACGGCGCTGGTTGGTGCGCGGCAAGCTGAACAGTTTCAGCGCCGGATAGCGGCTGAGCATGTCGTTCATCAAATCAATCAAGTCACTCTCGCCTGCTTCAGTGACCACAATCGATTGTTCCTGATAGTCAGTGGCGTGAAACAGGTGGCTGTAATACGTCTCCAGCACCCACTCGACCATCGGGTGCGCCATTTCCGGAAAGCCCGGCACAAAATAATGCTGATTGAGGCTAAAACCCGCCACACGATTGACCGGGTTAGGGATTAGATCGCAGCCTTGCGGAAAGTCGGCCATCAACACCCGCTTGGGATAAGCTGCTTCGCCATACTGCGCTTCAATATTGGCCACCGCCCCTGCATGGCGTTCAATGGTGACCCCCGCTGCGGCCGCAGCACATTGTCGCGTATGGTCATCTGGCGTGGCACCGATGCCCCCAAAGCTAAACACCACATCGCCACGGGCCATGCTGGCCTTGAGGTGACTGGTGATCTGGTCGGGAATATCGCCAAGAAAATGCGCCCAGCTCAGTTGCAAACCGCGTGCTGATAGCAGCGAAATCACTTTGCTCAGGTGCGCATCCTGGCGTTTGCCAGACAGGATTTCGTCGCCAATAATATAAATACCGAACTGATTCATAGTTAATTTGCGTAAATGTGTTTTGAAAGTGTTTTTCAAGGTCATCATAATACCAGCACGCGCTTTTAACATTAAGTTGCTGTAAGGTACTACATCAAAACTTAATCGAGCGCCATCACGTGAGCGTCCATGCAGTGACGCCACCCCTGACGAAGTCACTATATGTGATTGGATACAAGCAATTGACAAACTTTTTGTTTGATTTTGTGCGTCCGGCAGGTGCCATCCTGCTCTCTCGTTATGAGGAGTGGATCGTCGTCTTATCGTATTTTATTGCCGCCGTTGCCTCTATTCTTGCCATGCATCTGGCCGATCAGGCCAAACAGTTTCAGTCAAAAAAAGATCAAAAGTTTGCATTGCTCAGTGGTGCGATCGCTTTAGGCGCCGCGGTCTGGAGTATGCACTTTTTAGGCATGCTGGCATTCGAGCTCTGTGTCACTGTCAAGTATGCGCCTGTACCCACCTTGTTATCGATTTTGCCCGCGTTTATGGCCGCCTGGGCGGCGATGCGCTGGATCTCCCAATCTGCAAGGGGCATGCGGCATTTATGGTTAGGTGGCGCCATTATTGGCCTGGGTATTGGTGTGATGCATTACAGCGGCATGTTAGCCATGCGTACTGCCGCGGACATGACGTTTAAACCTTGGTGGGTTGCGATGTCTGTGGCGGTGGCGGTGCTATTGGCCGTGGTTGCTTTATGGTTTCGCCAGCAATGCGAGGGACTACAACGGCTGCGTGCGTGGCGTCACGTGGTGAGCGGTGTGGTGATGGGTGCCGCCATTACCATCATGCATTATGTCGGCATGGCTGCCGCCACGTTTGTGGGTGTGGCCGAATTCGCGGAGCCAGTCCCGACGGTGGATCGCTGGTACCTATCCACACTGGTCACCTTAGGCGCCATCACCTTGATTGGCGCCGTAATCGCGCAAAATATGATTGTCAGGCAACGTCAGCTCTCACGAGATTTGCAGTTCAAGGAGCATCAAATGCGCGTGATCTTTCAAAATGCGATTGATGCCATTGTCATCACCGATGCCAAAGGCTTTATCCAGACGGTTAATCGCGCGTTTGAGGGTATGTTTGGCTATCAGGCGCAGCGTATCACTGGTAAACATATTTCAAAAATGATCCCAGACTGGAAGCAGTTAAACGCCTATGCCAAAAAACGCAGGCAACTGGATACGACTGAAAAAATGGTGGCCGAGCGTAAGGGGTTTCATGCTGATGGTCACGAAATCCCGCTCAGGATTGCACTGACCAGGGTGGTTGAAAACGAGTCAACCTTTTGTATCAGTTTTTTGATGGATATGACCGCGTTTCACACCCAGCAAAACGCACTGGAAAAATTGCTGACTGAAGACCCGCTCACTGGGCTGTTTAACCGGCGTGGCTTAATGAGTCTGATGCGCGGTATTGCCAGTGGCGCGCAGGCGCACAACGTTAACCGAGGCATGATTTTATTGTTTCTGGATTTAGATGGCTTTAAGTCGGTGAACGACACACTGGGGCACGCTGCCGGAGATGAGGTGTTAATTACCCTGTCGCAGCGTATTCCCGGTGTGCTGCGTGAAGAGGATATGGTGTGCCGGTTTGGCGGCGACGAGTTTGTGATTTTGCTGACTTTTATTGAGCACCCGAGGCTGCTTGCCAGCAAAATTGCCGATAAACTGATCGATAGCATTCAACAGCCGATCCGTTTGCAATCGGGACAAGAAATCACGGTGGGTTGCAGCATAGGCGTGGCCTTTGCCTGGCCCAAAAAGAAAGAGGAGATAGAAGCGTTGCTAGAGAAGGCTGACGCTGCCATGTATCTGGCTAAAAAAGGCAATGCTGGAAAAGTCGTCTTTTCCAGCATTTAATGTTTACACCTTGCGGTGTGACTAGGCTTTTCTGAGCAAGCGTGAAATAAAAATCAGGAACACGGCACCAATCGTGGCGACGATAATACTGCCGACCAGACCGCCGCTGGCGCTTAAGCCCAATAAGCCAAACAGCCAGCCGCCGACGACTGCCCCGGCAATCCCTAAAATCAAATCCCAGATCAGGCCAAAGCCGTCACCCTTCATAATCAACCCAGCCAGCCAGCCGGCGATAATACCAACGATAATTGTCCAAAGCATGTGATTCTCCCTTGTTGTTGTGATGAAACCGTATGCTAACCATAACGAGTGATGCGATCTGTCAGTGATTGCAGGAAAAGCCTGTCAGAAAAGACTGGCAAACGACGTCTGCGCGGGCTTATTTTTTAAGCCCCGCCAATACCATGGCCACTCCGGCCACTAATACAATGATACTTAACGCCTGTGGGACCTCGACGTCTTTGGTGACTTCTGCACTCGCTTCCAGCGAGCCGATTTTGGCCACCGTTTCTTTGCTCTCGTAACTAAAGCCTTTAAATACCAATCCGGCCGTGCCGAGGGCAACCAGAATAATCCCAATCATGAGTGACGACTTCATTGCCAATACTCCCTTTAGTTAATGTTTGATGTATTACCTTAACATAGGCTACGGTTTTAATGCGCACTTTCCCAATTGCTGCCGCTGCCCACTTCGGCCAGTAAGGGTACATCCAGTGTCGCTACACTTTGCATGAGTCTGGGCAGGTTTTCCTGAATCAGCGCCAGTTCTGCATCCGGTACTTCCAGCACCAGTTCATCGTGTACCTGCATAATTAGTTTGGTTTGCAGTTTCTCGGCAGTCAGCCATTGGTCGACGGCAATCATGGCCAGTTTGATCAAGTCGGCAGCGGTGCCTTGCATGGGTGCGTTAATGGCTGCGCGTTCGGCGCCGTTGCGGCGTTGTACATTGGCGCTGTTGATTTCGGGCACCCACAGGCGGCGGCCAAAGTAGGTTTCTACGTAGCCTTGCTGTTTGGCCAGTGCGCGCGTGTTTTCCATGTAGGCTTTCACGCCGGGATAACGGGCAAAGTAGCGTTCGATATAGTTGGCGGCGGCGCTGCGCTCGATATTGAGGTTTTGCGCCAGGCCGAAGGCGCTCATGCCGTAAATCAGGCCGAAGTTGATCACCTTGGCATAGCGACGCTGTTCGTTGTCGACGGCGGCACGTTCCACGCCAAAAATTTCGGCGGCCGATGAAGAACCAGTAGGATCTTTGGAATGGGTATTGCCTAGTCCTCCCGCGTATCAC
>CAYPZE010000109.1:0-3010 GCA_964415305.1 uncultured Methylotenera sp.
GGATTTTTGTCAGCAATGGTTGAAACCGGGCGGCAATTTCTTGGTCAAAGTGTTTATTGGCAGCGGATTTGATGAAATTGTGAAACAAATGCGTGGCCAATTTGAAAAAGTGGTGACACGTAAACCTAAAGCTTCGCGTGATCGCAGCAGTGAAGTCTATCTGCTGGGTCTGCAGCGTAAACCTTGAATTGCAATGCTTTTTTGCGTTTAGTTTTCGTCGCACAAGCAAAAAATTGGGTATACAATGCCATTAAAGGCTTGAAAAGTTTGGTTTTGCCTCCATAGTTCCAGATAGGGACTTCCCTGCCTTTCGATTTTAAATTAAGGAACCACCTTGAATAATCTATTGAAAAATATCGCGATTTGGGTAGCGATCGCCTTGTTGCTGATGACGGTATTTAATCAATTTAACGGCACCGGCAGAAGTAGTGGTCAAGTGGTTTACTCACAATTTATGCAAGAGGTCAGAGATGGCCGCGTTGCAAAGGTGCAAATTGATGGCCGCTCATTACATGTGACGACTAATGAGGGTAAAAACTACGATACCTTCACGCCTTCTGATCCATGGATGGTGTCTGACCTGCTCAAAAACAATGTGATTGTTGAAGCCAAACCAGAAGAGCATGAATCCATGCTTATGAGCATTTTCGTTTCCTGGTTCCCAATGATTCTGCTGATCGGCGTCTGGATTTTCTTTATGCGCCAGATGCAAGGTGGCGGCAAGGGTGGTGGTCCATTCTCATTTGGCAAGAGCAAGGCGCGCCAACTCGATGAGTCCAACAACAGCACGACGTTTGCCGATGTGGCTGGTTGCGATGAAGCCAAAGAAGAAGTGGCTGAACTGGTTGAGTTCCTCAAAGACCCAAGCAAATTCCAAAAATTGGGTGGCCGTATTCCACGTGGCGTATTAATGGTAGGCCCGCCAGGGACTGGTAAAACTTTGCTGGCGCGCGCCATTGCGGGCGAGGCTAAAGTACCATTCTTTAGTATTTCAGGCTCCGACTTCGTTGAAATGTTTGTCGGTGTGGGTGCTGCGCGTGTGCGTGATATGTTTGAAACCGCTAAGAAAAACTCACCTTGTATCGTGTTTATTGACGAGATTGACGCTGTTGGCCGTCATCGTGGCGCCGGTACGGGTGGTGGTAACGATGAGCGCGAACAAACATTGAACCAGATGCTGGTGGAGATGGATGGTTTTGAAGCGAACTCTGGCGTGATTGTGATTGCTGCGACCAACCGTGCCGATGTGCTGGACAAAGCCTTGTTACGTCCAGGCCGTTTTGACCGCCAGGTGATGGTGGGCTTGCCAGACATCAAAGGTCGTGAGCAAATTTTAAATGTGCATATGCGCAAAGTGCCGATTGATCCGGACGTGAGAGCCGATATTCTGGCGCGCGGGACACCAGGCTTTAGTGGTGCGGATTTGGCTAACCTGGTCAACGAAGCGGCTTTGTTTGCGGCGCGCCGTAATAAGCGTACGGTCGACATGCAAGACTTTGAAGACGCTAAAGACAAAATCTTCATGGGCCCTGAGCGTAAGTCTATGGTCATGCGTGAAGAAGAGCGTTTGAATACCGCTTACCACGAATCTGGACATGCGGTGGTGGCCAAGTTGCTGCCAAAGGCAGATCCGGTACACAAAGTGACGATTATGCCGCGTGGCTGGGCCTTGGGCTTGACCTGGCAGTTGCCTGAGCACGACCGTATCAGCAACTATAAAGACAAGATGCTGGAAGATATTTCGATTCTGTTTGGTGGCCGTATTGCCGAAGAGATTTTCATGCATCAAATGTCAACTGGCGCTTCGAACGATTTTGAACGTGCTACTAAAATGGCCCGTGATATGGTCACCAAGTTCGGTATGTCTGATACCTTGGGGACTATGGTATATGCCGGTAGCGAGCAAGATTCATGGATGGGTAGCATGTCTTCACGTACCGTGTCAGAAGCAACGCAGCAGAAGGTCGATGCCGAGATTCGCCGTATTCTTGACGAACAATATGGCATTGCCCGCAAATTGCTAGAGGATAACCGCGACAAGGTAGAAGCCATGACTAAAGCGCTGATGGAGTTTGAAACCATCGATGCAGATCAGGTCAATGACATTATGGCCGGTTTGCCAGTGCGTGCACCCAAGCCAAAAAATGGCCCAACCATCAGTTCTGGTGGCAGCGGTTCAGGCACCATAGTCAACCCGACGCCACAACCAACGGCGAAAGGCGATGAGACTGAAAGTAATGCCTAGCATTGATTAACCGGGTATTTTGCAACCGGGCTTTCAGTTAAAATAACAAGGCTGGCATTTGCCAGCCTTTATTTTTTGGAAAATTAATCACACATGCAATTTGATTGTGGCCGTTTTCGCCTCGATTTGGATACCCCTAAAGTGATGGGGATTGTGAATGTCACCCCAGACTCATTCTCTGATGGCGGCCAATTTAATCAAGTCGATGTGGCTGTCGCCCACGCTTTGGATCTGATAGAACAGGGCGCTGCGGTACTGGATATTGGTGGCGAATCCACGCGGCCTCATGCGACGCCAGTACCCGTGGCAGAAGAACTGCAACGCGTGATCCCGGTGATTGAAGCATTGGTTGCACGCAATATTGCCGTGCCTATTTCAATCGATACCTATAAGCCCGAAGTTATGCGAGCGGCGATTGCCGCCGGGGCCTCCATTGTGAACGATGTGCGTGGCTTGCAGGAGGCTGGCGCCCTGGAGGCGGTGGCTAATAGTGTTGTTGGTGTCTGCATTATGCATATGCAGGGCACACCACAAACCATGCAGCTAGAGCCGCACTATGAGGATGTGGTGGCTGAAGTAAAACAGTTTTTGCGTGTACAGCGTGATGCCTGCCTGGCTGCGGGCATTGCGCAAGCGCGCATCATGCTAGACCCAGGATTTGGGTTTGGTAAAACCCGTGCGCACAATATTGCGTTGGCCAAAGCCTTGCCGCAACTGCTGGATCTAGATTGTCCGTTACTGGTCGGACTCTCACGTAAATCCGTC
>CAYPZE010000109.1:3020-5994 GCA_964415305.1 uncultured Methylotenera sp.
GTTGATGCCCGCCTGCATGCCAGCGTGGCCGCTGCGGTGATCAGTGCCATGCAAGGGGCGCATTTGTTGCGCGTACATGACGTTAAAGCCACCGTTGAAGCACTTAAAGTCGTGGCAGCACTAAAATAAACACATAAAAAATAAGCAATAGAAGGATAAGAGCGATGAGTAAACAGTATTTTGGCACCGATGGTATTCGAGGCCGTGTCGGTGAGTCTGTGATTACGCCTGAGTTTGTGATGAAGCTGGGCTATGCCGCCGGACGCGTGCTGGCCAGCCACGAACATTTACCTGCCGGTAAGCGCCCAACAGTGCTCATTGGTAAAGATACGCGTATTTCTGGCTATATGCTGGAAGCCTCGCTGGAGGCAGGCTTGTCAGCCGCCGGTGTCGATGTGTTACTCACCGGTCCAATGCCAACGCCTGCCGTTGCCTATTTAACCCGTGCCTTGCGTGCGCAGGCAGGTATTGTGATTTCAGCGTCGCATAATCCGTATTACGACAACGGGATTAAATTCTTCTCTGCGCAAGGCACCAAGTTGCCAGATGACATTGAGCATGCGATTGAGGCCGCGTTGGCGCAACCCATGCAGGTGATGGAGTCCGCGCAACTAGGTAAAGCCAAACGTGTCGATGATGCCGCTGGCCGCTACGTAGAGTTCTGTAAAAGTACCTTTCCAAACCATCTCGACTTGCGTGGTCTTAAAATCGTGCTCGATTGTGCGCATGGCGCGACTTACCACGTCGCACCCCCCGTGTTTCATGAGCTGGGCGCGGATGTGATTGCCATTGGCAACCAGCCGGATGGCCTCAATATTAATGAAGGCGTAGGCTCCACGCATCCACAGGCGCTGCAAAAAGCGGTGGTTGAGCATCAGGCTGACCTTGGTATTGCCTTTGATGGCGATGGCGACCGTGTGATGATGGTGGATGGTGCAGGCAATCTGCTCGATGGTGACCAGTTGCTATATATCATCGCCATGGGCCTGTATGCCAAAGGTAAGCTCAAGGGCGGGGTGGCGGGCACGCTGATGACCAACCTGGCACTGGAGCATGCGCTACAAAAACACCAGATTCCATTTGGTCGCGCCAAAGTGGGCGACCGCTACGTGCTGGAATTATTGCAGGACAAAAACTGGAAACTGGGTGGTGAAAATTCTGGCCATATTCTTACCTTGGATAAACACACCAGTGGCGATGCCATTATTGCGGCGTTACAAGTGCTGCAATCGGTACGCGAAAGTGGTAAAACGTTGCAGCAACTGGGCGCAGATTTAACTCTGTATCCGCAAGTGCTGATCAATGTCACTACTAAACAAAAGCTGGACCTCAACCAGAATGCGGTACAAACGGCCGTTAAACAGGCTGAGGCAGCGCTCAATGGCGAAGGCCGCGTGCTGTTACGTGCGTCTGGCACCGAGCCCAAAATCCGCGTCATGGTCGAAGGCTTGAATCCGAGCCTGGTACACTCACAGGCCGAGCAACTCGCCGAGGTTATCCGCCAATTAGCCGCTTAATTTAAAGGAGACAGGCATGGACACCTTTAGTCACGCCTTATGGGGATATGGCCTGTTTGGTTTTCGCAAATACCCTAAATTTGCAGCGCTCATGGGGGCCATGCCTGACCTGATTTCTTTCGGCGCTTTACTCTTACTGCGCGTGATAGAAGGCAATTACAGTGTTGGCAAACCAGCGCTGGCGACCTTACCCAGTTGGATTTATCCGGCCTACACCGTTGGCCACAGCTTTGTGATCGCGTTTGCGGTGATTGGCCTGGTGGCTTGGTGGCGTAAAGATATTGCTTTCGCCATGCTAGCCTGGCCGTTTCATATTACGCTGGATTTTCCGTTCCATAGCCTGCAATATTTTGCCACACCGATGTTCTGGCCGATTTCGGATTTCAAGGTTGATGGTATTCCATGGTCGCACTGGTATATCTGGCTCCCCAACGTGGCAGGCATTATCATATTATTTGCCTATCGATATCGCCAAAAGCGGTATTCTTCAAAGTCGTTCAAAAAACCATCTTGATCAGCTTTTGGGAGTAGGCAAATTTCAAGCCGCCAATTGTCCTTGATAGACGGTTAAATGCGGAAATGGAATTTCAATATTCTGTTGGTCAAATGCATTCTTAATGCGTCGTAGATATTCGCGCTTAATTGTCCACTGTTCAAGTGGGATTACTTTGAATCTACATCTAATTACCACTGCTGAATCTCCTAAACTATCAACACCAGCCATTTCCAGTTGATCCAAAATTTTAGGGCTAAATACGGGATCCGTGTAAAGGTCTGCACCGACAACTTGCATCACCTGCATGACTTTGGCAATGTTTTCTTTATAAGCGACACCCACGTCCATTACGGCAAAGGCGAAGTCTCTGGACTTGTTGGTCACGGTTGTGATTTGTCCATTAGGGACGTAATGGACATTCCCCTCATAATCCCGCATTTTAATATAGCGTAGTGTGATCTCTTCCACTAAGCCTGCCTTGTCGGCAATTTCAACCACATCATCTTTACGGATCTGATTTTCAAGTAACAAAAAGAAGCCATTGAAATAGTCTTTAACCAAACTTTGCGCACCAAAGCCAACGGCCAAGCCAACAACCCCCGCAGCGGCCAAGACTGGCGCGATGGATATGCCCAATTCGTGCAGAATTTCTACCACCGTGATTGCCATAATGACTGTGGTGACGATGTAGCGCAGCACCATGCTCAAGGTATTCATGCGTTTAATTTCCTCTATATTTGAATCAGCATGGCCGATGAGGTGGTCTCGTAAACGCGTGATGAGTTTTTTGGTCAATCTATTCAAAAAATAGGCGACCCCTACAATCAGAAAAATTCTGAGTAAGGTTTTAACCAGCACAAACGCTTCGCTGGTATTTTCCATGCCAATGTATGAGAGCCAAGACATAAGATTAAATATCCTTTCTTATTTAAATTGATAACCAATATGCAGTAAGTTTGGG
>CAYPZE010000110.1:0-5985 GCA_964415305.1 uncultured Methylotenera sp.
CGATCTTTGGGCAGCGTAGAAAAACCCTCCAGCTCAAAGTCCAGCGGCTTGATGGAGGCTTGCAGCGGTGTTGCATGCTGCGCATCCTGGTAGTCGATATTGCCCTGGCTGATGGCAATGTTTTCAATGATCACGCGCGGCAGGTCCGGGCTCGGTGGTGACGGGGCTTCGTTCAGCTTTGCAATGAGGTCAGCCCAGTTAAGTCGCCCCTGTTTTGATATATGAACATTGACGCGCGGGGCTGTCAGTGCAATCTGTTTGAGCTTCCAGGCCCAGTCAAACAGGCCGCTGGCTTCCACGTCCACCACTAGCTTGTCAAACGAGGCCAGCGGCGCGCCATTTTTTTCAGTCAGTGCCAGTTTGTCGATGGTGGCGGTGAGGCGTAGCGGGTCAAATGTGACTTTTTCTACGCTGGCTTTGCTGGCCAATTGTGTCTCGGCGACCCAAGGCAGCAGCCATTTTGCCAGCGGATTAATCGCTAGCCAGGCAAATAGAAAATAAAAAACAAACAGCCCGGCAATCACCTTGAAAGTGAGTGACTGCAACACGGCGCGTAAGGGGGGCGGTAGGCGATTCAACATAGGCGTTAATTTAGCAGAAATTAAATCTTTTATAGCGTTTGTTTGAGGTGTTCGGTAACAAATCTTTGCGAATGCTGGCGCTTGTCACGATGCCTATAATAAGTCAGCCAAGCAAAGGGAGGAAGGTGACATTGCCATCTGTTTTCATGTATGCTTAAGTTAACGCGTTATACAGGATGCTGTTTTCAGCAGTAACTATGGCTTCAGAGCCGGATAAGTTGTCACACAAACCCTCTCTTTTAGAACGATTAAGTCACTTTCTTCTGCGCGAGCCGGAAGACAGAGAGCAACTGGTTGAGTTGCTGCATGGGGCTTATGAAAATCACCTGATGGATAGCGATTCGCTCGCTATGATTGAAGGTGTCCTGCAGGTCAGTGAAATGCAGGTCAGGGATATCATGATCCCGCGTTCGCAAATGGACGTCATTGATATTGCACAGCCACCAGAAAGCTTTTTGCCGTTTGTGATTGAAACGGCGCATTCGCGTTTTCCTGTCATTGAAGATAATAAAAACGATGTCATCGGCATTTTGCTCGCCAAAGATTTGTTGCGCTATTACGCCAATGAGTCGTTTGAGCTGCGCGATATGTTGCGCCCAGCGGTGTTTATTCCCGAATCCAAGCGCCTGAATGTATTGTTAAAAGAGTTTCGCAGCAACCGTAACCATATCGCAATTGTGGTCGATGAGTATGGTGGCGTGGCAGGCATGGTCACCATTGAAGATGTACTTGAGCAAATTGTTGGCGACATCGAAGATGAATACGATGATGACGAAGACGAAAGCAATATTATTCAGCAGGAGCCAGGCAAATACCGCGTCAAGGCCCTGACTGAAATCCCCGAATTTAATGAAGCCATCGGAACCGCCTTTAGCGACGAAGAGTTTTCTACCGTTGGCGGCCTGGTGGTTAACCACTTTGGTCACCTGCCTAAGCGTGGTGAGCATGTCCGCATTGATAACTTAAGTGTGACCGTGGTACACGCCGATAGTCGCCGTGTCCATGTGTTACTGGTCGAGCAGTTGCCGGAAGAGGCCTATCCGATCGAGTCAGTGTAAGGCGTCATGCCCTGATGTGAACCTATTGTTGTTTTAATTGCCTGAGTTTCTGAATATAAAGGAGAGTCGTGATGAGAGCACAAGCTTGGTTGGGTGGGGTGGTGGCTGTTGCATTATTGTCTTTGAGCGTTGGCGCGGTGGCGGGCACCACTGTCAGTAAATTACCAGAGGATGAGCAAGGCTTTGTCGATGCGGTGGGTAAACTGAATCGTGCCCAGCTCCTCGCTTTATTGGGTGAGCCGGCACGGGCTGAGGATGTGAAGTTAAAGGATAGTGGCCGCGTGGTTGCTTCAATTTGGCATTATCACAACATCAATAAAGATGCCGCCGGGGCTTATTATCCGACGACAGAGCTGGACCTGATTGATGATCAGGTCAGTGTGGTGGTGTTCCTGAATAACGATGGTTCTGATGCTAGTACTGGCCAGACCTATGAGGTACAGCCTAATCCAGCGGATTTATAAACGCTGATTAGGCCGAGTTGAAAAACAAAGGGCGCCTTGGCACCCTTTGTCATATGGACACTGCCAAAAACTTATTTTTTCAGGCTGTCGCGGATTTCACGCAACAACACAATATCTTCTGGCGTGGCTGCCGGCGCTGGTGCAGGTTCTGCCTGTTTGAGGCTATTCATGAATTTGACCATTTGAAAAATGATAAAAGCCAGAATGATAAAGTTAAGTACGATGGTGATGAAGTTGCCGTAGGCCAGCACAGCGCCCAGTTTTTTGGCTTCTGCCAGAGCTAAATCTGCTGATTGGCCGTTAAGTGGCACATATAAATTGCTGAAATCAAAGCCTCCAAAAATTCTGCCGATGACCGGCATAATCATGTCGTTAACCATGGAATCGACGATTTTGCCAAAAGCACCGCCGATGATGACACCCACCGCCAGGTCCATGACATTGCCCTTTAGCGCAAATTGCTTAAATTCGGTCATCACACTCATTCACTTACTCCTGATGTTAATTATTGTAGATAGTTGCAAATGGTGACTATAGGCGCGGACTTGCATGCTTGTCAATTGTCGGCAAGGCAATCTTTTGCGCGCCAGGCCTATGTATTGCGCTGTGTGATATATTGGTTATTCTGGTGGTTGCCGAATAAGTTGAAGAGTCTAAATGCAGTTGTTTCATACCTTGCGCGAATTGCGTACATATTTTGCTGGTTGCGGTGATCAGCGTGTGGGTTTTGTGCCCACCATGGGGAATTTGCATGCCGGGCATTGCCAATTGGTGACCCTGGCGAAGCAGCATGCGGACCTGGTGGTGGTGAGTATCTTCGTTAATCCACTGCAATTTGGCGCCAATGAAGATTTTGGCAGTTATCCGCGCACCTTGCAGGCTGACTGCGACAAATTGCAAGCTGTGGGCGCAGACGTGGTGTTTGCACCATCGGTGGCTGAGATGTATCCCGATTTTGATGGCCAGTCTTTGCATCAGCAGGTGGTGATTCAACCACCACCATTGGCCGATGACTTATGTGGAGCCAGTCGCCCTGGGCATTTTGCTGGCGTGGCCACGGTGGTCGCCAAGCTGTTTCATATGGTGCAGCCACAGGTGGCGGTATTCGGCAAAAAAGACTACCAGCAACTGATGGTGATCCGCGCCCTGGTGCGGCAGCTCAATTTTGAGATTGAGATTATTGCCGGAGAAACGGCACGCGAGCCATCCGGGCTGGCGATGAGCTCAAGAAATGCGTATCTGACCGAGGCGGAAAAAACACAAGCTGCACAGTTAAACCAGCAGTTGCAAAGCATTCAACAGGCGTTGCTGTCCGGTCAGCGCGATTATGCGGCGTTGCGCGAACAAGCCTGTTTGGCGCTCAGTCAGCAGGGCTGGCAGGTCGATTATGTAGAGATTCGACGCCAACAGTCACTGACCTTGCCGGATGCGCAGACGCGTGACTGGGTGATTTTGGCGGCGGCTCGATTGGGTAAGACGCGGCTCATCGATAACTGTGAAGTCAGTGTCGGCGGTGACTGAGTGTGTTTTTTGATAAATTTATTTTGCGCTAAGCCATTGATAACTTTATAATTACGACCTTTTCCGCGCGAGTGGAAGTTGGAGCTAAGGGACGCAATGCAAAGAACCATGTTGAAATCAAAGCTGCATCGAGTGCGTGTGACGCATAGCGAGCTGCACTATGAAGGCAGCTGTGCGATTGATGAAGCCTTGCTGGAGGCCGCCAATATTCACGAATATGAGCAGATCCAGATTTACAATATCAACAATGGTGAGCGTTTCACAACTTATGCCATTCGTGCCGAGCGCCATTCAGGCGTGATTTCGGTGAATGGCGCTGCCGCGCATAAAGCCGATCCTGACGATTTGATTATTATTGCCAGCTATTCGCAATATACCGAAGCCGAATTGATCAATTACCACCCGCAACTGGTTTATGTCGATGCACAAAACCGGATTGTCGAGCAAAAAAACCATATCCCTGCGCAAGCCGCCTGATTTTGAGTACCCCTATGCAACCACACATTGATGGCATGTCGCTAGACGACATGAAGCTGGCCGTCGTCGACGCGCTGGAAGATATTAAAGCCTTTGACATCACTGTCATGGACGTGCGCCGGATGACCGCGGTGACCAGCTACATGGTTGTTGCCAGTGGTAACTCTACCCGCCAATGCAAAGCGATTGCCGATAACGTCCGTGAAAAGCTCAAAGAAAAGGGTATAGAAGCCCGCGGTGTTGAAGGCGAAAAAGAGGGCGAGTGGGTGCTGGTTGATTTAGGCGATATCGTCGTCCATGTCATGGTGCCAACCACCCGCGCGTACTACAACATCGAACAACTTTGGACCGAGTCACAGACGCGCCGCACGGCGGCTGCTGCCTAAAAGTACACCTCCTCTCCAGGTATGAAGCTCAATATCATCTCGGTTGGCCATAAAATGCCAGACTGGGTTGAAAGCGCCTGCGCCGAGTATTTGAAGCGCATGCCGCGTGAGCTCGACACTCGCATTATTGAAATCAAGCCCGATAAACGGGCGGCCGGTAAAAACAGTGAAGTCGTGCAAGAGGCTGAGGCCAAGCGCATCCTGGAAGTGGCTGGTAAAGATTACCTGGTGGCGCTGGATGAGCGCGGGCAGGCGGTGACCACCTTGCAACTGGCTGAAAAACTCAAAAGCTGGCAAGAAATGGGTCGAGATGTGTCCCTGGTGGTTGGCGGTGCTGACGGTTTGCACGCACAGCTTAAAACCCAGGCGCAGTGGCTGTTCAGCCTGTCTAAACTGACCATGCCACATGGCATGGTGCGTGTGATGCTGGCCGAGCAACTTTATCGCGCACACACGGTTCTAAGCGGACATCCCTATCATAGAGAGTAACTATGTCTAATGCCTTGGTCTGGTTGCGTCGCGATTTGCGCGATGATGATCATGCTGCGCTCTATCACGCCTTAAAGCGGCATACGCAAGTGTATGTCGCTTTTGTTTTTGATACCGATATTCTGGATGCCTTGAGTGATAAAGAGGATCGCCGGGTAGAGTTTATCTGGGAGAGCGTGCAGGCACTCAAGCAGACGTTGCAAGCGCAAGGCGGTGATCTGCTGGTGCGTCATGGCCGTGCGCAGGCAGAAATTCCCGCCTTGGCGCAAACGCTTAATGTGACGGCTGTTTATGCTAACAAAGATTACGAGCCGCTGGCGATTGCACGCGATGCTGCTGTGGCGCAGACGCTGCTTAACGCGGGGTTAACCCTGCATTTGTTCAAGGATCAGGTGCTGTTTGAACAAGACGAGGTGATGACGCAAACCGGCAAGCCATACGGCGTGTTTACCCCGTATAAAAATGCCCATCTGGCTAAGTTGAATGCCTTTTATTTGAAGGCGTATCCAGTTAAAAAATATACGAGCCATTTGGCGCAGTTGTCGCCTGAGCCTATGCCAAGCTTAGCGTCGCTAGGGTTTGCACGCACCAATCTCGCGGCTTTGCGCGTACCGACCGGCATGGCGGGGGCCCGGCAGTTGTTTGACGATTTTCTGCAGCGTATTGACCACTATCATGACGCGCGTAATTACCCGGCCGTCAAAGGCGTGTCTTATCTCTCTGTACATTTACGTTTTGGTACGATTTCCATTCGCCACACGCCATCCCGGGGTGAGCTTCTATCTCGTCGGTTGCCGGGATGCTGAGGCGAAGAAACTTACCGACCGGATCGAAGCTTCCTGAAAGAGCGAGGTGGAAGGCCAGAGACCGCTCCGAGCCGTCGGTGTAGTCCGCTTCCACCCTGATGATGACGTTGCCTGCCGCCACCCAGTTGCGTACTGAAGCCCCGGTTGCGGACTCTTCGGACAGAACGATGCTCCGGTTGTCGTCGGGAGCCTCGGCCGTCGTC
>CAYPZE010000111.1:0-5861 GCA_964415305.1 uncultured Methylotenera sp.
GAGACGAAGTGGGGGTAGTCGGCCATCGGCTGTTTGAGCTCCGCAACAAGCCACGAAGTGTGTGGCTTGTCAGGGCGAGTTTCGTGACCGGCTTATGCCTAAGTCCAGCAAAGCATCGGACGAAAGTCCTAAGTTGAGCATCGCCAGTGAGCCCTTAGGCCGTGATGGCTGGGCGCCCTCTTTTTGCTTACTTTTTTTGTGCAAGCAAAAAAAGTAACTCGCCAGCAAGGCGAAAAAGGCTTTTGAATGAATCCTATGTGAATCAGCGCTCTAAGGAAACGTAAACTCTTAAAGTATAATGCGCCCCATGACTGAAATCGACCAAACTCCAGACTCTTCCGAAGCCCCTTATCAGCGCCGTATCCGCAGTTTTGTGTTGCGACAGGGCCGTTTGACCAAGGGCCAGGAGCGCGCGCTGCAAACAGCTTGGCCGACATTCGGCATTGAATATACCGATCAGGCGCTAGATTTAAACCAGGCGTTTGGCCGCACCGATAGTCACAAAATCCTTGAAATCGGTTTTGGTATGGGCGATGCCACGGCCAAGATTGCTCAAACTTTGCCGAATTGTGATTTTCTGGCAGTCGAGGTGCATACACCGGGTGTTGGTAGTTTGCTCAAATTGATGCAAGAGGGCGATATTCACAATATCCGTATCATTCAACATGATGCGGTGGAAGTGCTGCAGAATATGCTGGCAGATGGCTCGCTGGATGGCGTGCATATTTTCTTCCCCGACCCTTGGCATAAGAAGCGACACCATAAGCGCCGTTTGATTCAGGCGGAATTTGTCCAGCTGCTTTGCACTAAATTGAAAGCGGGCGCTTACATTCATGTGGCGACTGATTGGCAGGACTATGCCGAGTGGGTGCTTGAGGTGTTGCAGGGGGAAGCGCAGCTACAAAATACGGCGGTGGATTATGCTGAAAAGCCGGCGTATCGTCCGTTGACCAAGTTTGAGAATCGTGGTCTTAAGTTGGGGCACGGTGTGTGGGATCTGGTATTTAAAAAGCGCTAATGGCTGGCGCACAAAAACAAAAAAGCAGACTTAATGTCTGCTTTTTTTATTCGCTGGCGGCGGCTTCGTCCTGCGTGTCAGGCGCGTTGCCGAAAAACCATTCTCCGAGCACTTTTTCTGCTTCATCCACGCCGAGTTTTTTCAGGCTTGAAAATAACTGCACGGTAATTTTCTCGCCCCAGCCGCTGTGCAATTCTTTGCGTATTTTGCCGAGCAAGATAGTAGACTCGCTGCGAGACAGTTTGTCACTCTTGGTCAGTAATACATGCACTGGTTTGCCAGAAGGACAGAACCAGTCCAGCATTTGCCTGTCTAGCGGTGTGAGTGGGTGGCGGCTATCCATCACGAGGACTAAACCGGCCAAGCTTTGGCGCTCGCTCAGGTAGCGTGACAGTACATTTTGCCAATGCATGCGCATGGCTTCTGGCACTTTGGCATAGCCGTAGCCAGGCAAGTCAACCAGATGCTTGTCGTCACCCAGCGTAAAAAAGTTAATTAATTGCGTGCGGCCTGGCTGCTTACTGACAAATGCCAGCCGATTATGATTGGCTAATGTGTTAAGCGCGCTTGATTTACCCGCATTGGAGCGTCCGGCAAAAGCGACCTCGATGCCACTGGCAGGTGGGAGGTCGCGAAGATGATGTGCCGACAGATGAAAGCGGGCATTTTGAAAAACTGGCATGGTGGAGTTGAGTTGCCTCAAGGTTTTATGGACTATTCAGCTATGCATGCTATCACGAACAAGGTTTGTTTGATAAAATGACGCAGAATAAAAATGTTGGGGCATAGAATGATGTTAAAGAGTTTTAAAGCTGGATTATTTGTGCTACTGGCCATGGGTGTGCAGCCAGTATTTGCTGAGGATGCTGCGACCACTGAGGCCGCGCCGGTGGTGAACGGGCCTGAAAAAATTGTGCAAAATGTGTGTGCGGCCTGTCATGGCGCAGACGGTAACAGCGTGATTACCACCAACCCAAAACTGGCGGGCCAGCATCCTGAATATTTGCTCAAGCAATTGAACAATTTTAAGGAGGGGACGCGCGCCAATGCGGTGATGTCCGGGATGGCCGGTGCGTTAAGCCCAGAGGATATGGAAGGGCTGGCCAAGTACTTCTCTAGCCAGAGCATTAAGTTGGCCAAGGCGAAGAGCAATGGCAAGGGCTCTTTGGGCGAGAAGATTTATCGTGGTGGCATTGCGGCAACACAAGTGCCTGCCTGTGCGGCTTGTCATGGTGCCACGGGTGCCGGTTTGCCTAAACAGTTTCCACGTTTGGCCGGTCAGCATGCAGATTATACGGTACAGCAATTGAGAACTTTCCGCACCGGGGAGCGTGCCAATGCGCCGATGATGATGACGATCGCGGCAAAAATGAGTGATGCTGAAATGCAGGCTGTTGCAGATTACATCCAAGGTTTGCGCTAGTTGTGACTAATTGAAAAAAGGTGGCTGCGGCCACCTTTTTTACTGTCAGCCTATGCAACCTTTTGCGGTAGATGTCGTCCACACGTGCGCGTCTTGCGTTGTTGCAGGATATGGCAGCCGCTGTATGTGCAACTTAACTAGTCAATTTTAAAGAGATTGTTTTGAAAGCTCCCCTTTCCTTATCGCAGCGCATGTATGAGTTGATGAGTTCGATGCGCTTTGCTGTGAGCCTGTTGACGCTATTGGGTGTGGCCTCGATTATTGGCACCGTGCTCAAGCAAAATGAGCCTTATACCAACTATATCGTCAAGTTTGGCCAGTTCTGGTTTGAGCTGTTTGAAATGCTGGGTTTGCTGGATGTTTACCACGCGGCCTGGTTTTTGCTCATTCTACTGTTTCTGGTGGTGTCGACGACCTTGTGCGTGATCCGTAATGCGCCGCTGATGATCAAGGAGTGGCAGGTCTATAAAGAGCACGCCACGGAAAAGTCGTTGCGTTTGTTTGAGCACAAGGCCAGTGTGGCGACAGCGCAGCCAGTGGCGGCGCTACAAACGCAATTAAGTGACTTTTTAAGCGCAGAGCGTTATACCTTTAAAACGCGTCAGCAAGAGAATGGCGATGTGTTGATTGCCGCTAAACTGGGCACGCATCAGCGCCTGGGCTATATTTTTACCCATGTGGCGATTGTCGTGATTTGTTTTGGCGGCTTGCTGGATGGCAACCTGCCATTCAAGGTGCAGGAGTTGCTCGGGTGGAAGATCATCGAGACACGTGATATTTCTTCACGCAAAGTGCCTGCTGAAAGCCGCCTGGGCGTGGATAACCTGTCGTTTCGCGCCAATATGACCTTGCCGGAAGGTGAGCGCGATAATGTGGCATTTGTACGCGTGCGCGACGGCTATCTGGTGCAGGATTTGCCATTTACAGTGGCGCTGAAGGATTTTCGCATTGAGCATTATGCGACCGGCATGCCAAAGTCGTTTGAAAGCGATATTGAGATCATTGATCCTGAGCTGAGCAAACCGATCGCGGCAACAATACGTGTGAATCATCCTTATATTCACAAAGGCATTGCGATTTATCAATCCGACTTTCAGGATGGTGGCTCGCAACTCAAATTTAAATTGTGGGATTTGAGTGCCAGCAATCAGGATGGTTTTGATGTTGACGGCGTCGTGTCGCAAAAAGGCTCGCTGGGCGACGGCGCGCAAAAAATGACGGTGGAGTTTAACGAATTCCGCCAGTTTAATATTTTAAATTTGTCTGCCGATGGCAAAGGCAAACCGCACAATGTTGGCCCTAACACCACGTTAAAGCTGCGCAATGCCAGCGGTCAGGCACGCGAATATATGGGCTATATGCAGCCATTGCAGTTGGATGGTCGGTCTTACTTTGTGTCTGGTATGCGTGAGACGGTGCAGGATGAATTCAAGTATTTGCGAATTCCGGCGGATGATGCAGTGGAAATCAACGGTTTTATGCACTTGCGCCAAACCTTGCGTAACGAGCAGGCAATCCGTGACATTGCCAGCGCGGTGGCCAAGCAAATGCCGGGCGACAATGCGGTGTTGAAAGCACAATTTGAGCAAAGTCTGCAGCATTTGCTGGTCACGTTCAAGCGGGGCGGGTACAGTGAGCTCTCGCGGATTATTGAAAGTGCCGTGCCGAAAGATCAGCGTGAGCAAGCAGCGCAAACGTATTTAAAATTGTTGAACCGGGCAGCGTTGCAGGGTTATCAGATGAGTCGCGCTCAGCGCCAGTTGCCGCCTGCGCCCGAAAGCCAGGAAACGGTGATGTTTATTCAGGATAGCCTCAACGCCATGAATGACTTGTTTTTTTATGGCACGCCGTATTATTTTCAGTTAACAAATTACACTTTAAAACAGGCCAGTGGCTTCCAGTTGACACGCTCGCCTGGTCAAAACTGGGTGTATTTGGGCTCTGTGATGCTGGTGCTGGGTATTTTTGCCATGTTCTATATCAAGGAACGTCGCCTGTGGTTATTGATCAAACCTGCGCAGCAAGAGGTGTTGCTGGCGATGTCATCAAACCGTAAAAATATGGATCTGGATCAAGATTTTGCACGCGTGCAGCAGCAGTTAAATGCATTGCTGCACACGGCGGTCTGACCGAATGAAGAGGGGAATGCGATGAGTACATCATTATTAAAGCCAACATCGTTTTGGCAATCATTGAGTAAGTTTGACTGGATATACGCCGTGCTTTTGCTGGTAGGCGGGATATTTTCTTACCAGCGTTATGCAGGCTTTATGGATATTTATGAAGTCAGCTTTTTGTTTGCGGCGGTCGCCTTGTTTAGCTATCTCGGCTGGCGCTGGTCGGCCATTGCGCGCCTGGTGCTGGGCGTGGCGGTGCTCAGCTTGATCGGTGTCTACAGTTATCAGGGTGACCTGGCGAATGGGGGGCAGCGCTTTTTGCTGAAGTTTTTACTAGCTAGCCAATCGGCTGTCATGTGGATGAATGTACTGTTTGTGCTCGCCATGCTGACCTATTGGCTGGCCCTGTTTCAGAAGTCAGTGTTTACGGCAAAAGTAGCGTCTGCTCTTACTTGGGCAGCCACCTTGTTTGGCTTTGTGGGTCTTATGGTGCGCTGGTACGAGTCTTACCTGATTGCGCCAGACGTCGGGCATATTCCAATCAGCAACCTGTATGAAGTCTTTATTCTGTTTTGCCTGATCACGTCTTTGTTGTATCTGCATTACGAAAAGCTGTTTAACACGCGCCAGTTGGGCGGATTTGTCTTGGTGGTGATTAATGCTGCCGTCGGCTTTATTCTCTGGTATACCTTTGACCGTCATGCCAATGAGATTCAGCCGCTGGTGCCTGCCTTGCAAAGCTACTGGATGAAGATACACGTGCCGGCTAACTTTATTGGTTACGGCGCGTTCTCGCTGGCGGCCATGGTGGCTGGTGCTTACCTGCTGTCAAAACAGGGTGTGCTGACTAGCCGTTTGCCTGCACCGCACGTGCTGGACGATTTAATGTACAAGGCGATTGCAGTGGGTTTTGCCTTCTTTACCATCGCCACAATTCTGGGCGCGATGTGGGCAGCGGAGGCTTGGGGCGGTTATTGGTCATGGGATCCTAAAGAAACCTGGGCCTTGATTGTGTGGTTGAACTACGCCGCCTGGCTGCACTTGCGCCTCATGAAAGGGTTGCGCGGCACGGTGCTGGCCTGGTGGGCGCTAGTTGGTTTGCTGGTCACAACCTTTGCCTTCCTTGGAGTGAATATGTTCTTGAGTGGCCTGCACTCCTACGGCACGCTCTAAGCATTAAGTACCGTTGAATCCACGGGCAGATGCAGACGCATCTGCCCGTTTTCTTTTATAAATATCTTCCTCTGTAATTATTGTTAATAATTATTAATTAATGTTAGTATTGTTTTGCCTGCATCAGTCA
>CAYPZE010000112.1:0-5822 GCA_964415305.1 uncultured Methylotenera sp.
ATATCAACAAGCCTCACACTATAACAAACTCGGCCAATCTTGACGACCAGCAGCATGCCTGCCACAGCCAAAAATGACACCCTACTTTTTAAGACCACGGTTTGTTGTTATAATGATGTAGCATCACGCGGCGCTCTTTTCATGAGCGCGCTCATGGTGCCGGTTTGCATAATCGGCCATCCGTTCAGACGGCCTCATTGCTGCAAAACCATAACCAAATCAACTCAAAGCGTTTTAAATACAAGTAGTTGCTAATTAAATAAACGGTTGAGTTACTAAAAGACTCTGTCCTTTTTTCTTGCTTTAAGGGTAATGTGTGTTTAAGAAAATTTTAGTCGCGAATCGCGGTGAAATTGCGGTACGCATTGTGCGCGCCTGTTCGGAAATGGGCATCAAATCGGTGGCCATTTACGCGGATGCTGACCGTCATGCCTTGCATGTCAAAAAGGCTGACGAAGCTTATAACATTGGCTCTGACCCAGTGGCGGGCTACCTGAACGCACATAATATAGTGAATATCGCGGTGGCTGCGGGCTGTGATGCCTTGCACCCTGGCTATGGCTTTTTGTCTGAAAACCCAGAACTGGCCGAAGTGTGTGCCCGTCGCGGTATCAAGTTCATCGGCCCTGAAGCCGACGTCATTCGCCAGATGGGTGACAAGATTCAGGCGCGTAACGCCATGATCAATGCGGGTATTCCTTGTGTGCCGGGCAGTGATGGCAATCTGGAATCCTTGGAAGCTGCCGTGGCACTGGCGAATAAAATTGGCTACCCGGTGATGCTAAAAGCCACTAACGGTGGTGGTGGCCGCGGTATTCGGCGTTGCGATAGCGAAAAAGAATTATTAAGTAACTACGACCGTGTGATTTCAGAAGCCAGCAAAGCCTTTGGTAAGCCTGAAGTCTTCCTCGAAAAATGCGTGGTCCATCCACGCCATATTGAAGTGCAGATTCTGGCTGACGCACACGGCAACGTGATTCACTTGTTTGAGCGCGACTGTTCTATCCAGCGCCGCAACCAGAAGCTGATTGAAATTGCGCCCTCCCCACAATTGTCACAAGCGCAGCGTGACTATATTGGTGGCCTGGGCGTCAAGGCGGCCAAAGCGGTTGGCTATGAAAACGCCGGCACGGTCGAATTCTTGCTCGACTCCGACAACAATTTTTACTTCATGGAAATGAACACCCGCTTGCAGGTGGAGCATACCGTGACTGAAACCATTACCGGCGTTGATATCGTTCAGCAACAGATTCGCGTAGCGGCTGGCCTGCCTTTGCAATACAAGCAAAGCGAGATCGCTTTCCGTGGTTTTGCCATGGAGTACCGTATCAATGCCGAAGATCCGCAAAAAGACTTTTTGCCCAGCTTTGGTAAGATTACCCGTTACTACGCGCCCGGCGGCCCTGGCGTACGCATGGATGCGGCGATTTACAGCGGCTATGTGATTCCGCCCTACTATGACTCCATGTGTGCCAAACTCACTGTTTGGGCATTGGACTGGGAAGGCGTGATTGAGCGTGGTCGCCGTGCGTTGAATGACATGGTGGTTTATGGCGTCAAAACAACGATTCCTTACTACCAGCAGATCATGTTACACCCAGATTTCAGGGCGGCTGACTTCAACACTAGCTTTGTAGAGCAACACCCAGAGCTGACCGAGTATGACGTCGGCCTACCGAAAGAACTGATGGCCGCAGCGATCGCTGCCGCGATTGCTGCCCACGAAGGCATTTGATTAACCGTATTGCAGATATTAATTAGATCGACAAGATTATGAGCAAAATACATGTCACCGAACTCGTTTTAAGAGATGGCCATCAATCCCTGATCGCGACGCGCATGCGTACCGAAGATATGCTGCCGATTGCCAGCAAGCTGGATGAGATTGGTTTCTGGTCGCTGGAAGCCTGGGGCGGTGCCACCTTTGACGCCTGCGTGCGCTTTTTGAAAGAAGACCCATGGGAGCGCCTGCGCAGCCTGCGTAAGGCTTTACCAAATACGCCGATCAACATGCTGTTGCGCGGCCAGAACTTGCTGGGTTACCGTCATTATTCAGACGATGTGGTTCATGCGTTTGTAAAACAGGCTGCAGACACGGGTGTTGATGTCTTCCGCATTTTTGATGCGATGAACGACATCCGCAACCTGAAAACAGCGATTGAAGCCGTTAAATCAGTCAAAAAACATGCTATCGGCACCTTGTCTTTCACCACCAGCCCGGTGCATGACGTGGCTTATTTCGTCAATATGGCGAAAGAGCTCGAAGCGCTGGGTTGCGACAGCATCGGCGTGAAAGACATGGCTGGCCTACTGACGCCAACCATGGCGGGTGAGCTGGTTAAAGCATTAAAAGCGGCGGTAAGCGTGCCTATCCATATGCATAGCCACGCGACTTCAGGCTTGGCCAGCATGGTCATGCTCAAAAGCGTTGAAAACGGTGTCGACATTATCGATACCTGTAACTCTTCATTCTCTGAAGGCGCAAGCCATCCAACCACCGAGAGCCTGGTCGCTGCCTTAAAAGGCACCGAATATGACACTGGCCTCGACTTAGGCAAACTGCAGGAAATCACCGCCTACTTTAAAGAAGTGCGCAAAAAATACTGGCAGTTTGAAAGCGAGTTCACCGGTGTGGATACGCGCGTGCTGGTTAACCAGGTTCCAGGCGGCATGATTTCCAACCTGTCTAACCAGTTAAAAGAACAAGGCGCGCTCAACCGTATGGATGAAGTGCTGGCCGAAATTCCTCGCGTACGCCAAGACTTGGGCTACCCTCCGCTGGTGACGCCGACCTCACAAATCGTCGGCACTCAGGCGGTGTTAAACGTGTTGACCGGTGGCCGTTACAAGTCCATCACCAACGAAGTGAAAAACTACCTGCTGGGTCAATATGGTAAAGCGCCAGCGGCTGTGAATGCAGACGTGCGTAAGCAGGCGGTTGGCGATGCTGAAGTGATTACCTGCCGCCCGGCTGACCTGTTGCAGCCAGAAATGGTGAGATTGCAGTCTGAAGCCGAGCGTTTCGCCAACAACGAACAAGACGTACTTACTTACGCCATGTTCCCGGATATTGGCCAAACCTTCTTGCAAGAGCGCAATGCAGGTTCGTTGAAACCAGAACCTTTGCTGAGCAAAGATGCAGTCACACAACAAACGGCTGCGGCACGTTATGCGCCTAACGAGTTCAATATCACACTGCACGGTGAAACCTACCATATCAAACTGACTGGTAGCGGCCATGCCGGTGAAGAGCGCAAGCCATACTACGTGAAGGTGGATGGCATCTCAGAAGAGGTATTTGTAGAAACACTCAACGAGATGGAAGTCAGTGGCGGTGCTAATAATGGCTCTGCTGGCGGCAAGAAAAAAGCAGCCGTGGCGGCAAGTGGGCGCCCTCGTCCTAGCCATCCAGGTTGTGTAACGACTGCCATGCCAGGCACTATCGTGACAGTCAAAGTGAATGTCGGTGATAAAGTGAATGCAGGCGATGGCGTGCTGGTGATTGAAGCCATGAAAATGGAAAATGAAATTCAGGCCAGCAAGTCAGGCACTGTGGTGGCAATCCACGTTGCCAAAGGTGACAGTGTCACCCCAGACGAATCACTGATTGAAATTCAACCAGAATAATGCAGATATACAAAAATCCCTGAAGCAATTCAGGGATTTTTGCTTTTAGCCATGACAACACTCCTCATTCTTGCTTCTTCTTCACGCTATCGCCGCGAGGTGCTGCAAAAACTGCATGTGCCGTTTGAATGCATTTCACCAGAGATAGACGAAACACCGTTGCCGGATGAAAGCCCCGCGCAAACCTCGTTACGGCTAGCCGAAGCCAAAGCACGCAAAGTGGCCGAGAGCCATCCTGAAGCACTCATTATCGGTTGCGATCAGGTGGCTACGGTCGATGGCTTGCAGATCGGCAAACCAGGCAACCACGAAAATGCCGTCAAGCAATTGACCATGCTCAGCGACAAAGAAGTCATTTTTCATAGTGCCCTGTGTTTGTTAGATAGCAGCAATCAGCACATGCAATCGACCATCGTGCCTTATTCTGTTAAGTTTAAGCCACTGAGCGCAGCTCAGATTGACACTTATCTGCGGCTGGAGCAGCCCTACGACTGCGCAGGCAGCGCCAAATCTGAGGGCATGGGCATCGCCCTGCTCGACTATATGCGCGGAGATGACCCCAACGCATTGGTAGGCTTACCGTTGATCGCACTGGTCAATATGCTGCAACAAGCAGGCATCGATGTATTATCACACTCACCAACCTAACGCTGACTCACAGACACGTTAACTTTTTGAACGGCTGTTGCGTTATGTGGGTCTCAAGCGTACGCGCTTAATAACAACGAGAGGATCCCCATGCGACTCAGCTCCCTGCTGTTTTTTTCTTTAGGCAGTGTTTCCCTGTGCAGTACGTCCATCGCACAAGCAGAATCTGCCACGGTTAGCCCGCAATCTGACCAAACCAGTGTGGCCGTGACCATTTACAACGAAGACCTGGCATTGGTGAAAGACAGCCGTAAAATCAACTTGAATACGGGCTTGTCTGCGCTGTCATTCCGTGATGTAAGCGCCCAGATCAAACCAGAAACCGCCTTGCTGCGTAGTCTGTTGCCAAATAGCAGCTTGCAAGTGCTGGAGCAAAACTTCGACTTTGACCTGCTCACCCCACAAAAATTACTGGAGAAAAACGTGGGCCAGCAAGTGACGATTATCCGCACCAACCCTAGCACAGGGGCTGAGACACAGGAAACCGCCACCGTGCTGTCTGCACAAGATGGCGTGGTGCTCAAAATCGGCAATCGCATTGAAACAGGCATTCCGGGCCGCATTGCTTACCCTAACGTGCCTGGCCAGCTCAAAGACCGCCCCACCCTGACCACGCAAGTGCAATATAAGGGCGCGGAACAAACCAACCTGGAGCTCAGCTACCTCACTGGCGGCCTGCAATGGAAAGCCGACTACGTGGCCGAACTCAGCAGCAAAGAGGACGCCATTGACCTCTCAGGCTGGGTCACCCTCACCAACACCAGTGGTAGCGCCTATCCTAACGCCAAAGTGCAACTGGTGGCAGGTGACGTCAACCGCATCCGTGAGGCGATTCGCCCCAAAACCATGATGATGCGTAGCGAAGCCATGGTAGCCGATGCGGCCATGCCTAGCGAACAAGGTCTGCTCGAATACCATCTGTATACGCTGCCACGCAGCACGACGATTGCCGAGAACCAAACCAAACAGGTCGCCCTGCTTTCAGCACAGCATATCCCAGCGCGTAAAGAGCTGGTGCTCAGTGGTGCAGATTACTATTACCAAGGCGCTTACCGCGATATTGAGAAAAAGCAAAAGGTGCAGGTATTTGTGGAGTTTGAAAACAAAGAAAGCAGCAAGTTAGGTATTCCGCTGCCTAAAGGCACCATGCGTGTGTATAAAAAAGATACCGATGGCACCGCGCAATTTGTTGGTGAAGACCAGATTGACCATACACCTAAAAATGATAGCGTACGCCTCAAACTCGGCAACGCGTTTGATGTGACGGCAGATCGTGTGCAAACCGACTTCAAAAACCTCAGCAAACCCAATCAGGCACCGCTATACGAGAGTGCTTATACCATTACCCTACATAACGCAAAAAAAGAAGCCGTGACGGTCACGGTGCAAGAGCCGCTCAATGGCGACTGGAAAATACTCAATGAATCTCAGCCACACAAAAAAACCAGCGCGCACCAAGCCACCTGGCAAGTCAGTGTGCCTGCTGAAAGTGATGTGACATTGAAATACCGCGTGCAAGTAAAGTATTAAATCAGCATTAACCACAG
>CAYPZE010000113.1:0-5806 GCA_964415305.1 uncultured Methylotenera sp.
CCCCGGACAAGTCCGGGGTTTTTAGCGAATCAGCGCAATTACTTCATCACACGGTTACGGTATTCACCAGTACGTGTATCGATCTCGATCTTGTCGCCCTGGCTCACAAACAGTGGCACTGGAATCTCAAAGCCGGTGGCAATCTTGGCTGGTTTCATCACTTTACCGGAAGTATCACCTTTTACGGCTGGCTCAGTGTAAGTGATTTCACGCACAACGGTGGTTGGCAATTCGATAGAAATCGCCTTGCCTTCATAAAAACGCACTTCACATGGCATACCATCTTCCAGGTATGGCAGCGCATCTTCCATAAACTCGGCATCCACGTCATATTGGTTGTACTCAGCATCCATAAATACGTAGGTTGGATCAGCAAAGTAAGAGTAAGTCACTTCTTTCTTTTCCAATACGATCACATCAAACTTGTCTTGCGCAGCATAAACGTTCTCGCTTGGCGCTTCTGTCAGCAAGTTTTTCATTTTCATTTTAACCACTGCAGAGTTACGGCCAGATTTGTTGTATTCGGTTTTTACAACAACCATCGGGTCGTTGCCAATCATCACTACGTTGCCAACGCGGAGGTCTTGAGCGATTTTCATAAATTAAGCCTTAATGTGTATGCGGGATTTGAAAGCGCGGAATTATACCCGATGTGTACGACATTTCTCAATAAAAATCACCAAGTTAGTCGCCAAATCATGCTGCTGTGACTGGCTGACTTTAAAGGCGCTGGCGTGCAAGGCAAACTGCGGCAAAGCGGCTAATAACGCCTGCCAGTGCTGCGCCTGCCACGCGCCTTGCGCCCACGCCAGCATGGCGTTGTGGATGGCATCAGACAATCCAGCATCGGCCTCCAACAGGTAATGCGCCATAAACGCATTGAGTTTCAGCAAGTGGGCGTCTTCGCTCTGCTGATAAGGCAGCCAGATCATGGGCTTGCCCGCCCATAAAGCGCGTATCCAGCTATCTTCCCCACGCACAAAATTCAAGTCGCATAAACACAGCAAGCGGTCGTAATCGGTTTGCGATAAAAACGGGATCACCAAAAACTCGCATTGTTGGCGCTGCAGACGGTCACCAACCTTCAACACAGGCGTATCAAGCACCTTGGCCAATAATGGCGCAACTGTGTGCGGCACCAATACACGCACTGGCACCGACGAGGCTTGCAGGCTATCCACCAAAGCCGCCAATGGAGCATGGGCATAGCAAAATAACGATAACGTCAGCCTGCCAGGCGCTGCTGTCAGGCCTAAATTAGACCAACGTGCTTGGGCTTGCAACGCTGACAAACTGGCTTCGCGCAGCAAACCGCCTGTGCCTGATGTAAAACCGGGATAAAAGAAATGACGCACCAAGCCGTTGGCTTGCGGCGAAGGCTGCGCGTGAAAGCTCTCCACCCAGCGCTCTGCTGATAAATAATCGACATTGACCCAAAGAGATGCCTGCTTGCGCATCTGCTGTTGATAGGCTTCTGGCAAGCCGCAGCTAAAAGTTTCAATCACCACTGGTGCCGCTTGCGAAAAATTGGAGTTTTCTGCCCAGTGTTGCAACTGAATATGCGCATGCCCCGCCCCGGCAAATTGTTGCGCCAGCGCCAGATCATCTACCCATAACCGTATATGAATGCCATGCTCTGTCGCTAATTGGTGCGCCAAGCGCCAGCACACCCCAATATCGCCAAAATTATCGACCACCTTGCAGAATAGATCCCACGTCTGGGTGGTTGGGGGTTGAAAACTCATGTGACCAGGCAACAACAATAAGGAGTAAATAGCCGATTGTAACTTAAAACCACCATGGCTAAAGTCAGGCTGCGTCCGCTGCAGCGAATTGCCAACCAAGATTGAGAAAGCGCGTTTTACGCAATAAAGGGACTTAGTTTATGGGTGCAACCAGATTGACTATCCCGGTTACTCAGTCAGCGCAGTTGCCAATTCAGCGGTTTTTAACCAGGTCAGTTGTAACACTTTGGCATCGGTAGACGCTCTATGCTGCTGCAAGGCGAGGCTTTCACGCAACGCCTGCTTGGTCTCGTGCCACACTGCCTGTTGTTCTGGACTTAAGGTTACACTTAAATCTTCCAGCTTAAAACGTGGACTCAACCCTGCGGCCTCATACAAGCTATGCAACCAGACAAAGTCCTGGTACCAGCCATCGGTATACACAGTTTGTCCGGCAAAGACCTGGTTGAGGTGGGTGGCAATTTCTTTTGCCGTTTGACCATGCGCCTCTAAGGACTGACGCGACTGCTGGTGGAGTTTTTCGGCCTCTTTA
Organism: uncultured Methylotenera sp.; assembly: GCA_964415305.1. Taxonomy (GTDB): domain Bacteria; phylum Pseudomonadota; class Gammaproteobacteria; order Burkholderiales; family Methylophilaceae; genus Methylophilus. The sequence goes on from CAYPZE010000113.1 coordinate 2,278, forward strand.
TCCCAATGCAGCCAGTCACTATGCGGCTGTACCTGCGCGCTCCAGACGTCGCCCTTACTATCGACGTAACCAATCTCGACCGGGTAACTACCCACGCCGAAACCGGATGCTTCAATATCTACTATAACTGGTGGCACCATGAACACTAACCTGTGTACTCTCTATCATTCACTTGATGTGTGGCTGAATATGACGAACGTTTATCTGTCTATTTAACGTCATAAATATAATTTGCTTTAATCAACCATGAGATTATACGCAAATAGTCCATGTTAAGGACTGAACTTCCCTTGCCCCTGACGGACAAACAAAAGCAACATATATTTACTTAAATTAGGGAGAAGAAATGCATAAAATCATCACAGTCTCAGTGTTAACGGCTGCGATCGGCTTGTCCGGCTGCGCCAACATGAGCGAAACCCAGAAAGGCACGGCGAAAGGCGCCGGCATAGGCGCAGCGGCGGGCGGCGTCATTGGCGCAGTGGCGGGTGGCGGTAAAGGTGCAGTGATTGGTGCCGCCGTTGGTGCTGGTGCCGGGGCGATTGCCGGTAACATCTGGTCCAAAAAGATGGAAGCGCAGAAACAGGAAATGGAACAGGCAACAGCGGGCACCGGCGTGGCCGTGACCAAAACAGAAAATAACCAGCTCAAGTTAGAAATCCCGAGTGATATTTCGTTTGATAAAGGCAAAGCCAATATCAAATCAAATCTGCGCCCTATTCTGGATAAATTTGCCACTGGCTTACAAAACAACCCAGCCGCGCGCGTCAATATCGTCGGCCACACCGATAGTAGCGGCTCAGACGCCGTCAATGATCCATTATCCGTGAATCGTGCAGCCAGCGCCCGTAATTACCTGACCGAGCGCGGTGTGGCCTTTACCCGCATCACCATTGATGGCCGCGGCTCACATGAGCCCATCGCCGCGAATGACACAGAGGCTAACCGTGCCAAAAACCGTCGCGTAGAGATTTTTGTGGCTGAACCTGAACCGCAGACAGCGCCTAAATAAGCGTTAAACTATCATAGAAAAAGCCGACGATTCAGTCGGCTTTTTTCATAACGCTAGGCTAAATAAACAAAGGTGCCACAAAGGCAAAAAAAACACCCACCAGAAAAATAATCACCGAAAACCAATAAATCACCACACTTTGGCGGCGCGTTTTGGTGCATAACGCCGCTAATTGTGGATCCGTCGGGCAAGGCAATAACCGCGCCCGCCATTGCATCCAGCCTGCGATGAGTAGCATCGCTGCGGCCAAGCCAAACACTAAAGGCTTATGCTCACTAATCCAGATCAGTTGCGGAAAATGGCTGATCAGGCTGGTCAACGTCGCTACTGAGCCAATCGCCACCAGCGTGGCGGGTAAGGCGCAGCAAATCAGCGTCGAACCACTAGTAAATAGCGATAGCAAGTTAAGCCGCCGGCTGGCTTGCAGAGGGTTGATTTCTGCCGCCATCACTTGCTGCCTGCTTTCTCGGCCTTGGCCACCTCTGCTTGGATCGCCTCTACGGTCTGGTTCACGCGCTCCAGCTTGCCTACAGAGTAACCCGCATCCTGAATCACTTTACTAAATGCCTCGTTCGACACCTCCTGGTCGTCTTTCAACTGCAAGGCCACCACGCGGCTTTTGAGGTCAACAAAGGCCGCCTGCTTTTGCGGCAAGGCATTGAGTTTTTTCTCTATGCCTTTGGCACAAAATGCACACACCATGCCGTTCACTTCGGCCTTAATCGTGGTCACGGCAAAGGCCGCAGGAGTCATGGCAGACAACATCAAAGTCACTAATAATTTTTTCATTGCAATATCCTTTAGTCATTTAAATTGGTTAGAACACAAACATGGCATTCAGGCGGGGCGCAAAGCCCTCGCCCTGCCACGGGTTGGTGACACCAAATTCAAGAAAGTAATTTTTGTTGATCAAGCGCAACGCCGGGGTGATTTGCAGGCCGGGATCGTTGTGACGCATGGTTTTAGCCTCAATCACAAACCACGGCTGCGTCTGGTTAAAGCCGGTTTCATAAAACGAAAACCCAGCTTGCACCGCGGCAGTGTCGTAGTTCATATTGGGCGCACGGATCATGCGGGCTTTGGCCAAAAAGTATAGCCGCGTGGATTCCATATCGAACTGCAAGCTGGGTGTGTAGGCAAAGCCATCATACTGGCCACGCGCTTCGCCCACGCTACCGTTAAACCAGACATTGGCTTGCGCCGATGGCAGGTTCCAGCGCTTGATCAAGCCAGTGTAATTGATGCCGGAAATGGTGGTGGCCTGCTCGCCTTTGCCCGACATGCGCATCTGCTCAACGCCAATGGCATGCCCAAGCGCGGGCGAGTAGTTCAACATCCATTCCTGGTTATAGCGACCGATTTCGGTCATCAGCATGGCGCTATCTTCAAAGCCCATGAGTGCCGCCGCGTGGGCAGGCATCATTAACTGAGAGAGAAGTAAGGCACCAAGCGCAACATACTGTTGCTTAAACATATAGCCTCCATATTCAATCTAACAAAACATGTGGACGGACTTGTCCTGAGTGTTAGCTGAATATGGGTGGTTTGATCGCAGGGGGGTAAGTTTGAGAGTGCACAGGGTCGGCTGCAAACAACTGCGCAACACTAGACTGTGCAATGAGGGAAACGGTTGGAAACGCGTCTAAATGAGCGACGCCAGTGGTGACCATGCAAAAGCCACAGACCGTGCAATGATGCTTAACCGTCGTCTGATGGTCAGCGGAATGCTGCATGCCTTGGTGCTCATCCGCCATGTGATGACAAGGCATCTCGTCCAGCGATGCCTGCACAGTGATGATGCTTGCCTGCTCTGCGAGTACCATTTGCAATGACATGACGTTGGCGGCCATGACAAAGCATGGCAACCAGCAAATCAAAAATAAGCAAAGGCGTTTTCGCATATATGGCTAAGATAAGGCTAGAAAGTCATTAGTTCAAGTCATCTTTATTAATGGATGGCTATTTATAACGAATCTCGATAATTTCATACTCGGTTTCTGCCCCAGGCGTGACCACGCGCACGGTATCACCCAAGTTTTTTGCCAATAGCGCCTTGGCCATGGGCGACACCCATGAAATATAGCCCTGCGCAGGATCCAGCTCGTCCTGACCGACAATACGCACCGTCATTTCGCTGTCATCTGCCAGGTTAAATAAGGTCACCCAGGCGCCAAAATAGACTTTTTCAGTATTCGTTTGCGTATGACTGTAGACGATCTCCGCCGCATCCATACGCTTGGTTAAAAAGCGGATGCGCGAATCAATCTGCCGCAGGCGCTTTTTACCATAAATATAATCGCCGTTTTCGCTACGGTCACCATTGCCTGCGGCCCAACTTACCACACGCACCACTTCGGGCCGATCAACCTTAATCAGGTATTGAAATTCTTTTTCCAGCGCGGCATAGCCTTCTGGCGTAATGTAATTTTTCTGTTCAGCCATCTAAACCCAACTCTATTGTGTAGGCGGTCATCAATCGCGTCATCATACAACGGATTACCGCTACAACCATCCCCT
>CAYPZE010000114.1:0-5799 GCA_964415305.1 uncultured Methylotenera sp.
GAAAGTGGCAAGGTAATGGTAAGAAATGTTTTGACGGGCGTGGCGCCTAAAGTCTGCGCTGCTTGCTCAAATAAAGGATTCACCTGCATCAGCGCCTGGCGGATCGCGCGCACCATAAGTGGAAACGCCATCACGGCAGAGGCGATCACCGCACCCCACCAGTGAAAAGTCAGCTGAATGTGGAACTGCTCATACAGCCAGCTACCAACCCAGCCGCGCCGACCCAGCAACACCAGCAACATATAACCCAGCACGACGGGCGGCAGCACCATGGGCAGATGCACCAGCGCATCCACCAGCGCATGCCCCCAGAATTGCTTTCTGGCCAGCAACCAGGCCATGCCGATGGCGGGCAGCAATAACACCAGCACACAACAGGCGGCGACTTTCAGCGACAACAAAACAATCGCGAGTTCAGCAGGAGACAAGGTCCACATAGGGCGGCAACAGGTAGATTAATCGTTGAACAGCGGCTTGAACCCGTAAGAAAGCAATAACTTTCTCGCTTCGGCAGATTGCAGATAACGGTAAAACGCAGCAGTTTCGCTCGCAGCTTGCGGCAATAAGGCCATCGGATACACAATCGGCACATGGCTGCTTTCGGCAAACTCGCCCGCCACCTTCACTTTGCTCGAAGATTGCGCATCGCTGGCATACACAATGCCAACATCGCATTCATCGCGCTCGACCAGGCTGAGGGTTGCCCGTACATCCTGCGTGCTGACCAGTTTATTTTTAAGCTTGTCCCACCAGCCCAGGTTAGTCAAAGATTGTTTGGCATAAATGCCTACTGGCACCGACAAGGTATCGCCTGTGCACCAATAGCCAGGGGCTTGCAGGCTGATGTCAGTGGTGGCTTCAGCTTTAATTGTTAGCGGCTTGTTTTGTGGCGTAATCATTACCAGGCGGTTACCCAGCCATGGCTTGATCGTTGGCACCTGCACCAGTTGCTTATCTTTCAGGTATTGCATCCACTTTTCATCCGCCGAAATAAACAGGTCGCCAGGTGCCCCCTGCTCCAGTTGCTTGGCCAGGGTGCCTGAACCGCCAAAGACAGGCACCACCTGTACACCGGTTTGCTGGCTATATTGCTTGACCAGCACATTCATCACATCGGTCAAACTGGCCGCGGCAAACACCTTGATTTTCTTATCTTCTGCTTGCGCCAATACACTGATCAGGCACAAGCCCAGGCAAAGCCATTTTTTCATTGTGGTCATCCCGATAGATAAAATTGAATATCTGCGATGCTACCATCGTTATATTCAAACATACATTACGAGAGCGAAAAAAATTAGATTTTTTTCAAATGCTGGTTAATTAAATGCAGCTCATCAGCGGCGGCTTGGGCCGTTTTTTGTAAAATTTGTGCATAAGCTAGCATCAGCTCCTGGCCAAACGACGTCACTTGTGCGCCACCGCCATGAGCGCCACCAGTGGTACTGACCACCACGGCCTGATCAAAACTACGATTCATCATATCGACCAACTCCCAGGCGCGGCGATAGGACATGCGCATCTGCTTGGCCGCCGCTGAAATTGAGCCGTGCTGTGCAATATGTTGAAGCAACTCGATCTTGCCAGGGCCGAGGGCCGTATTACCTTGGTGGTTGATTCTGATTTTAAGTAATGCACCTTGCATCATGAATATTACTCCAGCGGGATTTCTGTTTGCGCAAACGCTTCAAACGGTGGCAACTCAGCTAATGAACGCAAGTTCAAATCATCGAGAAAATGTTTGGTGGTGGCATATAGTGATGGCCTGCCCGGCACTTCACGTTGACCAACCACGTCTATCCAGTCGCGTTCCTGCAATTGTCTAATCACATTTGGATTCACCGCCACGCCTCGAATCTGCTCAATATCGCCGCGCGTCACCGGCTGTCGGTAGGCAATAATCGCCAGTGTTTCCATCACTGCGCGCGAATACTTTGGCTGCCGCTCAGGGTTTAAACGCGACAAATACTCACCATACTCAGCTTTGGCCTGAAAGCGATAGCCGCTGGCCACCTGCACCAGGTCCAATGTTTTTTCTACCCAGTCGGCTTTTAACTCATCCAGCAACATACGCAATGTCGGGCGTTCCATACGCCCGGCAAATAACTTGAGCAAGTCATCCAGCGCCAGCGGCTGCGGCGATGTCAGCAACGCGGCCTCTAAAATACGCTTCATCTCTTCAATATTGTCTGGATCACGCATGCTTCTACCTTTTAACCCGCACTATTGGCTTGCACATAAATAGTACCAAAGGCTTCTTGCTGCGTAATCCGTACCAAGCCTTCTTTGGCCAGCTCCAGCATGGCCAGAAAATTCACTACCAGCTTGGCCACGCCTTCTGTTTCAAGATCAAACAGCTCATCAAATCGCAGCACCTGTGCGGCACTTAATCTGCGCAGCAGCAAACTCATATGCTCACGTACAGATAACTCAGCACGCCCGAGCTTGTGGTGCTGATTCAACTTGGCGCGCTTGAGCACATTGCGCCACGCCTCCACCAAGTCATCCAGACTCACTTCGGGTGGTTTCACCAGGCTGATCTGCTGATAATAGGCTGCGGCCACATCAATCTGCTCGCCCACTTTAGGCATCGCATCCAGCCGTTGCGCCGCCAGTTTGATCGCCTCATACTCCATCAAGCGTCTGACCAGCTCCGCACGCGGGTCGTCTTCTACCTCTACTTCGGTAGGCTTGGGCAACAACATGCGCGACTTGATTTCAATCAGCATAGCAGACATTAACAAATATTCGGCGGCCAGCTCCAGGTTAACGGCTTTCATCTTATCAACATAGGCCATGTACTGCACCGTCAGGTCAGCCATGGGGATATCGAGAATATCCAGGTTGTGCTTGCGGATCAGGTATAACAATAAGTCCAGCGGACCTTCAAAAGTCTCCAGATAGACCTCCAGCGCATCCGGCGGGATATACAAATCTTGCGGCAGTGCCGACAGCGGCTCGCCGTTGATTTTAACCGGATGGTTGGTCGTAATTTCCATGCAATGATTGTAGCGATTTGCCGCCTGCGGTTAAAGGTTATTCTGCATAAGGATTAGCAAAGCCCAGCTTGTGCATGACGGCGACCTCCATCGCCTCCATGAGTTCGGCCTGAGCATCAACCTCATGGTCATAGCCGTGCAGGTGCAACACGCCATGCACGGTCATGTGTGCATAATGGGCAAGCAGGAGCTTGCCTTGCTCAACGGCCTCTTTGGCAACCACGGGCGCACAAATCACGATATCACCCATGAGCATAGGTTCTTCGGTGAGGGGAAACGTCAGCACATTGGTGGCGTAATCACGGCCGCGATACGCTGCATTTAACTGCCGCCCCTCCTCTTCATCCACGATGCGGATGGTCAGGCTGGTTTCTACGCGCAGCGCAGCACGCACCCAACTTTTAAATTGCGCCGAAGTCGGAATATCGGTTGCTGTAGAAGCTAATTGTAAAGAGAAATCTAATGCGGGCATAACGTCAAGTTTTCTGTAGAATATCCGTCATTATAGAAAGAAAACCCTCAAAGGAAACGGTGTGATGACAAATCGCCCCAAGCTGGTGGTTGCCAACCGCAAAATGCACGGCAACTTGCCAGACAACCAGCAGTTCATGCAAAGCCTGTTGCAACAGACGCGCCATCATCGCGCCCGCTATGCGGTGTGCCCGCCACATCCTTACCTGTATCAAGCACAACAACTGCTGCAAAACAGCCACATTAGCTGGGGCGGACAAAACATGAGCCGCCATGAACGGGGCGCTTACACGGGCTCGGTATCGCCACTGATGCTTAAAGAGTTTGGCTGTACTTACGTGATTATTGGCCACTCAGAGCGCAGACAGCGTGGGCATGACAGCGATGAAACCTGCGGTGAACGTTTTGAGGCCGCATTAAAGGCGGGACTGACACCCATTTTATGTATTGGTGAAACCCTGGATGAATATGAACAAGGCGAAACCGACCTGGTCGTCGTACGCCAACTCAACCCGGTCATCGCGCATGTAGGTATCCAGGCCCTATCACAAGGCGTGATCGCCTATGAACCCGTCTGGGCCATCGGCACCGGCAAAGCGGCCACACCGCAGCATGCACAGGCCATTTTGTCTTTTATTCGTGGCCATATTGAGTTGCTTGATGCGCAAGCGGCAGAAGATACCACTTTGTTATATGGCGGCAGCATGAACCCAAGCAATGCTGCTCAGCTACTGAGCATGCCGGATATTGATGGTGGCTTGATTGGTGGCGCGGCGCTGGTGGCCGAGGACTTTATCCGGATTTGCCAGATTGCCAACGAATTAACAGCGCTAAAAAGCGCTGCCTGACCGCACAAGACCAACAAACGACTTTAACCACAAGCGATTTTAACCAAAAGTGCAGTACAAATAAAAAAGCCGACTCACGTCGGCTTTTTTACATCTAAGCAAGCTTGGATTTTAAGTAAATCCTAGGTTTTAACTAAACTAGGTTTAATTAAAACCAGATTACTCAAGTCTGAATTACTTAGCTTCTTCAGCTGGAGCAGCTTCAGCAGGTGCAGCTTCAGCTGGAGCAGCTTCAGCAGGAGCGGCTTCAGCAGCAGGTGCCTCAGCTGGAGCTTCAGCAGCTGGAGCTTCAGCAGCAGGTGCCTCAGCAGCAGGCGCTTCTTCAGCTGGTTTTTCACCACAAGCAGTCAAAGCCAGAGCCAACAATGCAGCCAACAATGCAGAACGTGTCATCTTTATTTCCTTAGTATGTATGAGCAAAAAATTATGTACGGACAATCCCCTTGATGCAGAACCAGCCGAGTGAAAAAATTGTATCAGTAATTCATTAAAAAAAGAACGCACATTGTCTTAAAAAATAAGGATTTTTTTGCGACACAACCACATCGGGCTGTTTTTTCGACAAAAAAACCGGCAAATCATTTGTTATCAATGCAATTAAGCCGCTTTTTCTGCCAAATGCACATAGCCAGACAAATACATTTCGTGCAGCCACGGCAGCACTCTTTCTATGGCGTCCCCTTGGCATAACGCTGGGACAAGTTGCCGCTGATTAGCGAGCAGATTCAACAATGGCGCGCCTTCAGCAGAGACTGACACCTGTTCACCATTGATAAAATACTGGCCTTGCCAATGCAGCATTTGCGATTGCAAGTCCATGACCACGCCCTCTTGCGCCAAACGTTGCGAAAACTTTGCCAGGCTGAGCTTGCGATTAGGGGAAAAAACAACATAAGCCTTGGGCTCAGAAAAATACTTCGCTAGAAAAGGTCCTAACTGTGCAGGCTGCCAGGGCAATCGACGCAGCATCTCTGCCACATTATTGACCATATCAGCATCTACCGCCGCCGCATCGACGACCGGCTGCAAATCGGGATCACGATACAACTCGTCCGGCAAACCATCCTGCCGACAGGCATCCAGAAATTCTATCGCCAACTCTCTGGCCGCCGGGGCACGAAAACCAATGGAATACGTCATGCAGTCATCGTCTTCAGCGATACCCCAGTGCGCGACATTGGGCGGTAAGTAAAGCATATCGCCAGGCTCCAGCACCCACTCCTGCTCACAGATAAAATGCGACAGGATACGCAAGGGTGCATCAGGAATCAGCCGTAAATCGGTTTGCTGGCTGATACGCCAGCGACGCTTGCCTGCGCCTTGCAGCAAAAAAACATCATAACTATCGATATGGGGGCCGACACCGCCGCCGGTAGGCGCATAGCTAACCATGACGTCATCTAACCTGGCGGTGGGGATAAAGTCAAAGTGGGAGAGCAAGGCTTGCGCTTCAGGCATGACATGATTCATGCCCTGCACCAACA
>CAYPZE010000115.1:0-5779 GCA_964415305.1 uncultured Methylotenera sp.
GAGTGAGCGAGATTTCACGTAGCTTGTTGCGCAGAGTTTTGATATGCGTATCTACGGTTCGCTCCATAGAGTCTTCTGCAGATTGCCAAACCGTATCCATCAAACTGGCGCGTGAAAAAACACGATGTGGTTGAGAAATCAATGTCTTGAGCAAGAGAAACTCATACCGGGTCAATGATAATAAGTGTTGCTGATAGTAGATGCGGCTACTTTGTTCATCCAACTGAAATCCGGCAATGACCGGATCAGTGTCAGGATGCAAACGTCGTTGAATAGCCTTGATTCTGGCGACCACTTCTCGCGGGCTAAAAGGTTTGGTGACATAATCGTCTGCGCCAATTTCGAGTCCGAGTATTCTATCTACTTCGTGATCGCGTGCCGTGAGAAATAAAACGGGCGTGTTGCAGAAACGTCTGAGTTGTTTGCACACCTCAAAACCAGTCATATCGGGTAGTCCGATATCCAGAATAACCATATCAAATGATTGACGCTTCAGTATATCCAGTGCTTGTTGTCCAAGCAGTACATGTTTGGCCTGCATTTGTTCAGTATGGCAAGCATACAATATGATTTCTGCAATCGAAGGCTCGTCCTCGACGATTAAGATTGATAATGACATGGCTGCATTGTAAAACAGAATGTTTCACTGATACCAGCCTGTAAAGCAGGGATTGCTTTTGATTGACTTGAAGCCTATTCCCACTCCAGCTGCGGGTAGATCACATTCACATTACGGCGGTTGGCAATGTCGAACAACAGCCATTTGTCATGTTCTGAGGCCGCTGCGGTGTCCATGGTTTGCTCCATGCTGATGCCTTTTTTGATACTGCTACGGACGTCAGCTAGCAGTAAATTGAGGTAGCGCAGCTCATTGCCAATGATGGAGGACTGATCTTTGCTCTCCAGGCCATGACCAGGGACGATCAGGGTATATTGTGACTGGTTGATATGTTCTAGCGCTGCAATCAAGCCTTTGATATCACCCTCAACCACAGGCGTGCGCTGGGCAAACAGCAGGTCGCCTGAAAACAAGGTGTTGGTTTTAGTATCGAGCACGGTTAAGTCGGTGTGCGTGTGGGCAACGCTTTGTGGCTGCAGTTGCAATGTGCGGTTGCCCAAATCTAGCGTCAGTTGCTCATGGACGGCAGTATCCGGTGGAACCGTGGTACTGGCTTTGCCAGCCTCACCCAGTAGGCGGGCATTGAGTTTTTCATATTGCTCTTTGCGCAACAGCATGGTGTTGGCCAGTTTTTCGTGGCCCACAAAGTGGGTGCCACCGTGTTGAAACGCAGCGTTGCCATAGGTGTGGTCGGGGTGCACATGCGTGTTGATGACATAGCGTATTGGCAATGGACTAATGACTTTGATCGCCTGCAATAATTGCTCGCCGGTATGTTTGCTACCGCCGCTATCAATCACAGCAATTGCTTCGCTACCAACCACCACGCCCAGGTTGCAAATGTCGCCTTGATAGCCATCGTCGATATCCAGATGTTGACCATGATGCACATACACGCCATCGGCAACTTTGTTCAACTCGAAACTGTCTGCCAGCGTATGGCTACAAAACGATACAAAACCCAATGTAACACTGACACACGATAGCTTGATTTTTGATAACATGACGACTACCCATGAATGTTTCATACATCATAATCAAATCATTCATGATGACAAAGTGACTGCTGTCACACGTAATTTCAAGGAGAAAATATGCGTTCCACGCAACGATATACCAAAGTTGCCGTTATTTTGCACTGGCTGATCGGGTTGGCGATCATTGCTATGTTTGCTCTCGGCTGGTACATGGGCGAGTTGCCGAAAGATGGCCCCAAGCAAACTGCTTTTGATCTGTTCGATCTCGGCATCTATACCTGGCAAATGGTCGAGCCCGCCAGCGCCAGAACCTTGTATTTCAATTTGCATAAATCACTTGGATTCACCTTGTTGTGGCTGATTCTGTTCCGGGTCTACTGGCGGATTAGCCACACGCCACCTGCCATGCTTGCCAGTTATTCCGCATTTGAGCGCAAATTGGCGACTGGCGCGCACCATTTGCTTTACTTGCTGATGGTGGCCTTGCCTCTGAGCGGCGTGCTGATGACGCTCTACAGCAAGTTTGGTCTGAAGTGGTTTGGCCTGGAGGTGTTTGGTGGCCTGGATAACGCCGACTTGCGCGATGTATTCAAAGAGTCTCACGAACTATTCGCGAATATTTTGTTGGCCGTGTTTATCGTGCATGTGGTGGGTGCACTCAAGCATAAGTTGATTGATAAAGACGAAACAATGTCGCGTATGACTTTAAAGTAGTCAGTGACCAGGCAATAAAAAACCGCCAATCTGCAATTGGCGGTTTTTTATTAAGTATTGTTTACAAGTGGTATTGCGGACTGACTTTACGCAAGGTTTCCAGCATGCAGGCAGCATGCTCGGGCGGCGTCCATTGCGTGATGCCATGACCCAGGTTGAACACGTGGCCATGACCATTGCCGTAGCTGGCGAGGATGCGCGCGACTTCTTTTTCAATCGCGGCTGGTGAGCTGAGCAAAATGGCTGGGTCCATATTCCCCTGCAACGCCACTTGATGGCCGACACGCTGGCGTGCCTGTGCGAGGTTGACTGTCCAGTCCAGGCCTAATGCGTCTGCACCAATCGCCGCTTGTTGTTCCAGCCACAAACCACCGCCTTTGGTGAAGACGATACTGGGCACCGTTTTACTTTCCGCGGTTTTGGTCAGGCCAGCGACGATTTTCTGCATATAGTTGAGTGAAAACTCAATATAGGCATCATGTGAGAGCGCGCCGCCCCAGGAGTCAAAAATCATCACGGCTTGCGCGCCAGCGGCAATTTGCGCATTCAAGTACTGAATCACGGTTTGTGCCGTGATTTCCAGAATGCGATGCAGCAACTCGGGTCTGGCGTAGCCCATTTTCTTGGTATGCAGAAAGTCGGTGCCGCCTTTGCCTTCCACCATATAGGTGGCCAGTGTCCATGGGCTGCCGGAGAAGCCGATCAATGGCACACGGCCATTGAGCGCTTTGCGGATGCTGCTAACAGCGTCAAACACGTATTGCAGTTTGGCCATGTCTGGCACTTCCAGTTTCAGAATGTCCTCTTCGGCCTGCAAGGTACGCTCGAATTTCGGGCCTTCACCTTCTTCAAAATACAAGCCTAATCCCATGGCATCCGGCACGGTCAGAATGTCGCTGAACAGGATGGCGGCATCCAGCTGCGGGTAGCGGTCTAGCGGCTGCAAGGTCACTTCTGTGGCAAACGCTGGGCTTTGGCAGAGTTGCATAAAGCTGCCTGCAGTTTTGCGGCTCTCGCGGTACTCTGGCAGGTAGCGCCCAGCCTGGCGCATCATCCAGACGGGCGTGTATTCGGTAGGTTGGCGCATCAGGGCGCGTAGAAAGGTGTCGTTTTGAAGTTGGGTCATTGGGTTGATTACCGGCTATGCACGGCGCAACAGAGTGCCGCGCAGGTCACAAATATGTAAAAGCATGATTATAAAGGCCGAACTGCTGTTTCACCTGAAAGAAAGCTGTTTTTTTGCGTTATAACAAATAAAAACGCCGATGAAAGTCATCGGCGTTTTTAAGGTGGCTAACGGCTAAATTAGCGCGGCAGGGTTGAGCTGCCCATCAGGAATGCATCGACCTCGCGTGCGCACTGACGGCCTTCGCGAATCGCCCAGACCACCAAAGATTGGCCGCGACGGATATCGCCTGCCGCAAACACTTTGGCTTTGCTGGTTTTGTAGCAGCCTTCACCATCAGTGGTGGCTTTGGCATTGCCGCGGTTGTCTTTCTCTACACCAAATGCATCTAGCACTTTTTGTATCGGTGAAACAAAACCCATGGCCAAAAATACCAGGTCGGCTTTGATGGTGAATTCAGAACCAGGCACTTCGACCATTTTGCCGTCTTTCCACTCTACGCGTGCACCTTTGAGCGCAGTCAGCTTGCCGTTTTCACCGATCAGCTCTTTAGTGGTAATCGACCAGTCACGGTCTGCACCTTCTTCATGTGAACTGGACGTACGCATTTTGAGTGGCCAGTTTGGCCACACCAGCGCTTTGTTTTCTTTTTCTGGTGGTTGCGGCATCAGCTCAAATTGAGTAACGCTAGCGGCGCCATGGCGGTTAGAGGTGCCTACACAGTCAGAACCGGTGTCACCGCCGCCGATGACGACGACGTGTTTGCCTGTGGCTTTGATCTGGTTAGGCACGCTATCACCGGCGACCATTTTGTTGTTTGGCGTCAAGAAGTCCATGGCGAAATGCACGCCATCGAGTTCACGACCAGGCACTGGCAAGTCACGTGGCAATTCAGCACCACCGGCCAGGATGACGGCGTCGAAGTCACGCTCAAGATCCGCTGCGCTGACGTTCTCACCGACGTATTGATTGACTTTGAAGGTCACGCCTTCAGCTTCCATTTGTGCAACGCGACGGTCAATGTTGGATTTGTCCAGTTTGAAGTCAGGGATGCCGTAGCGCAGCAAGCCGCCGATACGGTCATTTTTCTCAAGTACTGTCACGCTGTGGCCGGCACGCGCCAATTGTTGTGCCGCTGCCAGGCCTGCCGGGCCAGAACCGACCACGGCAATGTTCTTGCCGGTTTTGTTCGGGTTAATTTGCGGCGTGACCCAGCCGTTTTCCCAAGCTTTATCAATAATTGCGTGCTCGATGGATTTAATACCGACGGCGTCATTATTGATGTTCAAGGTACAGGCCGCTTCACAAGGCGCCGGGCAAATACGGCCAGTAAAGTCAGGGAAGTTGTTGGTGGAGTGCAATACATCAATCGCAGTCCGCCAGTCCTGGTGATAGACCAGATCATTCCAGTCCGGAATGATGTTGTTGATTGGACAGCCGGTCGTACAGAAAGGAATGCCGCAATCCATGCAGCGCGCACCTTGCTGTTTGGCCTGGTCGTCTGTTAAATGCAGGACGAACTCTTTATAGTTTTTAACACGTTCTTGAACCGGTAGATTTTCTTCTGCCAGACGTTCAAATTCCATGAAACCTGTGACTTTACCCATGTGAAATCATCTCTTCCCTGTTGCTTCGTGAGGACGCAACTTTAAAAAGACCCCGCTTCACGCGGGGCATTCAATTAACAAAAACGATTAAGCGGCTTGTTTGGCAGAAGCGGCAGCCATTTCGGTCAGTGCGCGTTTGTATTCGTTAGGGAATACTTTAACGAATTTCGCACGTGACGCTGGCCAGTCAGCGAGCAACTCTTTAGCGCGTGGACTGCCTGTCAGTGCCAAGTGCTGCTCAATCAGGCCCTTCAGAATCACTTCATCAGGCTGGCCCATGTGCTGCACTTTACCGACGTCGGCTTCTGCGGCTTCTACTTTGTCTAGTGACACCATGCTCATATTGCAACGTTGCTCAAATTTGCCGTCAATGTCGTAGACATAAGCAATGCCACCGCTCATGCCCGCTGCAAAGTTCTGGCCAGTTGGACCCAGTACCAGCACAGTGCCGCCGGTCATGTATTCACAACCGTGGTTACCCACGCCTTCAACGACCGCTGTTGCACCAGAGTTACGTACGCAGAAACGCTCGCCTGCCACGCCGCTCAAGAAGCTCTGACCGGTGGTTGCACCGTACATGACGGTGTTACCGACAATAATGTTCTCGTAAGACAGGCCACGGAAAGTCGCTGGTGGTTTGATAATGATGCGACCGCCACACAAGCCTTTACCGACGTAGTCGTTACCTTCACCGGTCAGTTCAAAGGTGATGCCTTTGGCCAGGAATGCAGCAAAG
>CAYPZE010000116.1:0-5613 GCA_964415305.1 uncultured Methylotenera sp.
ATACGGTGGTTGGAAAAACCATGCTGGCAGGAAAAACCGCCTGCAAGGTGCTTTATCACCAATCTTCAGACACGGTAGAGCTGGAGGTGGGTGGCACCACGCTGAAGTTTGAGGCTGGCAGCTTTATCGTGATTAACGAAATGCTACGCAAGGCGGCGGCGCGCATTGTGATGCAGACTGAAATAGAAATGAGTGTTTGAAAGAGAGATTGCCATGAATACAATCAATAGTCACGCCATGCGCTACGACCCCAGTTTGCCCGATGCCGAGTCTGTGATGGCGTCGTTGCTCTACATTGCGACCTTGTATATCAAAAAACCCACTTATGAGCTGGCCAAGCAAGCCTTGCGTCTGGCCGAAACGCTGACCGCGCCCGAGTATGCTGATTCAGACCTGATTTGTAGTGTATCGCGCCGGATGTGCGTGCAATGGACTTTGCTGGTCAATGAGCATGAACAGGCTCAGACGTCGCTGGCAATATAAAGACAACTGTATTGAGGGCTTGAGTATGCGTGAGGAAAGTATGTGTAAGAAGATTTTGTTGTCCGGTCAGGCCGGGTTTCGGGTGCATTATTGTGAAACACATCGCACCATAGAGCTTGAAATTGGGGCCATGAGTTTACGGCTGGATGAAGATGCGCTCGAAGTCATGAGTGATGCGCTGGATGCGTCTGTGAGCAAATTGCAGGCCTTGCATGCCACCAAAGGCTCTTTTCAGGCCTTTATGCGGCAATTGAATATGCCGGATTAAAGCACTTGATTAACAGACGGTGGTGTCAATATCGACTTTGTTTAAAGCTTTAATTTTTGGCACGCCACAACGATTTTTTCGGCACAGGCTGAATACTTGTTATTGTTGCAAAAAACCCGCTTGGTCAAAATGACTAGCGGGTTTTGTGTTTGGCATGATGGTTTTTGACTCAACGGCAGTCTAGAGCCGTTCAGGCCCTATTGATTCTAAACGCCGGGAGAGGGATGACTAGTCCGGAATTTTAGCCGTGACGTGTTTAGTCAGCGCATTTAAGGTTTTATTGAGGTTATCAAACGCGGTGTCGTTGAGCCCGGTGTCGCAGGCGACCCGTTTTTGAACATCTGACAATTTGCTGCGTAACGCCTGGCCTTCCTCAGTCAGGCTGACAATCACCACGCGTTCATCATCTTTCTGGCGTGTGCGTTTGGTCAGTTTTTTGACTTCCAGGCGCTTGACCACCGGTGTAATGGTGGCTGGTTCGAGCATCAGTTTTTCGGCGATTTGCTTAATGGATAATTGCTTGTATTGCCAGAGTGCAACCAATACTAGGTATTGCGGATAAGTCAGGTTCAGTTTGTCCAGATCGGGCTTGTAAGAGCGCAACAAAGCATGGGTGGCCGAGTAGAGCGAAAAGCACAATTGGTTTTCCAAATAGAGATTAGGCATGAGCTTTATAAATTATATTGTCATTAATAGGAATCATTAATCATTACAGCATCATTCGGGGTGAGTGTCTATAGCAGTTTTGTAGGAGAAACACTGGTTTTATATAAGATATGAAATATAACATCATAAAAGTGGTTGTTTAAAACCAATTTTAAGTAAAAACCCTGATTCAAAGCGGGTTATAGAGGAGTTAGGCCGTGACGGCTGGGTATGAAAGTGCGTTAGAATAACTATATTATTGCGTCAAATTGAAGCGCTGTAGAAAGCATGCCGTCTTATGTTGCCCTCCGTAACTTTTCTTGATCTCGAAACCACCGGGGCGACGCCTTTACGAGACCGGATTACTGAAATTGCGCTGGTGCGCTTTGATGACGGCGTGGAGACGGTGCGCTGGCAAACCTTAGTCAATCCGCAGCAACCGATTCCGCCTTTTATTCAATCATTGACTGGTATTGATGACAACATGGTGGCAGATGCGCCGCTGTTTGCCGAGGTCGCGGATAAGCTGCTGGCGTTGCTGGAAGGCTCGGTGCTGGCTGCGCATAATGTGCGTTTTGATCATGGCTTTCTCAAATCAGAGTTCAAGCGGATGGGCATCACTTTGCGGCAAAAAGTATTGTGTACGGTCAAACTCTCGCGCTTGTTATACCCGCAGCATTATAGTCACGGCATAGATGCGATTGTCGCTCGTCACCAAATCACTGGCCTAGCACGCCACCGCGCCATGGGCGATGTCGAAGCGATACTGATCATGCTGAATGATGCCAGACGCGATCTTGGCTCCGAGGTCGTGCAAGCCGCTGCGCTCAAACTCATGGCGGCGCCTACTTTGCCGCCACATATCGATGCCAGTCTGGTCGGTGAGTTGCCGGAGGCGCCAGGCGTTTATCTGTTTTATGGTGAGAATGATTTACCCTTGTATATAGGTAAAAGTGTGAATGTACGCGCACGCGTGTTGTCGCATTTTAGTAGTGATCACGCCTCCACCAAAGAGATGCGCATGACGCAGGAAATGAAGCGCTTTGAATGGATCCCCGCCGCCGGTGAGTTTAGCGCCTTGCTACTGGAGTCGCGCCTGGTGAAAGAGCGCATGCCTATTTATAACCGCCAGTTGCGGCGCGAACGGTCTTTGTGTAGCTGGCAAATTGACACCCAGGCGCAACCACTGCTCAAGCTGGTGCATGAGCAGGAGATTGACCCCAGTCAGATGACACAGTTGTTCGGCACCTTTAGAAGTAAGCGGCAGGCTGTTGAAACCCTGCGCAAAATTGCGGACCTTAGCCATTTGTGTGCGAAAGCGTTGGGCCTGGAAAGTGGTCGTGACGGGCCGTGCTTTGCTTATCAACTCAAGCGCTGCAAAGGCGTCTGTTGTGGGCAGGAATCTGCCGAGATGCACGCTTTGCGGGTGCAGCAGGCGCTGATGGCACATAAACTCAAGGCCTGGCCTTATCGCGGCAAGATAGGTATTGAGGAATATAACCTCGAAAATGACCTGCGCCAGATTCATGTGTTTGAACACTGGGTATATGTCGGCGTGGCGGTGGATGACGAGGGGTTGCTAGCGTTGCGTGCGCAAAAAACAGCGCTCAAGTTCGACCTCGATAGCTATAAATTACTTTTGAAAATGCTGGCACAGAAAAAGACCCGCGTACTGGATCTGGCTGGCTAAGAAAGCAATCGCCAGCCGTGTACACGGGCAAGGGGTAGGTGAGCATCAGGGTTGGTAGAAGGTGCTGTTGGTCGATACTTGTTCACCATTCGATAGCGCTGTGACCTCAATCTGGATGCGGTGGCTGCCTTGCAGGTCACTCGCCGGGGCAGATAAACTCAATGGCACCAATATTTCTTCGGTGGGCGCGGCAGTGAGTAGCTGCTCACTCTCCACGCGCAAGCCTTCTATCCCGCTCACGCGCACCTGGTAGCGCTGATTATGTTCGGTGGCGTTGGTCAGGTGTAACTGGTAAGGGTTTTCAATACCATGGTCGGTTTCGCGGTACATGATATTGCGGTCACGCATGATGTCGACCTTGAAATCCGGCTTATGCAACAGCCCGTAGCTTAACCAGGCAGTCATCAATACAAACAATCCGCTGTAAATTAAGACGCGTGGGCGTAATAAATGCTGGCGTAGTTTGTGCTGCCCGCTCAGGCCCGCCGCCGAAAAGCGGATCAGGTCGCGTGGGTATTGCATCTTGTCCATGACGTCATTACAGGCGTCAATACACAGGCCGCAGCTGATGCACTCGTATTGCAAGCCATTGCGGATATCAATGCCGACTGGGCAGACCTGCACGCAGATGTTGCAGTCTATGCAGGATCCCAGGCCATCGGCCTGATAGTCTTGGTTTTTGCTACGGCCACCACGCGGTTCGCCGCGTGCGCTGTCGTAGGCGACGATCAAGGTGTGGTTATCAAACATCGCACTTTGAAAACGCGCATAAGGGCACATGTGCTTGCACACTTGTTCGCGTAAAAAGCCGGCGTTACCATACGTCGCCAGGCTATAAAACCCTAGCCAAAAGCAGGACCAGCCGCCCATTTGCCATTGCAGTGTATCGCTGAATAATTCGCGTATCGGTGTGAAATATCCAACAAAAGTAAAGCCTGTGACGAGTGAGAAAGCCAGCCAGGCGGAGTGCTTGCTCACTTTAATGCCGGTTTTACGCACTCCCCAGGGCTGGCTATCCAGTTTTTGCCTGGCCATGCGATCACCTTCTATCGTCCGCTCCATCCATAAAAAGATCTCGGTATACACTGATTGCGGGCAAGAGAACCCACACCAGAGGCGGCCCGCCACGGCGGTAAATAAAAACAGGCCCAGGGCGCTGATGATGAGCAGCAATGCGAGGTAAAACAAATCTTGTGGAAAAATCACCAGGCCAAACAGGTAAAAGCGGTGCGTGTCGATATCCAGCAGCAATGCCTGTCGGCCACCGTATTGCAGCCATGGCATGCCGTAAAACACCAATTGTGTCAGCCAGATCATGAGCCAGCGCCAGTTTTTGAAATAACCGCTGACCGAGCGCGGATAGACCTTGGGTGTTTTCTGGTAAAGCGAAATGGTTTGCCCGGCGACCGGTGCGGCCACAATTGGGATCACGGGTTTGCTGCGTGAAGAGGTCATACAAGCACTCAATATGAATTAAGACGAGCGCAGTGTAAAAGAGAAGGTTGTTTTAAAACAGATTCAGTTTGTGGTTAAAAAACCATATCAGATGTGTGAGGGCTTACGCATGCCTGATGAATTGCCCCAGACGTTCAATCGCCTGCAAATGCACATGGTTAACGGGATGTCCGTAATTCAGTCGGATATAGCTGGCGTATTGCTGCTGTGATGAAAACATATGGCCGGGCGCCAGGCTGATGTTTTCGGCAATAGCTTGTTGAAACAGTTGCAAGCTATCGCATTGCTCGGGCAGTTGCAGCCATAAGAAATAGCCGCCTTGTGGCAGCGTAAAGCGTACTTGTGGCGGCAGGTGCTGGTGAATCGCCTGCGAGAATTGCAATTGCTGCAACATGAGCTGGTGCCTGAGTTGGCGCAAGTGTTTGTCATAGCCGCCTTTGGCCAGGTAACTCGCCAGCGCCAGTTGCGCTGGTATCGACGTCGCCAGGGTGGTGGATATTTTTAACCTAGTGATTTTTTCGGCAAAGCGTCCAGCCGAGACCCAGCCCACACGATATCCTGGCGCCAGTGCTTTTGAGAACGAACTGCAATGCATTACCCAGCCTTCCTGGTCCCAGGTGTTCGCTGGTAAAGGGCGCTCTTTGCCAAAATACAATTCACGATAGACATCATCTTCTATCATCGGCAGTTGGTAGCGTGTGATTAGTGCCACCAACGCCTGTTTTTTGTCTGTGGGCATCAGGCTGCCGGTCGGATTCTGGAAGTTTGTCATTAGCCAGCACGCTTTGGGCTTGTGCTGAATAATGGCGCGTTGGAGTGCCGCCAGGTCTATGCCTTGCTCAGGGTGGCTGGGTACCTCAATCGCGCGCAGGCCCATGCGCTCAATGGCCTGCAACGCGGCATAAAAACTGGGCGATTCGATAATGACGCTATCGCCGGGCTGGGTCACGGCGGCCAGGCACAAGTTAAGTGCCTCCAGTGCGCCATTGGTAATCACAATATCGCTGAGGTCAGTGGGCTTGCCATCCAGTTGGTAGCGTAAGGCAATCTGGCGCCGCAGCGCGATATCGCC
>CAYPZE010000117.1:0-5596 GCA_964415305.1 uncultured Methylotenera sp.
ATTTTTTCTCTCTCTATTCTTCTCTTTTTGTTTGTTCTTTTTTTTTTTTCTTCCTTGCCCAGGCCGCCCATATCGCCCATCCAGCGTTGCACACGCTGGCTGCTGATCTGCGCAAAACGGCTATCCAGGCGCTTGAATGACTTATACAAGATATTGAGGAAAGGCAGCTTATGAAAACCGCAGTCTACCCAGGTCGCTTGCGCGGCGGGCGTGTGAGCCAACAACAAAGTACCACGCTTCATGCCGTAACCTAAATAAGCACCCGTCGTCCCAAGCACACCCAGCGTACCGGCCATCATGTCAGAGCCACAATAATCCCCGGCATTGCCTTCTATTAGCAACATGCCGCGGCGCATCCGGTCACCCGCACGCGCACCCACATTGCCTGTGCAAATCAGCACGCCATTTTGCAGTTGCGCGCCTAAAAAATCGCCGGCGTCGCCAGCCACGTTGATTTGGCCACTGGTCATGCCAAAGCCTATGTATTGATGGGCAGAGGTGGTGTTTTTAAAGGTCACGACCGCGGCTTCTGAAGCAGTGTCTACACTGACCTCAAACACATCGGCCACGCTAAGGTTGGCGGCCAGTTTGATATTTGCAATCTCGGCCTCTGTTTTGCCTTGCAAGGCTTCTGGCAACAACGCGCGGCAATCAACGCTGCGTGAAACGGCTTTCGCCGTTAAAGTGATATGGCTCATGCGCTGACCTCCCCGCTTAAAATTGGGCGCAATTTAAAGTGATGCTGGCCTAGCTTGCCGCCATAATTACCGGCAGAAATGCGCAAAATGCCATTGTCTTTACCTAGGCTACAAGCGGCTTCAATCCCGGCTTTCATGGAAACCGCAATATCCTCAAACGTCAGGCCATTGACCACAATTTCCATCACGCTTTCTACGCGTGGATCAAGCTCGCTCTTGACTACGCCTTTGAGCGTCGGGCAGAAAGCATCGTTGGTACTGGCAAACATTTTGGGGTATTTGCTACCGACCTTGGAGCCGGAACGCACCACGCCACCGGGGAAAGGCATAATCACGTTAGGCAATTTGCGCATGGCGTCGATCGCCGCTTCACAGGCGGTAAGCACTTGTGCCTGGCTGGCGCCCAATACCAAAAAGTTGCCACCACCAATGGCACGCACCATGCCGGTGGTTTCTTCGGTCAAAAATTCGCCATCCATGACGGGAATACGCCAGTAGCGTTTGAGCTTGCCATTGGCATCCGGGATTTGCTTGGACACCTGGTAACCATCGCCAAAAAAGCGCAAATGTTTGCCCAGGCTAATCATATCCTCAGACTCAATCCCCGCAAAGGCTGCCGCCGTTGGGCAAGTGAGAATACATTGCCCCATACGCGTTTCTAACTGTTGCATCAGCACTTTGCTACCCATGGCAAACATCAGTACGCTGAGCCCAGGGCGGCCATCCGGCGTTTCGTCTTCAGTCAATTCGCGCTCTATGCCCGCCTCTACGCCGCAGCCAATCACGCTAGTGGCAAAGCCGGTCATGGCATTGGCGGCGTTATAGGCCCAGCGCAGGTTTTGCGCAGTAATCAGGATACGTGTGCCGCGCATATTAAAAGCTTCGGCAAAGGTATCGTCTATCTCTACTCCGTTAATTACCATAATTACCCCTGCGCATGGTTAATGACATGGTTGCGGCCATCTTCGGCAATCTGGTCATTCGAAATTTTAAAGTTGTTCATTTGCATGGTGTGATAGCGGTCAAAATACTGTTTGATGTCTTTTTCTACGCCAAGGTCAAAAGTCGGTTTGGCCGTATGTGTTGCACCCCACACCACTTTCACCACTTTGCCCTCTTTCACCACCAGCTCGCCGTCTTTAAACACCAGGTCTGGCTTGGCAAACATGGCTTCTTTATCAGCCTGCTCCGTGTACACGGTAATATCTGCCGCCGCGCCTACGCCTAAATGGCCGCGATCTTGCAAGCCAATCAGTTTCGCCGGGGCTGAACGTGTCATGGTGGCGATTTCATACAAGCTGTATTCACGGTCCAGTGACTTCAGATTGCTCATGGCTTGCGCATCCAGATTCAGCTTGTCAAACGCATCGTTACGGAAGGTTTTGTCCATCAGCAAACGAATCAGGTGCGGATAACTGGTAAACGGTGCGCCATTTGGGTGATCGGTAGTCAGAAACACGCGCCAAGGGTCATCGACACTCAAGAACACTTCGAGGCCAATCGCCCATTGCAAAGCATTCACATAGTTCTGGTCCCGGTATTTAAACGGCACCACCCCACAACCGGCATCACACTCAATGTCCATAATCACCGATTTTTTTGGGTTGGCGACTTTGGCGTTCAAATGTTGCATCATGTTATCGCCAGAGGCGGTCACGGTTTGTCCGAACAGGATCTGGCCCACATCGGCGGTGATATGTTTGTTGTTATTAATCGCCTCGGCAATATTGGCAGCCGCAGAAGAAAACTTTTTATCGCCCTCTGTGCCGTAGCTGTGAAACTGAATATGCGTGAGATGCATGGGCAAACCATCGCTAGCGCCCATGGTGTCTAAAGTGGTCTGGAAATTACCGGCCACGCCCAGGTTATTACAATGCACATGCAACGGCTTGGCAATGCCAATCTCGTTCACGGCGCGGCTCAGGGCCTGCAAAATGCGGCGCGGCGTGATGTGGTAATGGCTGTGCTGCTGGTCTAAATCCTGGCGACGCTCATTAAATTTAAAGGCTGAAATACCGCCGGGATTGACCACTTTAATGCCGATGGTTTGTGTCGCATGCAGGGTCCAGGCTACGTAGTCATTAATGGTTTTCTGGTCGGCATTCTGGCTAAGCAACCGTAAAAAATAATCGTCATTGCCCAACATGGCGTAGCCGCCTTTGTCGATCATGGGCGTATCGCCCATCTCCATGTGCGCTTGGCGCGCATTCACGGCCAACACTGCAGGCTCAAACGCAGCGGTATAGCCCATCTCAATGTAGCGCATGCCAGTATCGGTGGTATTCGGCGTCGCGTGATGGCTACAGTTGGCCCCGCAAATATGTGCTTCCGGCTCTTCGAGGCGGCGCATGGCTTGATACTCAGGCAGCAGCATGCGCGCAATATTCACTTTACCGCCACCAATATGGCTATGCATATCAATCGCACCCGCCATGACGATTTTGCCATTCAGGTCGTGCACCTGGCCGATTTTTTCACTGTCGGCCGGTTTGGCAATAATACGGCCATCGCGGATGTAAATATCTTGCACCACACCATCTTTGTGGTTGGCAGGGTCTATCACTTTGGCATTTTTGAGCAGCGTAATCATGCCAAATCTCCTTGTAATTGGGCTTCTATCAGGGCCACCACTTGCGTTAATGTCGGCAAGTCCGTCGGCTTGGCGGCGGTCAGCGGTAAGGTCACAGAGCCATCGACGCGAAACTGCTGGCCGTTGCAATCAAGGCCAGGCGTTGCCACGGGGATAAACACGGCCGGGGTTGAATCAAATATGCTGTCAGGCGCGCCCAGCACAATGACCGGGCCAGTGCCAGTCGGTGGCATGGCGTCCGGGCTATAACTATTCACCCACACAACCGCATCATGGCTCTCCCACTCGGGTGCATCAATAATGACGCCGTTGAGCCAGGTATGCGCATAATTGACGCTGGTATCGCCATCGCTACCGCCCATGGATAACCCCATGGCGCGGCTCTTCTGGTTGAGCGCGACCACGGTTTCAGTGATGTTTTCAATGGTGAGCTCGGCATGGTCGTAATGCAGGTCTTTAGAGACCCAGACCAGCGTGGCATATTTAGCTGCCTTCAAGGTATCAGCCAGCGTTTTTAACGTGCTGACTGCAATACCGGCCACTGAGGCTGCCGTCACTGGTTTATCCATCACCAACGCCCGCAAAGTAGCCACTACTTCAGGCAAATGCTCAGCAGCACACACGATCACTTCCGGCGCACGGCCATCAGGTGAGATCCCAGGTTTGGTACTCAACTTGTCGCCACCCAGGTAAATAATCTTGCGCGCAGCAGGATCGGTAAACATGGCATCGTCAACCCAAACGACGCGATCAAAGAAACGCGTATTGTGGGTCACCACATCGGTGCCTATCATGAGGATGACATCTGCACGGTTGCGCACTTCGGTCAGCGTGGTGGTTTGCCAGCCACGGTGCTGCAACACCTTCATGTTGCGCAAAGTGCTGCTGGCATTGATATGCGTCATGGCAGCATCCGTGTGCTGAGCCAGGCGCACCAGTGCGCGCGCACCATGCACATCGGTACTGCTACCAGCGACCAACGGCGAGACTGCCTGCTTGAGCGCCGCCGCCGCCGCACGCACAGCCTCGGCCAACGAGGCTGGTTGACCAGCCACTTGCGGCGATACGCCAGTGGTCACCCGCGCATAAAATTTGGCAGCCTTGCCACACGAAAACTGTTGCCTGGCAATGGCATCTGCCGAAATATCGTCACATAGCAAGCCACAGGCCGGGCATGCATGCATACTGTCTTGTTGAATGGTCATGGCTTATAAGTCTCTCGTGTTGATCTTCCATATTCAATCATGAATATCCCCCTGATCGCTGGAAACCATCACATCATAAAACAACTATGTGGGATAGATAAAAAAAATAAAGCAATGAATGCCTGCTATTTAAAGCAATAAACTGACGAAAGTCACCACTTTGATGTATCAATGCGGTTTATCAATCACGTTAAAAATAGTAGAATAGTCGTTTGTTTTTCTTGTTAATTAATTTATTGGAGTTCTCATGGCTTTAGAGCGCACACTCAGCATTATCAAACCAGACGCAGTTGCAAAAAACGTGATTGGTCAAATCTACACCCGTTTTGAAAACGCTGGGTTGAAAATCGTTGCAGCTAAAATGGCACAACTGTCACAAGCTGAAGCTGAAGGCTTCTACGCAGTACACAAAGAGCGTCCTTTCTTCAACGACCTGGTTAAATTCATGATTTCCGGCCCAGTGATGATTCAAGCACTGGAAGGCGAAAACGCTGTATTGAAACACCGCGACCTGATGGGCGCGACTAACCCGAAAGACGCAGCACCAGGTACGATTCGTGCTGACTTTGCTGAAAGCATTGATGCTAACGCTGTGCACGGTTCCGACTCACTGGAAAATGCAGCTGTTGAAATCAAATACTTCTTCGGTTAATCAATCAATCTTCGTCATGATACGGCGTTGCTTGCAAAAAATGGTTTCCTTGCATACTCGCATGTATGCGGCGTCATCATTTTTTACGCGCGCCTTGTCTCATTTAGAAGCTTGATTGATTGCTCAAGTAAGGAAAAAACTTGGTTAACTTACTAAATCTTAACCAACCGCAACTCGCCGAGTACTTTGCAAGTCTCGGCGAGAAGCCTTTTCGCGCCAAGCAATTAATGCGCTGGATGCATCATTTCGGGGTACTTGAGCTCGATCAGATGACCGATATTGCCAAAACCCTGCGTGAAAAACTGCGCCAGGAAACCGAATTCAAATTGCCGGACATACAACTTGAGCAAGTGTCTGATGACGGCACACGCAAATGGCTGGTTGGCACCAACAACTTAAAAGATGGCACGTCTAATAGCGTAGAAACCGTCTTTATCCCTGAAGATGACCG
>CAYPZE010000118.1:0-5389 GCA_964415305.1 uncultured Methylotenera sp.
CCTAATGTACCTTAGGCTGTTACCACCTGAACTTTTTGGTTCAGGATCAAGGCTCAGGTAACCCCTTAGCACATCCTTCAATTTTCAGCGTAGTGCGTGATACATCAGGTCGGCCAGGCTGACCACTTCCAGGCAACTTTCATCGCAAGACTCTAAAATGACTGGTGGGGCATAGCCAGCGTCGCTTGCGTCTAGCCAGCGTCGCGCGCACAAGCACCAGCGATCTCCCGCTTTTAAGCCTGGAAAGTCATAGTCAGGTCTGGGCGTGGATAAATCATTGCCTTGCGCCTGTGAATACGCCAGAAATTCATCCGTCATTTCGGCACACACCGTATGCCTGCCCATATCCTCAGGATGAAATCCGCAACAGCCATCACGCATAAAGCCGGTGATCGGGCGCATGCTGCAGGGGATGAGGAGAGTGCCAAGAACGTTTTTTGCCATGATTGTCAGCTGTACTGTAACTTGGTTTATGATACTGGGATTCGTTACATATAAGAAGGTTTTCAGGCATGGCGCGTTACTGGTTGATGAAATCCGAGCCCTCGGACGTTTCGATTGATGATTTAGCAGGCTTTCCAAACCAGACGGTGGATTGGTATGGCGTGCGCAATTATCAGGCGCGAAATTTCATGCGTGATCAAATGAAAGTGGGGGATGGGGTGCTGTTTTACCACTCTAATTGCGAGGCCCCTGGTATTGTCGGTATTTGCGAAGTCAGTCAGTTGGCTTATCCGGACAAATTTCAGTTTGTTGAGGGCCACAAGTATTTCGACCCTAAATCTACGCCAGAAAATCCACGCTGGGTAAATGTAGATGTCAAACTGGTGCGCAAAACCAGGCTGCTCAGTTTAAAAGAGATGCGCGAAATCCCCGCGCTGGCCAATATGCGTACCCTGCAAAAAGGGAACCGCTTGTCTATTACACCTGTCGATCCCAAAGAGTGGTCGGTTATTACGGATTTGCTGGCTGTTTAAGCTTTGGCCTGATGGGCGTGTTTAGAACCATCCTTGCGTGGTATCCACGAAATATTTTCAGATAGAGCGGGATTATGAACAGACAGCGAAAACATGCCGTGTTGTATATTCTGGTCGCCGGGTTTCTGATTGCTTTTGTCGGTGTTGTGCTGTTTGTTTGGATTTATTTTTCCAGTATGCGTGAGATGCATCAAACCACGCGCAAGCTCTACGAGCAGCCTTATGCCGTTGCCAATGCGGCACTTGCGCTAGAGGCCAATTTGTATCAGATTCGTGGCAGTCTGCTCTACGCCAGTTTGATTCAGGCAGATCGCCTGCAACTGGCGGCGACGGTGGCGTTTATTGAGGCGCGTGAGTAGTTGGTGCAGCAAAAGCTTGCTGTCATTACGCATAGTTATTCTGGTGAGCAACAGCCAGTGGCTCAACTCAAACAAGCGCTGGTAAAGCTGAATCAAGTCCGCGACCAGATCTCCAGCGCGCTAAAAGCGACCCGCTACGCAGAGGCTAATCACCTGATAGAAACGCAGTGGATTCCGCGCTTTGGCGAGGTTGCACGCTTGAACGAACTGGTACTCATAACAGCCAATCAGCGTGCCACCCAATATGTGAGTGAAAGCCAGCAACGCCTGGAAAAGCATACGACGCATGGTTTGATGTATGCCGCATTGTTACTGGGCTTGTTTTTGGTGGTTGGTGTATTTGTGGCCTGGCGGATTTATCAACTGCATATTGAGGCAGATAAATTTGCGTTTACTGACTTTTTAACCGGCATTGCCAACCGCAGGCATTTTATCCACGAGCTTGAATCAGAAATCCGGCGCAGTCAGCGCTACGGCTCGGTCTTTGCATTTGCCATGGTGGATATTGATCACTTTAAAAAGATCAACGATCAATATGGGCATTATGCTGGTGACCTTATTTTGCAGAATTTCTGCCTGCGTTGCGTGAATGCTTTGCGCACCAGTGATATGGTTGGTCGTCTCGGTGGTGAAGAGTTTGGTATTTTGATGCCGATGACTGACTTACATGAGGCTGCGCGCGTGATTGAGCGTTTGCGCTCAGAAATAGACCACAGCGTGATGAGTGATCATGGCGAGCAAATTCACTACACGGCTTCATTCGGGCTGGTGTCCACCTCACAACTCAGTGATCAACAAGGCCTGACGCATCTGATGAAAATGGCCGACGCCGCCCTTTATGCGGCCAAACAGCAAGGCCGCAACCGCGTTTTTCTCGCTAATCACTAAACTTTACTGACCTCTAGGGAATTTTGGGCCGCCTGCATGGTCATCTTTGGCCATGAGTGAGCCTCTTTTTAATGTTGGGCGACGAAGCTGGATCATCAGTGCGGTCGCGTGTTTGATGGCGTCTTGCCGACCCATTAAAGTGCTTAACGCCGTGATTCCAACCGATGGCATGCAGATCACACGCAATATTGCGTTTGGGCCACATGCCAGGCAGCGGCTCGATATTTATCAGCCGCGCCAACCGAGCACCAGCCCCTTGCCGGTCGTGGTGTTTTTTTATGGCGGAAGCTGGGACTCCGGCGCCAAGCAAGATTATCTATTTGTGGCCGAGGCGTTAACCTCACAGGGCCTCATTGTCGTCATTGCTGATTATCGTCTTTATCCCGAGTTGAAGTTTCCACAACTGATGCAAGACCCGGCATTGGTGGTGGGTTGGGTCAAGCAGCATATTGCGGATTATCAGGGGGCGCCAACCCGTTTGTTTTTAATGGGACATTCCGCCGGTGCACATTTGGCCATGATGCTCTCGTTAAATGCGGAGTACTTGTCTGCGGTCGGGCTGGAAGCCAGCGCGATTCGCGGAAGCATAGGCCTGGCTGGTCCTTACGATTTTCTGCCCCTCACCTCTGACCGGCTGCGCGCTATTTTTGCGCCGCCCGAGCAAGAATGGATGTCTCAACCGATTCGGTTTGTCAGCGGCCAGCAACCGCCGTTGTTGCTGATGACGGGCTTGAAAGACCGCGATGTCTGGCCCAGAAATGCAATCAATCTGGCACAGGCCGTGCAGGCCAAGGGCGGAGACGTTACCTTGAAAACCTACCCTGATTACGACCATGCTGATCTGGTCGCCAAGCTTGCCAGGCCGTTCCGCCGTCATAGCCCTTTACTCACAGACATCATGACCTGGATGCACCATCATGGCGCTTGAGCCATTACATGTGGTGTGGTTTAAGCGTGACCTGCGTCTGAAAGACCACGCAGCGTTTGCCGCGGCCTGTGCCGCTGGCAAAGTGCTGCCGATGTTTGTCTGGGCGCCGCAAGTGTGGGCGGCAGACGATGCCAGCTTCAGTCAGGCCATGTTTGTGCGTGAGTGCCTGCAAGCACTCGCGGCAGCACTACAGACCTTAGGCCTGCAATTGCATGTTTATCATCACGACCCATTGCTGTTATTAAAACGCTTGCATGAAAAGTATGGCGTGACCGGGCTATATAGCCATGAAGAAACCGGCAATGACCTGACGTTTCAAATCGATAAGCAAGTGCAGGCCTGGTGTAGGCAACAGGGCATTGTCTGGCAGGAGTGGGCGCAAAATGGCGTGGTGAGACGGTTGGCAGATCGACAGCAGTGGCAGTCGCAATGGGAGCGGCGCATGCAACTGCCGTTGGTGGCTTTACCCGCGCACTGCGTAGGCGCGCAATTGCCTCACCACGGCTTGGAACAGTTGCCCAAGGTCACAGGTATTGAGCAATCTAAACGCCAAATCGGCGGCCTGGGGCGCGCTGAGGCCGTGATGTCCGGGTTTTTACAGCAGCGAGTACAGCGTTACCAGGGCGGACTTTCCAGCCCGCTCAGTGCGTCGCAAGCCTGTAGCCGTTTGTCTCCTTACTTGGCCTGGGGCGCGCTCAGTTTGCGCATGCTGGTGCAGGCAACGCGGGCCAGTGCGCAAGCGGCTGAACATGCAAATTTGCGCCGAAATCTGCACGGCTTTGAGAGTCGTTTGCACTGGCATTGCCATTTTATGCAAAAGCTAGAAAGCGAGCCGGGCATTGAGTTTGACAGTTTTTACCCTGGTTTTGACGCCTTGCAAGGCGCGTTATCCGACGTGGATCGATTGGTCAGACTGCAAGCCTGGCAAACGGGTCAAACCGGTTGGCCGCTGGTCGATGCCTGCATGCAAATGCTCAATCAAACCGGCTGGCTCAATTTTCGTATGCGCGCCATGCTGATGAGCACGGCCAGCTATTTATTACGGCTGCCCTGGCGGCAGAGTGGCTTGCATCTGGCGCGTACGTTTATTGATTATGAGCCAGGGATTCATTGGCCGCAGGTGCAAATGCAATCTGGCACCACCGGCATGAATACCTTGCGCATCTATCACCCGGTTAAGCAGGCCTTGGTGCAAGACCCTACTGGGCGTTTTGTTCGCCAGTGGCTGCCTGCGTTGCGCGCCGTGCCTGATAGCTGGATTTTTGAACCCTGGCGCATGCCTGCCGAATTGCAGTTGCGCACTGGCTGCGTGATCGGCCGGGATTATCCTGCACCCATGGTGGATATTGCCGCAGCCATGCAGCTTGCCAAACAAGACTGGTTTGCCATTCGCCAGCAAATACCGCCAGACGACATGCAAGCCATG
This sequence comes from uncultured Methylotenera sp., assembly GCA_964415305.1. GTDB lineage: Bacteria > Pseudomonadota > Gammaproteobacteria > Burkholderiales > Methylophilaceae > Methylophilus. The sequence goes on from CAYPZE010000118.1 coordinate 4,579, forward strand.
TTGCAGCGGCATGCCTCCCGGCGGTCACGCCATTTCCCCAAGGTGGCGCGAGGCATGCGTCGCAAGCGTGATTCAACTATCGTTCCTCAGAGCGAAATCCAGCTTACTCTAGAGCTTTAAACCACACGCAGTCGATCCCATCCGGGCAACGCCTTTTCATGGGGCGTGCGTCTGTTTGCTCGCACTATTTTGGTGCTCTTTGATTATGAGTCTGTGTCCGAATGCGGTGTCGTGCATGGTTTATCAGGCGTATTAATGCTTGATATTGCGCTATTTTTGTCCGTAAAAAATTAATTACCTCATTGATTATTAATGACTATTTGTTATTTTTTAGCAAATGGTCATGGTCTTGCTCTATCTATTTGCACCAGTTGAACACGGCGGTGCTCAGGTTGGAATACGTCTTGCTAAATTAAACCTGACAGGTTTTCCAGCGAATTACCGGCAAGCGGATAACACCTCCCACTTGCCGCCATAGATTGGAGCACGACATGACAAAATTATTGATCGGATTATGGTTAGGCTGCATGAGCGCATCGCTTATGGCAGAACCGGCAGAAGTACTGGTACATGATTTAAACAGTCGCGTGCTGCGCGTGCAAGTCGGTTTGAAAAACGGTCAATATGGTTTGGGTTCAGGCGTGGTCGTCGCTGAAAACCAAGTGGTGACTAACTGCCACGTGGTCTCCAATGCCAGCAGTATCAGCGTCGTCAGTGGCGGTGCAGCCTATCATGCGGTTGGCGTAAAGGCTGACTGGGAGCATGATGTGTGCATGTTGCAAATGGAAGATTTGCCTCTGTCCCCGGTGAC
>CAYPZE010000119.1:0-5267 GCA_964415305.1 uncultured Methylotenera sp.
GATTTTCAATATAGATCAGATTTTCTTTGCGCCAGTGTCGAGTAAGCGTATAACCCACGAACCATGATTGAGCATGCGAGATTTAGTTAGACAATTAAAGCAGAAAGTAACGGAAATCAAGTCTATCAGTTATGAAACTGAGCAGGCTCTTATCCGTGTTGTTTTCGTCAGCTTTATTACGCTCTACCTCTTGGTAAATCACAGCAGCTACGAACCAGTATTGCTTTGTCTGATTTATTTGTGCTTTGGTTTTTTGATGTTATACAACATCTTGCAAAACCCGCAAAAAAACGAAAAGCGGCAATGGACGGCGATGGTGATGGATATCACTGCGACCTCTCTGGAACAAATGATTTCAGGCGCAATGGCAGGCGTGTTTATCGGCATTTACCTGTGGTTGATCATCGGTTATGGCTTGCGCTATGGCACCAAGTTTTTTAAAGGCTGTTATGTCTTCAGCCTGATTGGCTTCAGCCTGACGCTGTATTTAAACCCCTACTGGAACCAGCACCAGCATTTAGCCTACGGCTTCCTACTCACCCTGATACTCATTCCACCGCATGCCTTACGGTTGTTGGTCAGCCTGGAAAAAGCCACCAAAGAAGCAGGACAGGCCAGTGAGGCAAAAACAAATTTCCTCTCCAATATCAGCCATGAAATGCGGACACCGCTCAATGGCATTATTGGTGCCAGTGAGTTAATGGCGCAAACCAAACTCGATAGCAAACAATCCGAACTGCTTAAAATGGTGGGCACTTCGGCCTCCAGCCTCAAAAAGCTGATTAACGATGTGCTAGACATTAGCAAGATCGAAAAAGGAAAAGTCGAGCTGGAGGATATCACCTTTTACATGCCTGACTTGATCCAGCGCTTGCAATTGATGTTTCAGATTGAAGTTGAACGCAAGCAATTGTGGCTGCGATTTCACCTCGATCCGCTGGTAGAGCGCCACTACACTGGCAGCATGCATCATCTTGAGCAGGTCTTAACTAACCTGATCGCGAATGCCATTAAATTTACCCAGCATGGCGGCGTTGATGTTGTTGTCAGTGTCATCCAAAGTCATGCAGGGATGAGCAAGCTCAGCTTTCGCATACGAGACACCGGCATTGGTATCAAGAATGACGCTTTACCGCTGATTTTTGATAGTTTCACTCAGGCTGACAGCAGCATCACCAGGCGTTATGGTGGCACAGGTTTAGGCACATCAATTGCGAAGCAACTGATTGAAGTAATGGGCGGAAAAATAAGTGTGACCAGCCAGGAAAACGTAGGCACTACTTTCGTGGTAAGTCTGCCGCTTGCGCATGCGGCTGCGCCAGCAAAACAAGCTACAAACGAAATCAATCTGGATAACCCGTCGAACGTAGTGCCGTTAAGCAGTCACACTAAATTCCGCAAAAAAATCCGTGTGTTGATTGCTGATGACAATGTAGTCAACCGATTGATTCTGAACGAAACATTGCAAAGAATGCACTGTGTGGTGAAGGCCGTAGACAATGGCGATGCTGCGCTTGATGCGCTGGAACATCACCAGTTCGACTTAATGATCCTGGACTACAACATGCCGGAAATGAACGGCCTGGAAGTATTCAATATTCACCACGCCTTGCCGGGCAGCAAGCCATTGCGTACCGTGATCCTGACAGCTGATGCGACCAAAACCACGCAGGATCGCTGCCTACGTGCTGGGGTTTATCAAGTGCTCACCAAACCTGTCGTTTCAAGACAAATCCAGAGCCTGATTGAAGCGATTGCCAGCACTATAGAGACTGAACAGGTGGCTCAAGTGGCACCTGCCAGACGCAAAAAGCCCAAATCGGCAACAACAGAACAAGCTGCTACCCCAGGCTCGATGGATCCTGCTCGTCAGGATGACGTGATTGTAGACGCCCGGGCACCGAATTCGCCGATGAGGGGACGCAAACCCGCAGCGGCAGATGCACAAAAAATAAGCAGCATCTCGCCAGTCACCGAACCATTGCTGGATGATGACCGCATGGCACACCTGTTAAAACTGGGTGGCGGCGAAGCGTTCCTGCACAAACTTATCACAGAGTTCATTGATTCTACCGACGTCTTGCTGCGCGCACTTGGTAAAGCAAGCCTTGATTTAAACTTCGAGCAAGTTCATAAACTGGCGCATGAATTGGCTGGCGAATCGGCCAATATGGGCCTGATTCCACTCAGCAAACTCAGCCGCCATTTACTGGGGTTGAGCATGGAAGATGCCCAGACTATTTCCGGCCTCTATCAGGCCGTCGCAGACTGTTATGAAGAGACGCGCACGCAATTGCAACAACATCGCAGCAAGCTTTCTTCCAAACGCTCTCATAAATAGCCGGGCACCCGCGCTGCTGCACACTACTGATTCACTGCCATATGATGGTCTATTGGCAATGCTAACGGCTGTGGTGGCGCAACATCACTCACCTGCGCTTCATGAGGGAACAAGCGTGACTGGGCACGGTAAAAGCGATCCATCACCTTCAAATCCCGTTCTGTCAGACGTAAAGCGTTTTCAACCCACACATCAACAATATCCTTGAGCTCCTCGTAAGTTAATGGATTGATTCTCGCCTTGGCCTTTTGTGCGGATAAAAAGCCTTCGGCGCGCTTGTTATTTTTATGGATAAAATCATGCACGGCCTGCTCGCCCTCGCCTTCCTCAACCACGATGTCAATCAGCCCCATTTGCAGACACTCTTCGGCCGTGTAACGCTCGCAACCCAAAATCATTTTATCTGCCACAGCAATCCCCGCCTTACGTGCAATAAAGCTATAAGCACCCATGCCAGGAATCATGTTAAAAAATAACTCTGGAAAGCAGAATACAGATTGTTTTTCAGCAATCAGCACATCACTGGTCATGGCAGCTTCAATGCCTGCACCCAGCACTTCGCCTTGCAACAGTGAGATTTTAGTCACGTGATCTAGCTGGAACCGAAATGCACGCTGGGCCACCACATCAATACTCAGCTTGGCATAGGCCTGTAATTGTGCTCGGTCCTGCTGGCGGATGGCAGCGGCCATTTTCTGCAAATCACCGCCCATATTGAAATAGCCTGGTGTGGCGGATGCAAACACAGAATAACGGATGGGTAATACGGTGTCGGCATCTGCCTGGACATAACCGCCACTGCGCTGGATATCGGCATGGTGCTCATGCAAGTGCATGAGCAACTCATGAGTGATGCATGGTATGCGCTGTGGTTGGTGTATATAACTCCATAACGCCTGTTGCTCCGCATCAAAACGGCAAAATACCTGACCGTAATCATGTGACAGCAAGCGTTGTTGATAGTTAACCAAGCCTTGTTCGAACGGTTTCATGAACTTCTCCTTTGACATTGAAAATGTATTGAATGAATCAGTGGTATTGACGTGCCGGTAAAGCGAGTCGTTGACGTCAGCAAATACATCATAATCAAAACAGAAGTGTGCGGTGAGCAGGCCTCTCAGGTTTTACAGTTGCAAGGATATGTCCTGCCTTAAAAACAACAAAGGGAGCTCATGCCCCCTTTGTTTATGACTTAAATGGTTCGCGATTATGCGGTTTCTTGAATCGGAATAATTTTTTTCACGTTTTCCAAAGAGCCTGCATATTGGGTCATCTGGTTAAAGTTGAGATATTTGTAAATCTCGGCCGTATTGGTCAGCTTGCTGCCCAGGGTATCCAGGTATTCTTGCACCGTTGGCATACGACCTAGCTTGGCACACACAGCGGCCAGCTCGGCAGATCCAAGGTAAACACGTGCATCTTTACCCATACGGTTATCAAAGTTACGTGTAGAGGTAGAAAACACCGTCGCCTTGTCTGCCACGCGCGCCTGGTTACCCATGCACAATGAGCAGCCTGGCACCTCGGTGCGGGCGCCAGCCACACCAAAGGTCGAATACACGCCTTCAGCACGTAACTGAGCCTCATCCATGCGGGTTGGCGGTGCAATCCACAAGCGGGTGGGGATACCACCAGCCCCTTCGAGCACTTTGCCAGCCGCACGATAATGGCCGATGTTGGTCATGCAACTACCAATAAAGACTTCATCGATCTTGTCACCCACCACAGCAGTCAATGGCTTGATATCATCCGGGTCGTTCGGGCATGCGACCAATGGCTCTTTGATGTCAGCCAGGTCGATCTCGATGACATGCGCATACTCGGCATCGGCATCCGGTTGTAGCAGCTCTGGTTTTTCTAACCAAGCTTTCATGCTGGCAATACGGCGCTCCAGTGTGCGTGCATCAGCATAGCCGTTTTCGATCATATTCTGCATCAGCACGATGTTAGAGTTGAGGAACTCAATGACCGGCTCTTTATTCAGCAACACGGTACAGCCATTGGCAGACCGCTCGGCAGAAGCATCGGCCAGTTCAAATGCTTGCTCAACTTTTAAATCTGGCAACCCTTCGATTTCGAGTACACGGCCATTGAATACGTTTTTCTTGCCCTGCTTGCCCACGGTCAGCGTGCCTTCCTGAATCGCTGCGTATGGAATCGCATTGACCAGGTCGCGCAAGGTAATGCCAGGTTGCATTTCACCTTTAAAGCGCACCAAAACAGACTCAGGCATATCCAGCGGCATCGCGCCTGTCGCTGCGGCAAACGCCACCAGGCCTGAGCCTGCCGGGAAGCTGATGCCGATGGGGAAACGGGTATGTGAGTCACCGCCAGTCCCTACAGTATCTGGCAAGATCAGGCGGTTCAGCCAGGAGTGAATCACACCATCACCGGCGCGCAGGCTGACGCCACCGCGACTGGACATAAATTCCGGCAACTCATGCTGCAATTTGATATCCACCGGTTTGGGATAAGCCGCCGTATGGCAAAAGCTTTGCATCACCAAGTCGGCACTAAAGCCCAGGCAGGCCAATTCTTTCAACTCATCACGTGTCATGCCGCCCGTGGTATCTTGTGAGCCGACAGTGGTCGCTTTAGGCTCACAGTAGGTGCCAGGACGCACGCCGACACCTTCGGGCAAGCCACAGGCCCGACCCACCATTTTCTGGGCCAAGGTATACCCTTTACCGGTATCTTTGGCCGGGATAGATTTAATAAATGTATCGGTGTCACCCAGCCCTAGCGCTTTACGCGCATTGGCGGTCAGGCCACGGCCGATAATGAGAGGAATCCGGCCACCAGCGCGGACTTCATCCGCCAAGGTGATTGGGTTCATTTCAAAAGTAGACAAGACCTCGCCAGACTCAGTCAGCACCTGGCCAGCAAACGGCTTGATCACAATGACATCACCAGTATGGAGTTTGGA
>CAYPZE010000120.1:0-5264 GCA_964415305.1 uncultured Methylotenera sp.
ACACTGCCGAGTTGGGCGGTCAGATGGCCGTCGTTGCTAACGCTATTTGCCAGCAAAACGATGTATCCTTCGTCCTGTGTTTTAATGATCCCCAGATTTTCAACGGCATTAATACTGGTGCCGCTAAAGCGATAGTTGGCATTTAAAAAGTCCGCATCATTGATATTAAGGGTAGAGGCGACAATACTGCCGACATCGACTTGTGCATCGCGGCCAAAATAAATACCATTTTGATTGACCAGAAATAAACTGCCGGTCGCAGACAACGACCCCAGGATGCGCGAAGCATCCGAGCCAATGACGCGATACAAAGCGATGCCGCCCTGAGGCTGGATAATCGAGACATGTTCATTGGCATCAATATTAAAACGGTCCCAATTGACAATGGCTTTGTCAGAACTTTGTTGCAACAAGGTCGTATTGCCTGATACCGACACTTCCGTGTGGCCATAAATCTGATGAAATCCGCTTGGATTTGCGGCTAATCGGATGGGGTAAAATGCAAGCGTCAGCCCGCTTACCATTACGGTATATTTCAATAGTTGACGGCTTGGCTTGAGTGGATGTTGATGACAAGGGCGGCGCGATGACCGCGACTTGCAAGCGCCTGTCACGATCTCTGCGACCACAACAAACGTATTTAATGTGGTGCTCCACTTAACCTTGTAAAGGTGGTTGAACAATCTCATGTTTTCTCAGCGTATTTGTAATAAGATAAATACATGGCAACGACCAACCGTTTAGCGGCATGTTTAGCGTTTGCGATCACGGCAGTTGCTCGTTTATTTTTTCTCACATAAATTTCTATTGTTAAATTTATGTATTTTTTATTTAAGATTTTCCTACGATAATGGCTGTGGGTCGCAATCCATCGGTGGATGAGTTTGAGTATTGGTGGTTTGTTTTTGCAATTGAATCCAGGCGGCGTTGTCTTTAATGGCGGTCGCCAGACAACCAGCCGTCAAGCGCACCTGCTTGGCCCGCATTGCGCGGGTAATGAAATTGTTAAGCCGTCAATCCCAGAGATACCGTATTATTTCTGGGGTTTTTCATGTGAATAACAGCCTGCTTTTCGCTTACACTGTTATTGGATGCTAATCAGGAATGTCGTCATGACCACGTCGCAACACAGTATTATCGGCCGTCAGCCGATTGTTAACAGTCAACAACAAATCATTGGCTACGAATTCTTTTTCAGAAACGATAACAATGGCAGTAATGCGCCTTTTGAAGAGGACATTCAAACCTGCGCCAAAATCCTCTCGACCACCATTGATGAAATGCAGGACAACTGGCTGCTAGGGCAACAACTGGCTTTTATCAATGTCGATCATGTCATGCTCAACAGCGTGTTTCTGGAGCTGATGCCAGCAGAAAAAACAGTTTTAGAAGTGGTGCATACCGTAGATGTCACCCCGGAAATCATTACCCGTTGCCGTGAGCTCAAAACAAACAAATTTAAAATCGCGCTGGATAACCCGCAACATCACCCGCAACTCGAGGCGCTGATTCCATATGCGGATTACATCAAGCTGGACATGCGTGAGGTAGATATTGGGCAAGCCACGCTCTGGCAAAAAAAATACCAAAGCACCGGCTGCAAGCTAATTGCTGAAAAAGTGGAGCAAAATGCGCAATTTAGCAGTCTGCTAGAGGCTGGCTTTCAGTTTTTTCAAGGCTATTTCTACGCCAAACCCGAGAATCTCAACAGCAAAGTCATTAATCCCAGTTTTGATGGCGTGTTGCACTTGTTAAATCTGGTCAGCCAGGAGGCTGATAACAAAAGCATCGAAAATGGCTTTAAGCGCGACACCACGCTCAGCTATAAATTACTGCGTTATATTAACTCTGTCGGCTTTGGCCTGTCTTGCGAAGTGCAGTCGATTAATCATGCCTTGACCATTTTGGGCCGTAACCAGCTCTATCGCTGGTTAACCTTGCTGATGGTCACGGCAGGGAATAACAGCAGCTCGCCTGCCTTGATGAAAACCTCCATTATCCGTGGGCGCCTGACCGAATTGTTGGGTGAGCCTTTCTTTGAAAAACGCGACCGGGATAATTTGTTTGTCGTTGGTGTGTTTTCTTTGCTGGATGTCATGCTGAAAGTGCCGATGGAAAACGTGCTGGAAAAGTTGCAGTTACCAGAGCCGATTGTCGATGCGCTGACTAAGCGTGAGGGTGTTTTTGGGCCTTTCCTAAGATTGACCGAAGCCTGCGAAGATGCCAATAATGAAGAGATAGTGCAATTGGCGGCCATGCTGCAGTTAAACCCAGAAAAGGTTAACCAATGCCATATCGATGCCCTGGCCTGGACGGAGGCCTTGGGGATTTAAGCGCATGCGTGGCTCTTGAAAAAATAAAGCGTATTCCCATATTAAACATACAGATGCTTGCAGTTTGAGGTCTGGCAATGATGTTAATCGCTTTATTTTTACAAGGATCAACCTATGCGTACTTATGACTTAAGCCCTTTTTACAGAACCGCAATCGGTTTTGACCGTTTAGCCAAAATGCTCAACGAAAATCAGCGTAGCGAAAACGATATCAGCTATCCGCCCTATAACATCGAACTGGTCGACGAAAACGCCTACAAAATTGTGATGGCTGTCGCTGGTTTTCAACAGGATGAGCTGGAGATTGAAACCGAACATCAAGCCTTGCGCGTGACTGGCCGTAAAGCCAAAAAAGAGCAGGAAACCACCTTTCTGCATCGTGGCATCGCCACGCGTGACTTCGAACATAAGTTCCAACTGGCCGATCATGTCAAAGTGACCGGCGCTCACCTCGAAAACGGCTTGCTCACCATTGCCTTGTTGCGTGAAATTCCCGAGGCATTAAAGCCACGCAAAATTGAGATTGCCACCCAATCGCAAGCCAATCCTACACTGATTGAACAGCGTGTTGCCGCTTAAGCTGTGATGAAATCAAAAAGGGCCGCCAGGCCCTTTTTGGTTTTTTAACCTCTTCGCCGCATTCATCTGCAGCAAAAACAAAACCGTTTTTAAAACACGCTCTGGGTTAAAATACCTGCTTTGATCAAGACTCTGGAACCCATTCGTTATGGCGCAATATGTGATGTCCATGCTCCGCGTGAGCAAAATCGTGCCGCCCAAACGGCAAATTATTAAAAATATTTCCCTGTCGTTTTTCCCTGGCGCCAAAATCGGCCTATTAGGTTTAAACGGTTCAGGAAAGTCTACCGTATTACGCATCATGGCCGGTGCTGATAAAGAATATGAGGGCGAAGTGCAGTGGCAGCCTAATTTATCTATCGGCTATCTGCCGCAAGAGCCGCAACTGGATCCTGACAAAACCGTACGCCAGGAAGTCGAAGCTGGCCTGGGTGCGATTATGGAAGCCAAGCAAAAGCTCGAAGAAATTTACGCCGCCTATGCCGAGCCGGATGCCGATTTTGACAAGCTGGCCGAAGAGCAGGCCAAATACGAAAATATCCTCACCGCCAGTGGCAGTGATGTCGAGCAACAGCTGGAAATCGCTGCCGATGCGCTGCGTCTGCCGCCGTGGGAGGCGATGATCGGTCCTCTATCTGGCGGTGAAAAACGCCGGGTGGCCTTGTGCAAATTATTGTTGTCGCAACCAGATATGCTGCTGCTGGACGAACCGACCAACCATCTGGACGCAGAGTCTGTGGAGTGGCTGGAACAGTTTCTGGTGCGCTTCCCGGGCACCGTGGTGGCTGTCACCCACGACCGCTACTTCCTTGATAACGCGGCCGAATGGATCCTGGAGCTGGACCGTGGCGAAGGCATTCCATGGAAAGGCAATTACTCCAGCTGGCTGGAACAAAAGGAAGACCGTTTAGCGCTGGAGCAAAAGCAGGAAGATGCCCACCGCAAAGCCATGAAGCAAGAGCTGGAATGGGTGCGCCAGGGTGCAAAAGCGCGCCAAAGCAAGAGTAAAGCGCGTCTGGCCCGCTACGAAGAAATGTCCAGCGTCGAATACCAGCGCCGTAATGAAACCCAGGAAATCTTCATTCCGCCAGGTGAGCGTTTGGGTAATCAGGTCATTGAGTTTAACAATGTCTCCAAAGGGTTTGGCGACCGCCTGTTGATCGATAACTTATCGTTCAGCATCCCGCCTGGCGCCATCGTGGGTGTCATCGGCCCTAACGGTGCTGGTAAATCGACCTTGTTCCGAATGCTGCAAGGCCAAGAGCAGCCAGATAGCGGTGAAATCATCACTGGCCCAACCGTTAAATTGGCCGCAGTCGACCAGACCCGTGATGGCCTCGATAACGATAAAACCGTCTTCGAAGCGATTTCTGGTGGCCTCGATATGTTAAGCGTAGGCAAATTTGAAATGCCTAGCCGCGCCTATATCGGCCGTTTTAACTTTAAAAGCGGTGATCAGCAGAAAATCGTTGGCCAACTGTCAGGCGGTGAACGTGGCCGTTTGCACTTGGCCAAAACGCTGATTTCTGGCGCCAACGTCTTGTTGCTGGATGAACCATCAAACGACCTCGACGTGGAAACCCTGCGTGCGCTGGAAGACGCCCTGTTGGAGTTTGCTGGTTGCGTGCTAGTCACCTCGCATGATCGCTGGTTCCTCGACAGGATTGCCACGCATATCCTGGCGGCGGAAGGCGATTCGCAATGGACCTTCTTTAACGGTAACTATCAGGAATACGAAGCCGACAAGAAAAAACGGCTGGGTGAAGAAGGCGCGAAACCCAAACGTATTCGCTATAAACCCATTACGCGTTAACTTAAAAGCCCATTCGATTGAGTGGGCTTTTTTATGATTGCTGATTGGTGATGTTGTAAATCATCCACACCACTGGTTTTAGAGCACCTTTAAAAAAGGCGATTCTTTACAAAAATGCACAAAAATCGCAAGATGAACTGGAATTTGTTGTAAAAATTTTTTATCGATAATAAAACAAAGGAGCGAGCAATGGCAGGTTGGTTTGAATTAACAAAAAGTGATGCAACTGGTCAATTCAGTTTTGCATTGAAGGCGGGCAACGGCGAGCAGATTCTTAAAAGTGAGCAATACACTACTAAAGCGGCGGCACAGAACGGTATTGAGTCTGTTCAGAAAAACAGTCCTTTAGATGAGCGCTATCAGAAGCTGACGGCCAAAGATGGCCGCCCTTATTTTAATTTGCTGGCAGGTAATAGCCAGGTGATTGGCACCAGCCAGATGTATTCTGCCGAAGCCGGGCGTGATAATGGCATTGCGTCGGTGAAAACCAATGGCGCTACGGAAACGATTAAAGACTTGACCTAATCTGGTTAGCGTTT
>CAYPZE010000121.1:0-5255 GCA_964415305.1 uncultured Methylotenera sp.
CGGCGCTGGCTGAGCGTTGTGCCAGGTTACGTACTTCACCCGCCACCACCGCAAAGCCTCTACCTTGCTCACCTGCACGCGCCGCTTCTACCGCTGCGTTCAAGGCCAGGATGTTGGTCTGGAACGCAATGCCATCAATCACAGAGATAATGTCTTCGATCTTTTTCGCGCTCTCGTTGATCGCGCTCATGGTCGCAACCACTTCGCTAACGACCTCACCACCTTTCACCGCCACACCTGAGGCGGTCAGTGCCAGCTGGTTCGCCTGTTTGGCGTTCTCAGCATTCTGTTTGACGGTAGAAGCCAACTCTTCCATGCTGGCCGCTGTTTGCTCCAGGCTAGAGGCCTGTTGCTCGGTACGGGCAGACAAATCAGAGTTACCGCTGGAGATTTCATTCGCGGCAGTGGTAATCGTTTCTACCGCTTCGGTCACGGCAATAATCGGTTCTACGATCATATCCAGCGTGTTGTTCACACCTTCAATAATCTTGCGGAAATCACCATTGTGTTTATCCACATCGGCACGCACAGTAATGCGGCCTTCTTTAGACGCTTCTGCCAGCAAGTCGGCATCCGCCACAAGCATGTTGACAGCATCAATACAAGTATTGAGGTTGTTCTTGATTTCGTTGAAGTCACCATTGTAGTGTTGGCTGATACGCTCGGGGATATCACCTTTAGAAATTCGATCCACATAGTTCGCAGCCACATTCAATGGGCCAATTACCGAATCCAGTGTGTTGTTCACCCCTTCGACAATCTTACGGAAATCCCCTTGGTGTTTCGTAATATCGGCGCGTGTAGAAAGCTGGCCATCAACGGCTGCTTGTGACAACATATTGGCATCGGTCACCAGTGCATTGACAGCATCGATACACTGGTTGAGGTTATTTTTAATAGTATTGAAATCTCCATTGTAATGATCGCTGATTTTGGCTGGAATCTCGCCTTTAGAAATATCGGCGATATAACTTGCGGTCACGTTGAGTGGTTTAATAAGCGCATCCAACGTACTGTTCATGCCTTGTACAATCGTATGGAAATCACCATGGTAGTTGCTGGCATCCGCGCGGGCAGACAAATTGCCTTCAACCGCACCGTGAGCTAATGCATCAACATCGGCAACCAAAGCCTTGATGTTGGTTCTGACTTGCTCAATGGCTTCATTCACAAAGGCTTTTTTGCCAGGGAATTTCTGCAATGGCACATCCAGGTTACCTTCACCAAACGCTTTTACTACCTCAATCGCACTACGGTTCATCGCAATGTGGCCAGCCACCATTTTATTAATGCCTGCCGCCATTTCAGAGTAACCACCTTTAAAGCGCGTTTGGTCAACGTTGCAATCAATATCACCCTCATCATGTTGCTTGCTGACGTAATTCAACGATTGCACCAGACCATCCAGAGTACGTTGCAGACTGACAATTGAATAGGCCACACTGGATTTATCGTTATCGGCCAAGGCAATTTTCTGGTTCAGGTTACCCTCTACCAGGTTGCGGGCAATCTGTGCCAAATCGCCTGGTTCAACGCCAAGTTGCGCGCGCAGACGCTTGGTAATCAGCATCCCAAATGCCACGATCGCAGCCAGACACAGCAAAGCAATGCCACACGATTGCCATACCGCAAGCTGTTTGATGCTAGCGGCATTAGCTGCCATCTCCAGGCTAGTTTTCTGGTTGAAGAGCATATGCTCATCCATTTTATCAGCCACCTCAAGCGCTAGCTTGTCTGCTTGCTTCAAAGCTTCAGTGGCCTCAGGGGCACCAATGTCTGACAAACGCAACACATCGGCCATTTGCACAAAATAGCGATTCAGCATCTCTTTTTCAGCAGTAAGCAATGCTTGGTCCTGATCACTAGACACCAGGTCCTGGTAGTGCGTCAATGACGCTTCGACAACCGTTTTACGATCCTGAATTTGCGTCGCCAATTTTTCCTTTTCGGCTGGCGTGGTCGCGCTCACGTGGCGCAACACATTCAGGCGCAGTTTTTGATAGTAGTTTTGCGCTTTGGATAGATCAAGAATACTGGGGATAGTATTCACGTTGGCTTGATTGGTGGTGTCATAGACTTTAACGATCTCGTTTAAAGTGACCCCGATCAGAACCACCATCGCTAACGCGCAAGTGGCAATCAAAAGATACATGCGTTTTGCAATTGTCATCATGGATTCCTAAATTAAATTACAGCTAAAAATATTGATACAAACATTACTTTTTCACCCTCTGATTATGTCAAAAACAGTTCAAACGATATGTCGGAATAAAACAGGAAATAACGTTCTTATTCATGGTTACAGCAGACATAAAAAAACCGACTTTCGTCGGTTTGTAAACGGTACTGCGTGGGCATCATGATTGATCGTGAAAGATACCCTTTATTAATCCATGCCCTTTATAAGAAATAATGAATAGGCTTTATGTATATTGATAACAATAAAAAAGCTGACTTAAGTCAGCTTTTTAACATCAACAGACACATCAATAATGATGCGTGCCATTAAGTTTTGGGGTGTAAACATTCGCTGTGTTTTTTTGTAAACGGTATTGTGCTACCAAATCTGATAATTGATTGGACTGGTCGACCAAAGATTCTGCAGCAGCGGCAGCTTCTTCCACCAGTGCTGCATTTTGCTGAGTCACATCGTCCATGCTGCTGATCGCCACATTGACCTGGTCAATTCCGACGGTTTGTTCAGAAGAAGCAGTAGAAATCTCACCGATGATTTCACCAACGTGTTTCACCGAGGCGACAATTTCGGCCATGGTTTTGCCAGCGCCCTCTACCAGCAGCGTGCCTTCCATGGTTTTATTGACCGCATTAGCGATCAACTCTTTAATCTCCTTGGCCGCAATGGCTGAGCGCTGGGCAAGATTCCTGACCTCACCTGCCACTACCGCAAACCCTTTACCCTGTTCACCTGCTCTTGCAGCTTCTACAGCTGCATTTAACGCCAATATGTTGGTCTGAAATGCAATCCCGTCGATCACCGAGATAATATCCTCAATCTTTTTGGCACTTTCGTTGATGGCGCTCATGGTCTGCACCACATTTTCCACAACATCGCCGCCACGCTCAGCCACTTTGGTAGCATTGACAGCCAGGGCATTCGCCTGTTTCGCATGATCCGCATTAAGTTTAACGGTCCCAGCAAGTTCACTCATATTGGAAGCCGTATCTTGCAAGCTATGCGCTTGCCTTTCCGTGCGCGTAGACAAATCACTATTGCCGGATGAAATTTCATTTGCCGCGGTACTGATAGTGTCGGCTGACTCTTTCACCTGCAACAGGATATTTGAAACCATGTCCATCAAACTATTAATACCAATGGAAAGATTGAGAATCTGCTCAGTTTTCCCCTCCAAACCGATGCGGGCTGACATATTGCCATGTTGGGCCGCCTCAAGTAACTGTTGCGTTTCGGCAACGGCCTGTATCAAGCCAGTCTCAGCTAATTTCTGGGGAGTTATATTGGTTGCAAATTTAACGATTTTAACAGGAATGCCTTTTTCGTTTAACACCGGGTTATAGCTTGCCTGGAGCCAGATATCATTGCTTTGTTTTCCCAGGCGATGAAATACTCCGGACTGGAACTCACCCCGAGCCAGCTTTTGCCAAAAAGTCTGATAATCCATCGAATTACGCATGGCTTCTGGCATAAACAGGCGATGATGCTGCCCAAGCACTTCGCGCTCGGTATAACCAACCACATCCAAAAAGTTTTGATTGACCTTCTCAATCCGGCCGTCCAGCGAGAATTCGATGGTGCCTAGCGAGCGGTTAATCGAGTTAATCTGCCCGGAATTATCCAGATCCTTTTCGTAACTTTCGGTAATGTCTGTGGCGTATTTAACGATTTTATAAGGTTTACCGTTCGGATCAAGAATCGGATTGTAGCTGGCGCGCAACCATACGTTTTTTCCATTGCGACCGATGCGCTGAAACATACCAGACTGAGATTTACCCTGTGATAAATCCTGCCAAAACTGCAAATAACTGGCCGATTGATGGTGCTCAGGCAAAACAAACATTCTGTGATGCTGACCGATAACGGCAGATTTTTCGTACCCCACCGCCTTTAAAAAATTATCGTTGGCATGCAGGATATTTCCATGCAGGTCAAACTCAATCACCGCCATAATGTTGTTAATTGAGGTCAACTGCCCCTCTACATCGGCCTCTCTTACTCGTTCCGCTGTAATGTCTGTGGCATACTTCACGATCTTGTATGGCTTGCCATACTCGTCAAAAATGGGGTTGTAGGTGGCTTGCAACCATATTTCTTGGCCATTCTTGTTTAAGCGTTTGTATACCCCCCCATCATATTCGCCACGCCCCAGCCGTTGCCAGAACGCTTGGTATTCCTGTGTATTCTGTATTTCCGGCGGCATAAAGATACGATGATGCCGTCCTATGAGTTCCTGCTCCGTATAGCCTGTCACCTCCATGAAAATCTTATTCACTTTAGTGATCTGACCATCCAGCGTGAATTCAATCACTCCAAACACTCTGTCCACTGCAGCCATCTGCCCCAGAAACTCAAGCTCTTTAAGTTTTTGCTCAGTGATTACCGTGGCATATTTGATGATTTTCACCACTTTTCCGGCCTCATCAAACACCGGGTTATAACTGGCTTGCAGCCAGATTTCTTTACCATCGCGACCCAGGCGTTTGTACTGCCCCTGATCTATGGCACCTTCTCTCATTCTTTTCCAAAAGTCAGCATAGGCGCTGGACTGGGCGTCTGTAGCAGGCATGAATAGACTATGATGCTTGCCTGCAAGCTCGTCAATTGAGTAGCCCACGGCTGCCAGAAAATTATCGTTTGCCGATAAGATTGTTCCCTCAGGTGTAAACTCAATGACACCAAGCACCCGGCTAATCGCGTTGAGCTTTGCCTGGGATTCCTTGATTAGATTGTTTTTTTCGACACTAGAGTGTGTCTTTGACTTCACCCACAGCCAATTAAATATGCTCATCACTTACTACCCCCTAATTGCGCCGGTATCTTTTTAGCCCCTAGGCGCTAAAGCGGATAGCCAACAACAGCGGATGACCACAACAAAAAGCCTTCAACCAGGGCACTCACCACTTTTAAAAAGACATTTGTCATGGGCTTTTCCTCTCACAGAAACAAGCAGACACATTGTTAAATCATCGCGTTAAAACTCTTCCCACTCAGTATCATCGGTGCCGGTTTTGGCGGCCTTGGTTGGCTGATAACTGTTTGCATGGCTATGTGCGGCGGC
>CAYPZE010000122.1:0-5198 GCA_964415305.1 uncultured Methylotenera sp.
CAACAAGTTGCCTGGTCAGACGAACACGCGTTGGCGCAAATAGCCGCTAACCTTGATATCCGGTTTGAGCATGGTGAGGCTTATTTGTCTGGTAAGCAGGTCAGTTCAGAGATTCGGTCCGAGCAAATGGGTAAAGGCGCTTCTGAAGTGGCAGTACATCCTGCAGTACGCACCGCCTTGCTCCAGGCGCAGCGCAACTTCAGAAAGGCACCGGGACTAGTGGGCGATGGGCGTGATATCGGATCGGTGATTTTCCCCGATGCGGGTTTGAAAGTATTTCTTACCGCGGCCGTAGAAACCCGCGCGAAACGCCGATATGATCAATTGATCAACCGTGGTGAAACGGCCGATTACGCCTTGATACTGGCAGATTTGAAACAACGTGACCTGCGTGACAGCCAGCGTGCTGCGGCACCATTAAAACAACTGCCAGACGCCATTTTGCTGGATACCACCGACAAGAATATCGAACAGGCCGTCAACATCATTATCGAAGCCTTTAAAAAAGCCGGGCAAAACACATAAAAATCTGCATAAGTCATTGAACTCAATAATTTTTTTGTGTATAGTTTTGGATTCGGATTGCTCAAGTCATGCTTGGGCAATATTTTTTAAACCTTTTCCATTGTTTGCGCCTCTGCGTTGCAATGGCTCGCTGAAAGATGTCTGTCGTTCATGCGAGTAAAAATTGGACAATTTTTTAATGGCTTCTATTTCTAATACATCCTCCTCCATGGAATCTTTTGCAGCCCTCTTCGAAGAAAGCCTGGCCCGCCAGGAAATGCGCGCAGGTGAAGTAATCACCGCCGAAGTAGTGTCTGTAGACAATGATTTCGTCATCGTGAACGCTGGCCTGAAATCCGAAAGCGTGATCAACGCTAGCGAATTTAAAAATGCGCAAGGCGAGCTGGAAGTTGCCGTTGGCGACTTCGTTAAAGTAGCGATCGAAAAACTGGAAGATGGTTTTGGTTCTACACAACTTTCTCGCGAAAAAGCGAAGAAAATGCAAGCATGGCTGGATCTGGAAGAAGCCATGAACGAAGGCCGCGTGGTCAAAGGTTTTGTAAGCAGCCGTGTTAAAGGCGGTCTGCGCGTTTCTGTCAGCGGCATCATGGCATTCCTGCCAGGTTCACTGGTAGACATTCGTCCTGTTAAAGACACTACCCCTTACGAAAACAAAGAATGGGACTTCAAAGTCATCAAACTGGACCGTAAGCGTAACAACATCGTGGTTTCACGCCGCGCAGTGATGGAAGACACCTTGGGTGCCGACCGTGAAGCACTGTTGGGCAGCCTGACCGAAGGTGCTGTGATCAAAGGTATCGTTAAAAACATCACGGACTACGGCGCGTTCGTGGATCTGGGCGGGATCGATGGTCTGTTGCACATCACTGATTTGGCATGGCGCCGTGTGAAGCACCCATCAGAAGTGCTGACCGTTGGTGAAGAAGTTGAAGCCAAGATCCTGAAGTTCGACCAAGAGAAAAACCGTGTTTCTCTGGGCATCAAACAATTGGGCGATGACCCATGGGTGGCATTGAGCCGCCGTTACCCAGTAGGCACACGCTTGTTCGGTAAAGTATCTAACCTGACGGACTACGGCGCGTTTGTTGAAGTAGAACCAGGCATTGAAGGTTTGGTACACGTGTCTGAAATGGACTGGACCAACAAGAACATTCACCCAGGCAAAATCGCTCAATTGGGCGACGAAGTTGAAGTAATGATCCTGGAAATCGACGAAGACCGTCGTCGCCTGTCCTTGGGCATGAAACAGTGCAAACCAAACCCATGGGATGATTTCGCTGCAACGCACGCTAAAGGCGACAAAGTCTCTGGCCAAATCAAGTCTATCACTGACTTTGGCGTATTCATTGGCTTGCCAGGTGGCATTGACGGCTTGGTACACCTGTCTGACCTGTCATGGACTCAATCTGGCGAAGAAGCGATCCGCAACTTCAAGAAAGGTGACGAGCTGCAAGCCGTTATCTTGGGTATTGACGTTGAGAAAGAGCGTATCTCTCTGGGCGTTAAACAGTTGACTGAAGATCCTAGCGGCAACAGCGCTCCGATTGGTGACGACAAATCTGGTAAACCAAAAGCCAAGAAAGCAAAAGCTGACGACGTGATGATCGACGAAGCTTCTGCTGGCACAACCAACTTGGGTGCTTTGTTGAAAGCCAAGCTGGACAGCAAAAAATAAGAAGGCTTTAGATCATGACAAGATCTGAACTGATAGACCTGCTTGCCCAGCGCTTTCCGCAATTAGTGCTGAAAGATGCCGAGTTATCCGTCAAAACCATCCTGGATGCGATGACGGAAAACCTGGCGACGGGCGAGCGTATCGAGATACGCGGTTTTGGCAGCTTTAGCCTCAACTACCGCCCGCCTCGTTTGGGACGTAATCCGAAAACTGGTACAAAAGTACAAGTGCCGGCTAAATACGTACCACACTTTAAAGCGGGTAAAGAGCTGCGTGACCGCGTGGACGCTATCGAATCTTAATTTTTTGATTAAGCAGTAAGCAAAAACGGTATCTTCGGATACCGTTTTTTTTACCTGCAATGATCGCTATTCATAGCGCATCGCCAACTGCTTGGGTAAAATAAAGCCTGACCTGAAAAGAGACCCCCTATGCTGGTTGAATTTGAATATTGGTGGCTATTGATTCTGCCGCTGTTTTTTACACTGGGCTGGATTGCCGCCCGTGTCGATATCAAGCAATTGATTGCTGAATCCACCTCACTGCCAGCCACCTATTTTAAAGGCCTCAATCTGCTAATTGCGGACCAGTACCACAAAGCAGTGGATGCCTTTAGCGAAGCGCTCTACCTGAACAAAGATTCGCTAGAACTGCATTTTGTGCTCGGCAGCCTGTTCCGCCGTACCGGTGAAACCGACCGCGCCATTCACCTGCATATGAATTTGCTCGAAAACTACGAGCTGACCGAGCAACAATCCACCTCAATCAAGGTCGAGCTCGCACAGGATTACTTTAAAGCCGGTTTGTATGACCGCGCTGAAGAGATTTTTAAAACCTTGCGTCATACACGCTATGAACAAGCCGCGTTACGGCATTTGCTTGAAATCTACGTTAAAGAACGCGAATGGTCAGACGCGATTGAGATTGCCATTGAGTTAGAACGCTCTTCTGGGATTTCTTACCGCAAAGAGGTAGCGCAATATTATTGCGAACTGGCTGCCAATGCGATGATTCGCCAGGATTGGGCGCATGCCAAAACACAACTGGAACAAGCGCTAGACGCCAATAAAAACTGTGTGCGCGCTAACGTGTTGTTAGGTGATATCGCCGCGCAACAAGGTCATCATACAGAGGCCATCGCATTTTGGAAGCGCATTGAAATGCAGGCGCCGGAACACTTAGGGCTGGTGGCGCAAAAAATGCTCAAGAGCTACTCATTACTTTATGGTGAAAGAGATACTGAATCCCACAAAGTCAGCAAAGGCTTAAGCGAAGGCTTGAGCCAATTACACCAATACCTGGAAACCTATCAAATCAGCAGCATGATGTCCGTGCTTTATGAAGCGACGCTACAAGCAGAAGGTGCAGACAAAGCCGCCAAACTGGCACGCAATGAGTTGATTCGTAAACCTAGCCTGAAATCGCTGGACCAGCTCTTGCAAGCGCGCGCCATGCTGGATGACGAGCAGCATGACCTGCAACTGATGCAACAGACCGTGCGCAACGCCATTGGTGACCGCGCCGCCTACTATTGTGATCAATGTGGTTTCCGCGCCAAGCAATACCACTGGCAATGCCCGGCCTGTAACGCCTGGGAATCACTTCCCCCAGAGCCAACCGAGGCGACCATCAGGGATATCAAACTGCTTAAACGCAAATAGCCTCTATTAACGAGAATACAAGAATCACCGCTTATGACTGATAGCAAAATTATTGTCGCCCTGGACTACGCAGATGCCGCATCTGCCACCGCCCTCGTCGACCGTCTGGATCCAACCCTCTGCAAGCTTAAGGTCGGCAAAGAGTTATTTACCGCCGCGGGCCCCGCCTTCGTAGAGTCGCTGGTTAAACGCGACTACGATGTTTTTCTGGATTTAAAATTCCACGACATTCCAAACACTGTCGCCAAAGCTTGCCAGGCTGCAGCCAATCTGGGCGTCTGGATGCTCAACGTGCATGCCAGCGGCGGTTTGCCCATGATGCAAGCAGCACGCGAAGGACTGGACAAAGCCTTTGGCAACCAGGCCCCTTTACTTATTGCCGTTACCGTATTAACCAGCATGGATGAAGCCACCTTGCACAGCTTAGGCATTCAACGCTCTCTCAATGAGCACGTGTTAGCACTGGCCACCATGACGCAGCAAGCCGGTTTAAATGGCGTTGTCTGCTCGGCGCAAGAAGCGAGTATGCTTAAAGAGGCGTTAGGTGCTGGCTTTTGCTTGGTAACGCCTGGTATCCGTCCACGTGACGCGAACCAAGACGACCAAACCAGAATCGTCACGCCAGAGGAGGCATTAAATCTGGGCGCACACTACTTGGTGATCGGCCGTCCGATTACACAAGCCGCCGATCCACTTGTTGCGCTAAACACAATAATTAAAAAATATTTAATATAAATTAACATAATTAAGCTGCGCGAGTCTTTGCACTCACGGTGAATCAGTAAAATAAAAACAGGCCATTCAAGCCTGTTTTTATTTTTTGATCATACGGAGGAACTATGAAGCAAACACTACTCGCTTATTTACTGTTTTTCATGCTGTTACCAGCCGCGTATGCCGTTGTCGATATCAACACCGCCAGCCAAGCAGAATTAGAAAGCCTGAATGGCATTGGCCCGGCGAAAGCACAGGCGATTATTGAATATCGCAAAAAAAGCGGTGGCTTTAAATCTGTGGATGAATTGGATCAGGTACCGGGCATTGGGCAAGCAACATTAGCCAACCTGAAAAAAGATGTAAGCATTAGCGGTAAAAAGCTACCACCTGCAGAAACGATCAAAGCAGATAAAAAGAAATAGCAATATCGGCCTAAACCGTAAAAACAAAAAAGCACCCAATGGGTGCTTTTTATATTTGGCGGAGAGCGGATTGTGGCGATGCCATCTTTCGGCACACGCCTCAAGACCGCCTCCATTGTCGGCGTCCAGCCTTCACTCACGCTCAGGCTAGTCGAACCGGGTCTTTTGTTTGATCGAGAGTTCGTATCCCTCTCGCCC
>CAYPZE010000123.1:0-5154 GCA_964415305.1 uncultured Methylotenera sp.
CTGGTGCGAGGTGAGCAAAAGATGCTATTGCCTGAGTTGTCTGTGCCCTTGCAGGTGGGGGATACGATTTTGTGTTGCGGGTTGGACCAGGCGAAATCTATCCAGCGTTTTGTCATGCATGATATTAAAACTTTGCATTACCTGGTGACGGGGACGGAAATGCCGGAAACGTGGGTGGGGCGGTGGTTGAAGGCGGGGCGTTAAGGTCCTGGTTTGGGATGGCTTGATAAAGTCATTGTTAGGTTTTTCTTCGATTGGACGGCTTCTTTTCGCTTTTTCAGCGAGTTACTTTTCTTTGCTTGCACAAAGAACAAGTAACCAAAAGAAATGCACCCCAGCTTCCGCTTGTATCCTGCGCTACTCGGCTTGCCGGGCGTCCATCGAAACTCAACCTGGCAGCTCACACAAAGGGTGAGCTACTGCGGGATTCGGACAGCCGATGGCCGAAAACTCCCGCCAATCCTGCGTTGCTCGGCGCGTCAGATGGGGACCCCGAACACCGTGCGACTGCAACCGTCGATGGTTATAAGACAAAGAATTACTTTTTTGAACTGTCCAAATTTAGGCGATGTTAGTTTGGCGAGACAAATCCCATTCATCACGCTGAGTAGCGGAAACAAAATAAGAGTAGAGGGAGCGACTGTCTGAGCTCCGCAACAAGCCACGTTGTGTGTGGCTTGTCAGGGCGAGTTTCGTGACCGGCTTATTTTGTTGAGCAACGCAAGGGAGCCTTTAGGCCGTGATGGCTGGGTGCCTTTATCTTTTGTGTTCATTGGCGGCAAAGTGTTTTGTACACTCTTAAAACAAAAAACGCCTGATGCATCACATCAGGCGTTTTTGGCGTGCAGTGGCCAGTTTACTTTTTACCAGCTGCTCGGTCTTTACGCACATTCTGAATAATAAAGTCTGCAGTTTGCAGCGCGGCTTCATTACCACCAGCCATAGAGCTACCCGTGATGTATTTACCATCGATAATCAGGGCCGGTACACCAGAGGCGCCAGAAGAGCGGAACACTTGCATGGCTTTGTTCATTTGCATGTTGGTGGCAAAGGATTTGAAGGCTTTTTCGACCTTGATTTTGTCCAGGCCACCTTGTTTGGTGACCCAGTCAATGGCCGCGGCTTCGTCTGCCGGGTTCAGGGTTTTGGCTTTGTGAATGGCATCAAATAACTGGCTATGCAATTTATCAAGCACGCCTAGCTCTTGCATGGCGAAATAGGCTTTAGCCATGGGGGCCCAACTGGCGTTGGGTAAGGCGGGCATGCGTTTAAAGTAGACGTCTGCCGGGAGTTTTTTTACCCAGGCATCTAATGGTTGTTCCATGTGGTAACAGTGCGGGCAGCCATACCAGAAGAGTTCCATCACCTCGATTTTTGCAGGCTGGTCAGTGCTGATCTGTTGTGCGACCTGATCAAACTGTTGACCCATTTGCGGGTCTGCCCAGGCGTTACTTGCGGTGAAGCCAGCCCAAAGCATCAAACTTAACAACATATTTTTCATAAAGTCAGTTTCCTAAGGTTTGTGGAACGTGATGTATTAACGTGGTATTTCTCTATGCGATGACAGCTGCACTAATGGTTTGAAGATTCAATATTGACCTTGATCAGATTGGCCTGGAAGCCATTGGTTTCCAAATCGTGGCTGATTTTGTTGATTTTGGCCAGGTCATTCAGCGGGCCTATGCGCACACGGTGCATGGTGCCTTTATTGGGGATCTCTGCGGTTTGTACAAACGCCTCAAAGCCGACCAATGCCAGGCGGGTTTTGAGGTTGTTGGCATCGTCTTCTTTGGCAAAAGCGCCGACTTGCACAAAATAGCTTTCCTGCTTGATAGTCGGGTTCTTTTTCACTTGCTGTTCGCTGATTTTGCTTTCGGTATCAGGCAAAATGGTATAAAAATCAAACTTGTTCGGGTCCTCAATCGAGGTCGAACCTGGTTTGATTTCTTCCTCGGTCACCGTGCTTTTAATTGGAATTTCTTGCTGGCCGTCGTCTTTTTTAAACGCGCTGGAGAACGGGCTGTGGTCGCCCTTGATATAGATAATCAGCGCCACAGTCAGTGCGACACCCAGGAACAAGCCTACCAAAAGGCCATTAAAAAAGGTGCTGCCGCTGCTTTTGGTTTTTGCTTTGGCTTGTGAGGGTTTGTAGTCGCGACTCATGTGTGATGTTTACCAATCTGTTAAGCAGTCATTGTGCAAAGATGCTTACATTTTTTCCGGGGCGCTCACACCCAGTAAGGATAAGCCGTTGCGCAATACGGTGCGCGTGGCCGTGATCAGTGCCAGGCGTGCCAGTTTAACCTGTGACTCATCCACCAAAAATTTGGTGTCATTGTAATAACTATGCAAGGCACTGGCTAGCTCCTTGAGGTAGTTGGCGATCATGTGCGGCGCCAATGCCTGGCAAGCGCTGCTGACAACTTCAGGATACTGTCCCAGTGCTTGCATGAGGGCAGTTTCGGTGGCGCTTTGCAGCGGTGACAAATCGGCCGTCGCTAAACTGGTCACGTCGCCGTTCCACTGGGTGAGCACGCTGCAAATACGGGCGTGCGCATACTGTATGTAATAGACCGGATTGTCATTGGTTTGTGCGCGTGCCAGGTCGATATCAAACACCAGTTGCGAATCCGGGCTGCGGGCAGCCAGGAAGTAGCGCGTGGCGTCGCAGCCGACCTCTTCAATCAGGTCGCGCAAGGTGACATAGCTACCGGCGCGTTTGGACAGTTTGACTTCTTCCCCGCCGCGCATGACAGTGACCATCTGATGCAGTACGTATTCCGGCCAGCCTTGTGGAATGCCGACATCCAGCGCCTGCAAGCCTGCGCGCACCCGGGTGATGGTGCTGTGGTGGTCTGCACCTTGTTCGTTGATGACGCGTTTAAAACCACGATTCCATTTTTCGCGGTGATAAGCGACGTCAGGCACAAAATAAGTAAAACCGCCCTCTTTTTTGCGCATGACGCGGTCTTTGTCATCACCAAACGCGGTGGTGCGTAGCCATAAGGCGTCATCCAGCTCGTAGGTGTGGCCGCTAGAGATCAAGGATTGCACGGTATTTTCTACCTTGCCTTCGCTATAGAGGGCGCTTTCGAGTGAAAACACGTCAAATTTGATCTGAAATGCCTGTAAGTCCAGGTCTTGTTCGTGGCGCAAATAAGCCACGGCAAATTTGCGGATGGAGTCGGTATCGCTGACGTCGCCGCTGGCGGTCACTTGCATGTCGTCGGCGGTGATGGTGGCTTTGGCCAGATAGGCTTCGGCAATGTCGACAATATAGTCGCCACGGTAGCCGTCTTCCGGAAAGCCTGCATCGTCAGGGCTGAGGCCTTGCACACGTGCCAAGACTGACTTGGTCAGGTTGTCGATTTGTGCACCGGCATCGTTGTAATAAAACTCACGTGTCACCTGCCAGCCATTGGCATCCAGCAGGCGGCACAAACAGTCGCCCACTGCAGCGCCACGGCCATGGCCAACGTGTAAGGGTCCGGTTGGGTTGGCAGAGACAAATTCCACCTGTACTTTTTCGGCCTGGCCAGCCTGGTTGCGCCCAAAAGCGGCGCCAGATTTAAAAATCTCATGCACAATGGCTTGTTTGCTATCAGCCGAGACAAAGAAATTGATAAAGCCAGCACCAGCAATATCTACCTTGCTGATGACCGTGTTGGCAGGCAAGCCATCAATAATCTGCTGCGCAATCGCGCGTGGATTTTGCTTAAGCGGTTTAGCCAACTGCATGGCGATATTGGTCGCAAAGTCACCATGGTCGGCAGACTTTGGTCGCTCAAGAATGATATTGAGGCTGGAAGTATCTTCCACCAGCGATTTCACCGCTTGCAGAATGAGTGCTGTGATCGTTTGTTTCAAGGTTAAAATGGTACTGAATAATCAAACCGCCATTTTAACCTAATTAAGCATTTTCACCCATGTGTTCAACCGCCACCGACCCTGAGGATTCCTTTCCTGCCAGCTTTGTACGCGTGGTGTTAGATGTACCACTGGATCGCCAGTTTGATTATCTGAATCCAGGGTTGCCAATTTTTGTCGGCAATCGCGTGGTGGTGCCCTTTGCCGGCAGGCAACTGGTCGGCATTGTGATGGCGCTGGTAACAGAGTCAGATGTGCCGCAGCATAAGCTCAAAGCCGTGCTGCAGGTATTTGATGATGTGCCGTTTGACGCCGCCAGCTTGAAATTGCTACGCTTTTGCGCTGACTATTATCATTATCCCTTCGGACAGACGGTGCTGGCGAGCCTGCCCTTGCGTTTGCGCCAGATTAAACCGGCCGTGACCCGTAAAATGTGGATGTACCAGTTAGCGCAAACAGTCCCGGACGACTTTGTCGGTAAACGGCAACAAGTGCTGGGCCGGTTGATTGCGCATCTCCAGCAGCATGAATGCAGCGAGGCTATGCTGGGTGAGATTTCCAGTAGCTGGCGAAAAGCCATGCAACCCCTGCTGGAGGCAGGCTACGTTTCCAGGCGTGAAGTGATTGCGACGCGCCCTTCGCTGTCGTCCTCAGATCAGGCGCCAACCCTCAATGATGAACAAGCAGATGCGGTTAACGCGATCCTGGGCGACTTAAACCGATTTCAGCCCTGGTTGTTATACGGTGTGACAGGTTCGGGCAAAACCGAGGTCTACATTCGATTGCTGCAAACGGTGCTGGCGGAGCCGCAAGCGCAAGCGCTGATCATGGTGCCGGAGATTAACCTCACCCCACAACTGGAAAGCCGCTTTCGTAGTCGCTTGAGCCAGTTTTCACTGGTGACCTTGCATAGCCATTTGAGCGAGAGTGAGCGCTTGCAAAATTGGCAGGCAGCGCAGTCAGGCACCGCGCGTATTGTCATTGGTACGCGCTTAAGTGTATTTACGCCCATGCCGCATCTCAAGCTGATGATTCTGGATGAAGAGCATGACACCTCTTACAAGCAGCAGGACGGCATGCGTTACCACGCGCGGGATGTGGCGCTGGTGCGGGCCAAACAATGCCGGATCCCGGTGGTGCTTGGCAGTGCGACGCCTTCTTTGGAAAGCTGGTACAACGCCATAGGCGATCAGGAACAACATGCCCCGAATGCAAAAAAAGCCAGTTACCGCCTGCTGACGCTGACCAAACGCGCAGCCGCTCAGGCCAAATTGCCGCGTATTTTTT
>CAYPZE010000124.1:0-5059 GCA_964415305.1 uncultured Methylotenera sp.
TGATGGGGGTGGGTAATCTGACCGAGCTGACCGATGCCGATACGACGGGCGTGAATGCCATGCTGTTTGGCATGATTAGCGAATTGAATATCAATGCCGTGCTGGCGACTTCAGTCAGCCCGCACGCAACTGAGGCTGTTGCGGAGGCTGATGTGGCGCGTCGTATCATGTACCGCGCCAGCCAGGATAAACGCTTGCCGCGCGGCTATTCTAACGGGTTGTTGGGCTTGCATGACCGCAAACCGTTTCCCTACAGCGCTGAAGAAATCGCGACCATGGCCAGCCAGATTAAAGACCCTAGTTTCCGCATCATGGTCAGTGAGCAGGGCGTGCATGTGTATAACCGGGATGGTATCCAGCACGACACCGATCCTTACCGTTTTTATCCCGCACTTAACGTGCAAAATGACGCCTCGCATGCGTTTTACCTCGGGGTTGAACTAGCGCGAGCGCAGATCGCTTGGCAGTTAAAAAAGCGCTACGTACAAGATGAGCTGCTGGAGTGGGGCGTGGCTTCGCTGCAGCAAAATAAAAAAGCCAAGGTGGCACACCGCGAAGCCTCCATTCAGGAACGTTTGGAAAACGCCCGCAGCCAATCAAATGACAACACAACGCCCGATGATCAAACCGCATCGGGCACGGAATAATCTGCATGATTTATGAAACGATAGTGACTACCTCTGGGGCGGATGGCGATGTGCATGTCGCGCCGTTCGGCATTCAATGGCATGAGGGCAAAGTGCTGATCATGCCGTTTAAGCCCTCCACCACCTTGCAAAATATCTTGCAGACTGGTTTTGCTGTATTGAACCTGACCGACGACGTGCGTGTATTCGCGGCTGCGATTGCCAGAAAGGCAGCCTTTGCCACTGAGCCTATCGCTAGCGGGCAGGGCGTTAGACTCAAGGACTGTTTGGCGCACCATCTGCTACGTTTGCAGCAGATTGAAGAAGACGAGGTGCGCCCTAAGTTGTGGATGCAAGTGGTTGAAAGTGCCTCACACGCTTCGTTTATGGGGTTTAACCGTGCGCAAGCCGCCGTGATTGAGCTAGCGGTGCTGGTGAGCCGCCTGCATATGTTGCCTGCTGAGAAAATTACCCAGGAAATGCAATACTTGCAAATCGCTATTGATAAAACCGCTGGGTCACGCGAACAAGAGGCCTGGCAGTGGTTGGTGGATTGCGTCAATAATCACCTGGCACAACAAAGTGGCCTGCAGCAGGCGTGAGTAATGCGATGCAAGTATTAGTCAGTGTGAATTCTGTGGCAGAAGCACAACTCGTATTGTCTGCCGGTGTGCCCTTGATCGACCTCAAAGACACCAGTCATGGCGCCCTTGCCGCTTTGACGCTGGATCTTTCAACGGCGATTGTTGACGTGGTTCATCAGTATAGGCAGCAAAGTGCTGCTACAGGCATTGTGATCAGTGCCACGGTGGGCGACCACTGTGAGGCTGTTGAAGATCTCATGCACATGATTACCAGTCGCCTGCAGATTGGGGTAGAGGTCATTAAGTTGCCTGAAACCATCTGGGGTGATGCTAGTTACCAACCGATCATTGCGACTTTGCTTGGGCAAGGTCACAAGTTGATTGCCGTTTTAAAACCCGCCAGTCTGCTGGCTGATGAGCTGCCAGCGCGGGTGCAGTGGCTGGCGCAACAGCATTATTGGGGTGTGATGGTAGACACAACGCAAAAATCAAAGGCACTCGTAGACATCGTGCCTTTTGCTGCACTAGCTGATTTTGTGCAAGCAGCAAAATCTGTGCAGTTATTCGTCGGCCTCGCTGGCGGCCTGTCGTTGGCACATATTGAAACACTGGCCAGATTGCAGCCTGATTACCTGGGATTTCGCAGTGGTTTGTGCGAAGGTGGGCAAAGAGCCCAAGGTTTATTAGCCGAGCGAGTACGCGAACTGAGTTTAAGAGTGTCAGAAATTTGTTGAATAATTGGTCTCAACCCTAACAAATGCGCCTATGACCTAAGGTTTAGGGTTGCTTCTACAGCGTCGTTTGCGTATAGTTCAATTTGTAAGTTTTTTCAAAGATGTGGCAAAAAAGCCCAATAACGAAGGAGTCAATGAATGAAAAAAAGTTTTTTAGGCTTGGCAATTGCTTCTGCATTTGTATTTGCATCGCAAGTTGCGCAAGCTGAAGACATGTACCGTGGTGCTTGGTATGTTGTTCCAGGTGCAACTTACATGAATACTGACAACGACCTCGAAGCTGACAATGGCCGTGGCGGTTTTCTTTCTATCGGTAAAGAGCTGAGCGAGCACTGGGACATTCAAGGCCGTTTGGGTTACAACCGTGCTGACGAAGACACTGGTATTGCTGGCGCAAGTGGCAAATACAAGCAAACTGCTTTAGGTTTGGATGCATTGTATATGTTCAGCCGCGAAAAATTTCGTCCATTCCTGCTGGCAGGTATTGGCGCAGCGCGTAACAACGTTGACTACAGTAATGTTGGTCTGTCAGACAAGTCAAATACTTCCTGGATGGCTAACGTAGGTCTGGGTGCGCAATATTTGTTTAACGACAAGTTTGGTGTACAGGCTGATCTGCGTCACCAATGGAGTCGTGCAGATGCACGTAATGCAGCTCGTACAGTGGATGCTGATGAAACGATCGGCAACACTCTGTTCAACATCGGCGGTATCTTCCGCTTTGGCGCACCAGCACCAGTGGTTGAAGAGCCAACACCTGAGCCAACACCAGCACCAATGGCTGCTGTTGAGCCAGCGCCGGCACCAGCACCTGCTCCAGTAGCACCGGCACCAGTGTGTAAGCCACAAAACGAAACAGTCACTGTAAGTGCTGAAAAACTGTTTGGTTTCGACAAGGCTAACCTGCGTGAAGAAGGCCGTAAAGTTCTGGAAGAAACAGCTGCTAAGATCAAAGCTAACCCAGAAATTACTGCTGTGATCGTAACAGGCCATACAGACCGTATTGGTTCTGATGCTTACAACCAGAAGTTGTCTGAGCGTCGCGCTAAAATGGTTGCTGACTACCTGATTGCTCAAGGTGTTGATAGCAATATCATCACTTCTGAAGGTAAAGGTAAATCTGAGCCAGTGGTTCAGTGCGATGGCAAAAAAGTAAGCAAAAAACTGATCTCTTGCTTGCAACCTAACCGCCGCGTTGATATCCGCGCTGAAGGCACTAAACAAGTTGGTTGCCAATAATCAGAGTTAAGTCTGAATAAAAAAGCCACGCGTCAGCGTGGCTTTTTTTATACCTGTTGTGTTGAGCCGGCATTTTGCATCGCTGGCTCAGTTATAATCGCGCTATGGTTGATACACAATTCATTATTAAAGCGCGCTGGGTGATTCCTGTAGACGCGAACCATACTATCCTTGAGCAGCATGCGGTACTGGTCGATGCCGGTCAAATCAAAGCGATTGTGCCTAAAGCCGAGATTCCTGCATGGGCAGCAGATTGGCCGGTGGTGGATTGCGCCCAGCATGCCTTGATTCCAGGGCTGATTAATCTGCATGCACATAGCAGCATGAACTTGCTTAAAGGCTATGCTGATGATTATGCCTTGATGCCCTGGCTCAATGAGCACATCTGGCCGGCTGAAAAGCACTGGGTGTCAAAAGCGTTTGTGCATGATGGCAGCTTGCTGGCGTGTGCAGAAATGTTGAGTGGTGGTGTGACCACCTTCAATGATATGTATTTCTTCCCGCAAGCCACCATAGAAGCGGTCAAGCGCGCGGGTATGCGTGCCCATATTGGGTTGACGGTGATGGAGTTTCCCACCAATTATGCCGCCACCGCCAATGATTACATCAGGCTGGGCACTGAGGTACGTGACCAGTATAAGTCTGATTCGCATATCAGCTTTTCGTTTGCGCCACATGCGCCGTATACCGTCAGTGACCAGACGTTTGAGCAGATTGCTACACTGTCTGAGCAGTTAAACCTGGGCATCCATACCCATTTGCATGAAACGCAGGCGGAGATACAGCAAAGCCTTGAGCAGTTCAGCGTGCGTCCTCTACAGCGCCTGCTGGCACTGGGCGTGATTGGCCCCAGCACGATTTTGGCGCATGGTGTGCACCTGGAAACCAATGAGCTGGAAACGTTGTCAATTCAGGGCGTGCATCTCGCCCATTGTCCTTCATCAAATTTAAAACTGGCGAGTGGTATTGCGCCCGTGGCCGCGGCATTAAGAGCGGGGATCAATGTGGGCCTGGGCACGGATGGGGCGTCCAGTAATAACCGCATTGATATGTGGCAAGAGATGCGTACAGCGGCGTTATTGGCTAAAGTGGCCGATCAGAATGCCGAGGCGGTGCCTGCATACCAGGCGTTGGCCATGGCAACCTTGCATGGTGCACGTGCCTTGGGTCTCCAGGACAAGATTGGCAGTATTGAAGCAGGTAAACAGGCCGATCTGGTCGCGGTCAAGCTTGATGATTTAAACAGCTTACCTTGTTTTGACCCGGTCTCGCATTTGGTCTACGTTGCCGGGCGTGAGCAAGTGACTCATACCTGGGTGGATGGCCAGCTACGCTACCAGCGGACGGAGGACCATCAAAGCTGGTTTGCTGGCATGGCAACAGAAGAATTACGGTCTATTGCATTGCAGTGGCAACTCAAACTGCAAGCGTCTATGGTTAAAGCATACTAAAGGAACAAGCATGGCGAATGTCGAAGTGGCAGAGGTGAATAAATTTGCCGAGTTGGCGCATCAATGGTGGGATCTGCAAGGTGTCTTTAAACCCTTGCATCAGTTGAATCCCTTGCGCCTGAATTATATCGATAGCCGTATATCGCTGGCAGGTAAACAGGTGCTGGATGTCGGCTGTGGTGGTGGCATTTTAAGTGAGTCTATGGCGCAGCGCGGGGCGCAGGTGTTGGGCATAGACCTGGCAGAAAAGTCTTTGCAGGTCGCGCAATTACATGCGCTGGAAGCCAATGTACAAGTAGATTATCGTTGTGTGGCTGTCGAGGCATTGGCGCAGGAAAAACCGCAAGCCTTCGATGTGGTGACCTGTATGGAAATGCTGGAGCATGTGCCTGACCCGGCAAGTGTGGTGCGTGCCTGTGCCGCCC
>CAYPZE010000125.1:0-5023 GCA_964415305.1 uncultured Methylotenera sp.
AAAATAATCTGTACGAATGCACAAAAAGCAAAAAGCCATGCATTGCATGGCTTTTTAAACACAATAATTAATGACTATTGCTTAGCGTCTTCCGATTTGTAATATTCACGCACCGGCGTCATATCAAATTCACGTGCCCATTTGATAATCTCATCTAATGCTGGCGCACCAATTTCGCCGACTTGCGCATGAATGCCTGCACGCTCGCGAATCACCAGTAAGCCTGGAATTTGTTTCACTTCAAAATACTCAGAAATCTCTGGGTCTGTTTCAGTATTCACCATGCCAAACAGAATATCCGGGTTCTTTGCTGCAGCAGCCTCAAAAGTCGGCGTAAAAGCCACGCAAGGGTCACACCAGGGTGCCCAAAAATCCACCACCACAAAAGGATTGCTTTCGATGGTTTCTTTAAAATTATCTTTGGTCAGTGTTACAACCGCCATACTATCTCCAGTCCAAAAAATTGTTTTTATACGCAATATTTTAACAGACGAAACTGGCTGCCAGAGAAATTTTCATGCGCAGTGATGCAAATCCCTCATAACAAAAAAGCCGGCAATGCCGACTTTTTTGTTTTTAATGCCTGAGCATTAAGCAGTGAATTTTTTTCTACGTACCCACACAATGGCACCCAACCCGGCTATCAGCAAACCATAGGTTTCTGGCTCTGGCACAGACGTGATTCTAAATGCATAGTTTACGCTGGTCACATCATTGTCTCTAATAAACGCAGAAGCAGCCGAGTTGATGTTACCCGCAACGAATGAATCTACAGGACCATAGTAGGCACCGTTAAACTTGCTGCTGTAGTCTTGTGCGAATAAAACACCAGTGCTATTTGAGTCATAACCAAGCACATCATACCAAGCCTTAAAATCGATATTGAGAGGATTGTTATCGATAGAGCTAATCACATAGTCCGAGGCAGAACCGCCAAATAACAAAGCAGCCGCTTCTTGAGCGGTGTAGGCGAGCGGGCCATTGGTCTCGTCATAAGCACTATCACTCCATAAAGGCGCAGCACTGTTATAAACAGACCAACTACCAACAAAAGTGTAACTGGCTGCATTTGCTGCAGACATGCCCACTAATAAAGCAAGGCCAAAAAACGTTTTAGCAAAGCGTGAAATCAACATATTCTCTCTCCTCAAAGAGTTTGCCTACATTCGCGGGCATATTTCTAATGAATGCTTTAATTAATATTTTTATCCTAAGTCATCGCGTCGAATAACTCAACAACAATTTACTCAATCAGCGACGGATCTACCCAAACGGGCCAATGGCAGATGTGCTCTTGTGACAAAACTATTGACCTTGCCATATGCCATCAAAGAACAACGACTCCAGTGGTTTGCGGCTTCGCGCAGAGAGCTCACGCTCTTTGACTTCCCCAGACAAGCTCTCCACGGCTGCCTGATAGCCGACTGTAACCATGGCTAAAATCTGGTAACGCTCCGGTACATTAAAGGTCGTGCGCGCTTTATCAGCATCAAACCCGCCCATCTGGTGTGCCATTAAACCTAATGCAGTGGCCTGCAAACATAGGTTCTCTGTCGCCGCACCGGTATCGTATGCGGCCCATTTATTCGGTTTATCGTTGTGGCTGAATAAGGTATCCGCACAAATCAAAAGTAATACTGGCGCATCCACTGCCCAGCTTTGATTACCAGGCACCAGGCAATCAAAAGCAGCCTGCCATGCTTGCATATTATCGGCCTTGTTGCAGAACACATAACGCCATGGCTGGTCGCCAAAGCATGAAGGTGCCCAGCGGGCAGCTTCCAGCAGGCTGATAACTTGTTCTTTGCTGACAGACTTTGCAGCATCATAGGCGCGTCCGCTCCAGCGATTAGCCAGCAACTCGTGTATGGCTTGTTGGGTGATGGCAGGTTTTTGCATGATTAAATCCTCACAGTTGTTTTTTCAAAAGATACAGTAACTCTAACGCTTGTTTGGGAGTCAGGTCATCCGGCTGAATGCGCTCCAACTCTGCGACCAGCGGATGCAGTGGCCTTTCCTCAGGCAGTTGGCTTGTGGCAAACAGATCATTCTGTGGCGTGGCTGCAATCGTCTGGTTTTCTAGTTGCTGTAACTTGCGCTTGGCCAGTTGCACCACCGATTTTGGAATACCCGCCAGTTGTGCCACCTGAATCCCGTAACTCATGGTAGCTGCGCCCTCTTCTACCTTATGCAAAAATACAATGCCTTGGCCATGCTCGACCGCATCCAGATGCACATTGGCGGCATGCTTGGCTTCATCGACAATTCGCGTCAACTCAAAGTAGTGGGTGGCAAACAAGGTGAGTGATTTGTTTTTTTCCAGTAACTGTTTAGCCACCGCCCACGCGAGGCTCAGGCCGTCAAACGTGCTGGTGCCGCGTCCAATTTCATCGAGCAACACCAGGCTATTGGCGCTAGCATTGTTCAAAATATTAGCAGTTTCCGTCATCTCCACCATAAAGGTTGAGCGCCCACCTGCCAGATCATCAGAAGCACCTATCCGGGTAAAGATGCGGTCTACCTCACCAATGACTGCACTTTGCGCAGGCACAAAGCTGCCACAGTAAGCCAGCAATACGATGAGCGCTGTCTGACGCATAAAAGTAGATTTACCACCCATGTTCGGGCCGGTAATTAGCAACAATTGCCGATAGGCATTGAGCGTGACGTCATTCGCCACATAAGGCTGGGCAATGCTTTCCACCACCGGATGGCGACCGTGCTGAATATCGAGGCCAATCTCTGCACGAAACTCAGGTTGTACGTAATTGAGTGCCCGTGCACGCTCTGCAAAACAGGCCAGCACATCCAGGCTAGCGACCGCCGTGGCGATACGTTGCAACGTAGTAATGTGTGGCAATAAGGCATCCAGCACCTGCTCATAAAGCATTTTTTCGCGCGCCAAGGCACGCTCATTGGCACTCAGCACCTTATCTTCAAACGCTTTAAGTTCAGGCGTAATAAAGCGTTCAACGTTTTTTAGTGTTTGGCGGCGGCGATACTCTGGTGGTGCACTTTCAGCCTGCAAGCGGCTGATTTCAATATAAAAACCATGGACACTGTTATATTCGACCTTAAGGTTGGCAATACCGGTGCGGGCTTTTTCTGCAGCTTCAAACTGTAGCAAAAAGTCACCATGATCGGTCTGGATCGCACGCAGCTCATCCAGCTCGGCATCGTAACCAGTGGCAATCACTCCGCCTTCGCGCAACACCGCAGAAGGCTCCGCCTGAATCGCCTGCATCAACAACTGCAACGCATCAGAGGGCACTTGTAATTCACCCAGCAACCCTTGCAATAAAAGAGACGCAGTCCCTGGCAATGCCGCACCCAATGCAGGCAATTGCAACAAACTATCACGTAGGCCGGACAAATCACGCGGACGGGCCGTTTTCAGGGCGACCCGTGCCGTCATGCGCTCAATATCGCCTATTGGGTGCAGCGCCTGCTGCAATGTACTTTCCAGAAACTGCCCTAACAACTCGGCCACGGCCAAATGACGTTGTTGAATCAGATGCTGGTTGCGCAGAGGATGATGCAACCAGTGACGTAACAATCGCGCGCCCATGGCTGTTTGCGTAGAATTCAATAATGAATATAGCGTAGGCGTGGCTTCACCACGAATAGTGGTATCAATTTCCAGGTTGCGGCGTGTCGCCGCGTCCAGTTGCAGATAATGATGGCTCTGCTCTACGCGTAAACCGGCAATATGCGGCAACGCCGTGCGCTGTGTATGTTTTACGTACTCGAGCAACGCCCCTGCTGCCGTCACAGCCGCAGGCATCTCACCACAACCAAAACCGCCCAGGTCATGCGTATTAAATTGCTGTGTCAAGCTGCGGTTAGCGGTATCCAGATCAAACTGCCATGGCGCCAAACGCTTCTTGGCACAACGGGACTGTTGCAGCACTTCAGAACTATGATCCTCCGCAATCACCAACTCGGCAGGATGAATACGCTCCAGCTCTTGCGACAAATGCCCAGGCGCGATCTCACTCAACACAAACTCGCCCGAAGCCAGGTTGAGCCGCGCCAAACCCAGCACACCTTCCCCTTTAGCCACACACAACAGCGTGTTATCACGTGTTTCATCCAGCAGCGCCGCATCGGTCAAAGTGCCAGGGGTCAGGATACGCGTCACCTCACGCGCCACCGGCCCTTTAGAGGTTGCCGGGTCGCCGACCTGTTCACAAATCGCTACCGCCTCGCCCATTTTTGCCAGCTTGGCCAGATACCCTTCGGCCGCATGATAAGGCAAACCCGCCATCTTGATCGGCTCGCCATTGCTGGCGCCACGGCGAGTCAACGTGATACCGAGTAAACGCGACGCTTTTTCGGCATCTTCAAAAAACAACTCGTAAAAATCACCCATGCGGTAAAACAGCAGCATATCGGGATACTGTGCTTTCAGCGTCAGATATTGACGCATCATCGGGGTGTGATTTTCGAAGGCCATGCAGGGAAACTTTGATTTAGAGAGGTTGGAATAAATAGCCAGTGCATCTTACAACAAAAGCATGTTTTTTGCCGAGAGTGCTTTTAGAAAGACGATGGTGGAAGAAAGTTACTCTTCAAAGCTGTGGGTTATATGTTGTGATTTCTTTCGCCTTGTTGGTGAGTTACTTTTTTTGCTTGCTCAAAGTGAAGGTTGTTTGATAATCGATCTATTTCGCCTCTCGGCGACCATTCTTTCTTATGCTTGTCCATAAGAAAGAAGGCAAAGAACAAGACACCCCAGCTTCCGCTTGTTCCCTGCGTTGCTCGTCAAAATAAGCGGTCACGAAACTCAACCTGGTAGCTCACACAGAACGTGAGCTACTGCGGGATTCGGACAGTCGCTCCCTTTCCCCTTATTTTGCCTGCGCTACTCGGCGCGTCAGATGGGGACCCCGAACGCCTACTGAGCGCAACGGTTTGTGATTTTAAGAAGTGAATTTGGTTTTTAAACCGTCCCAATTTAGGCAGTGCCAGTTTGGCGAGAATCATCCCATTCCATCACGCTGAGTAGCGGAGACGAAGTGGG
>CAYPZE010000126.1:0-4982 GCA_964415305.1 uncultured Methylotenera sp.
GAGGCCTTGGCGCTGGGTGAAACCACCCCCGGCCCGCGGATTATGGTGGTGACCTTTGTCGGGTTTGTCGGTGGCTGGCTGAATCAGGCATTGGCTGCACATGGGCCATTGTTGGCGGGATTTTTAGCGGCGACAGTGGTCACCTTTTTTACTTTTTTGCCCAGCTTTGTGTTTATTTTTAGCGGTGCGCCATGGATTGAAAATACGCGTGACAATGTGCGCCTGACCGCGCCGCTGAGTGCCATTACTGCCGCCGTGGTCGGTGTCATCCTTAACCTGGCCTTGTTTTTTGCCTACCATGTATTTTTGCAAGGCCCATGGTTTGCAGGCGTGGACTGTTTGGCGATAGGCTTGGCGGTCGTGGCGTGGTTGGCGCTGGCACGCTTTAAAATCAATGTGATTACCGTGATCGCGGCGTATACGCTGCTGGGGATGTTGTTGCAATGGTTACGCTAGCTGACGGCGGGCGTGAACGCCGGTGAATCTAGGTGCAGCTGGCGCCGTGCAGCCAGTGCCATGCCGTTAACTAAGCAAATAATGCTGCATGAATCTGGGCATGCGCCTGTTGTGCCAGTTGTTGCCGTGTTTGGCCGCTGGTGGTCATCGGCGTGCCAAAGTGCAAGTGCACCGTGGGCTGCAGCATCTTCAGGTAGGTGCTCATTGAAGCAATGATGGTGGTGTCACCCGCATACGCCGCCTCCAGGTTGGGCTGGCCATCTGGTAGCGGGTAGTGAATCGCCACCGGGATAATCTGGCTGTTGGCTTCAATTGCCGCCTGCAGCAGGCTGCTTTTAAACGGCAACACACTCAGACCCTCGGTGGTGGTGCCTTCTGGAAACACACACAGATTGTCATTTAACTTGAGCGCATGGCTGCAAATATTCACCACGCGCGCGGCATCGCGGTTGCGCGTGCGGTTAATAAAAATAGTGCCCGACTTTCTCACCAGATAACCAAAGATAGGCCAGTCTTTGATCTCCATTTTGGCCACAAAGCGCACGGGGATCAGGCTGTTGATAGCATGAATGTCTGACCAGGAAATATGGTTGGCCACAAACAATACGCCATGGGTACGGATATCGGGTAGCTCACCGCTGGTCGTCACCCGCAGGTTAAAGCAATGCAGCAAACGTTTGCACCACCATTGAATCAGCCCCAGCCGCATCCACCGATTGCATACTGGCAGCACCAGGGCGGCTAATGTGATGCCTGTGACGACATGCAGTGTGATGCGGGTGATGCGCCACCCGCGAACGATGATTGAGGTTTGTGACAAGTTATTTCAAGAAATGCGCAGCATATCTGGGATTCATTCGAGACAAGGGTAACAATACCAGCATATCTGCCGTATTAAAAGCCGGGTCCCAGGCGGGTTCGCCGCAAATGTAGGCGCCCAGTCGCAAATAGCCTTTGACCAGTGGCGGGCAAGTGACTGTCAGTGACTGGTCCAGTGCGTCTATGGGTAATGGGTTGTGCGGGAACACACGGTATTCGGCAGGGGATAAATAGTCTTCGCGCAGTGTGTTAAACAGTGAGGCTGCCGTATGGCCACCGTCATGCATGGAGATGCTGGCGCAGCCGATCATATATTCATACTGGCGCGCCATCATGTACTTAGCTAGGCCAGCCCACAGCATGGTAATGGTGCCACCACTGCGGTAGTCAGCGTGTACGCAGGCGCGACCGACTTCTACGGTGCGGTCGCTTAGTGGCGCCAGGCGGCTTAAGTCAAACTCCCCGGCAGAGTAATAACCACCAGCCAGCATGGCTTGCATCGGGTTCAAGATACGGTAAGTACCGACGACTTGCTGGGTAGCATCGTCGCGCACCAGCAAGTGGTCACAAAATGCATCAAAACCATCGACATCTAGTCCTTGCTGACCTTTGATTTGTGCGCCCATTTCTTCGGCAAATACCTGATAGCGCAGTCGTTGCGCTTCCATGACTTCTTCTGCGCTGGTGGCGAGTGCCACGCTGAGCGCAGCAGCCGGCTTGCGGTTAGTCTGAGCTGAGGGTTGGATTTCAGCCTGGTATGTGCCGTGCTCTTGCAGATGGCGTTCTAACATCACGCAGCTCCTTGGTTGAGGTTTAGCGTGATATTAGGAGTGTCACATGAATGATTGGTGACGTTGGTGTGACAGTTGTGTGACGTCGCAGGGCCCTATATTCGGCGGACTGCATCGTATGCACAAACAAAAAGAGCGACCGATGGCCGCTCTTTTAAATGATGCTACTACGGACTCGCTTAGTGAGAAACGCGTGAAGTGCCACCGTTTTCAACAATGCGCACACGGTCGCCTGCATTAAATTGCTCGTCAGCCTCTTGCACAATCGCAACCAAGCCACCGCCATCCAGTTTCACTGTGATTTCGTAAGCATTTTTACGTGTGGCTACCTCTTCTGCGGCAGAACCGGCTAAGCCGCCCGCCACTGCGCCAATCACTGCTGCAATCGCGCTGCCTTTGCCGCCACCGACAGAGCTACCGGCAATCCCGCCAATGGCGCCACCAGCAATTGTACCGACAGGGGATTTTGTGCCTTCCAGTTTTACGGAACGTACGCTTTCCACGACACCAGTTTTGACGGTTTGTGCTTTGCGCGCTTCGTCCCGCGAATACACATTGCCAGAGTTTGAACTGGCGCATGCGGCCAATACCCCGGTGATCACTACGACTGCAATCCATTTTAATAAGCGTGTTGTCATTTTTCTCTCCTAGTGTTTAACGCACATCATTTAGCTTCTTGGTTGGCGCAAAGACGGATCTTCTTTAAGGGCGTCCTGCACCAGTG
Organism: uncultured Methylotenera sp.; assembly: GCA_964415305.1. Classification (GTDB taxonomy): domain Bacteria; phylum Pseudomonadota; class Gammaproteobacteria; order Burkholderiales; family Methylophilaceae; genus Methylophilus. The sequence continues at coordinate 2,791 of CAYPZE010000126.1, forward strand.
CATGGCTATAAATGTTTTCAATCTCCGCGCGGCTGGGCTGATGGTTCTGACCGCCACGGCTAGCAATTTTAATGGCACCCATGGTTGAAGCCAGGCGACCACAGGCTTTCCAATCCCAGCCGCGTACAATGCCGTACAGCAAACCCGCGCGGTAAGCATCGCCACAGCCAGTGGGGTCTACCAACGCCTCTGCTTTAACGCATGGAATATCATGGCGTTGACCATCGGCATAAATGTGCGAGCCTTCCCCGCCCAGGGTCACAATCAGTGCTTTGACTTTAGCCGCCAGTTGCTCCAATGATAGTCCTGTTTTGTCTTGGATGACTTGTGACTCGTAATCGTTCACTGCCAGGTAGTCGGCCATGTTAATAAAGTGCAGTAACTCTTCGCCATTAAACATTGGCAAGCCCTGGCCAGGGTCAAACATAAACGGAATGCCCGCATCATGGCATTCTTTGGCGTGCTGGAACATGGCATCGCGTCCATCAGGCGCAATAATCGCCAGTTTAATATCCCGCGCATCATTCACACTGTTGGCATGCGCATGTTGCATGGCGCCCGGGTGAAAAGCGGTAATCTGATTGTCATCCATATCAGTGGTGATAAATGCTTGCGCGGTGTAGGTGCCTGCCACGGTTTTGATATGCTGCGGATCAATATTGTTTTGCTCCAGCCAGGCCTGGTAGGGCGCAAAATCATCACCGACCGTGGCCATAATCAGCGGCTGGCCTTCCAGCAATTGCAGGTTGTAACCGATGTTGCCCGCGGTGCCGCCAAATTCACGGCGCATTTCAGGCACTAAAAAGGCCACGCTGAGCTTGTGAATTTTGTCTGCCAGAATATGGTTTTTAAATTGGTCAGGAAACACCATGATGGTGTCGTAGGCCAGGGAGCCACAAATAAGAATTTTCATGAATCAGCGAGAGTCTTTAATGAGAGTGAGGCTATTATTGCCGCCAGCCAGGCTGCTGGCAAGTGGCGCATGATGGAATTCGCTCAGGATTGTTTGATCGCGATGTCGATTAAGGTTTTGGCGGCTTTTTTGGCAGACTTGATTGCGCCCGAGCCGCGCTTGATTTGTTCGGCCTGCACGGCGCCCTCGAATAGGATGGACAGTTGCAGTGCCAGCCCTTCGGCATCTTTAATATTGGCTTCTTGCGCCAGCTTGGTAATAAACTGGCGGAATTCACGCGATTGCTGCGAAGACAGTTGGTGAATGCGGTTTTCTTCGTTGGGAAACTCTGCTGAGGCTTTGATAAAGGCGATGCCAGTAAATGAAGGCGAGGTTACCCATTCTTCAATAAACTCAAACAGTTTCTGGATTCTTTCATTTGGGCTGCCACCCAGGCCACCCAGCTTTTCATTCATCCAGTTTTGAAAGTCCTGATGGCTTTGCTGTAGCACAGCCAGAATCAATTCTTCCTTGGTTTCAAAATACTTATAAAGCGTCATCTTGGTGGTGCCAGCCACGGCCACAATGGTATCGACGCCGGTCGAGTTAATGCCGCGCGTCTGAAACAGGTCGGTGGACACCTGAAGAATCTTTTGTTTTAAAGTATTCATGATTTAATTATAGCATTCTATACTGATTTGTATAGTTATCAGAATGACTGTAAGGAATAAATCCTGTTGATTTAATTTTGATTATCGTGTTAAATATACTATACCGTATAGTATACATTTATGGTTAATCAATTACACAAGGAGAACATCATGCGTCAACTACAATCATTGGTATTAGCGACATTATTGGCTGCAGCAGGCAGCGCGTTTGCGGCAGAGCCGTTATTTGTGGTTAAGTCGGTTGAGTTGAACCAGCCCGTGGATGTGGTCTGGAAAAAAGTGGCTGATTTTGGCGATCTTGGTGCCTGGCATCCAGCGGTGGCTAAAACGGAAATTGTGTCTGGCAAAAACAACAATGCTGGTGCCAAGCGCGTTTTAACCCTGCAAGATGGCGGTAAAGTGAACGAAACCTTGACCGCTTATAATGCTAAATCCAAAAGTTATTCTTATAAAATCACCGGCGGCGTGTTGCCAGTCAATGAATATGCCTCTACTGTCAGCGTCCACAGCAATGGTGATGGCAAGTCTGTAGTGGTGTGGGAAAGCCACTTTCTGCCCAAAGCGCCAGCAGATGAAAAAGCGGCTTCTGATGCGATTAAGGGTGTGTACGATGGTGGTTTAAATCAGCT
>CAYPZE010000127.1:0-4663 GCA_964415305.1 uncultured Methylotenera sp.
TTAAGCGCAGCCGCTAGTATTACCAGTAGCGCCAGCCACCGCCCCAATAAGGCCGGTAGCCCCATGGACCACCATAGAAACCTGGGCCGCCATAAAACCACGGATCCATGCTACGTAAGCGGGCCATGTCGCGCTCGCGTTTCAGCTTAGCTTCAGATTCGACGCGGGCTTTCTCGCGCTTATTGATTTCATCGGCAATGGCATTTTGTTCGGCCAAGGCATTGGCGTGCTGCATATAATCAAGCACGCCTTTTGAAATCCCTTTCTGGTGCCAATCCAATACTTCAGACGGGGCTAAAGAATACCGTGACTGCGATTGTTTAATCGCTTCGATAATCTCGGCATCACTCTTGCCTTGCTTGCTCATCGCCACAATCTGCTCCAGCGTCAGCGTCGATTGGGCAGGCGGCACCAGTGCCGCCAGTTGCTCGGGCGAAATGCGGTCGATTTGCAGTGGTTGTGGCGGTTGCGAGGCGCACCCGGCCAACACCCCCAACAACAAGCTCACATAAATCAAATGCACAGTCGGTAAATAACGCATAGTGTGTCCATTCTACACCCGAAAAAAATAAAGGGTCATATGAATATGACCCTGTGAATGTGTGCCAGGTTCAGTCAGCCGGGCAAACGATCAAGCCTTGCGAAACTGCATTTTACCCGCCTGAAAATCGACACGGATTGTATCCTTGGCCGCAAACTGCCCAGCCAGGATTTCACGTGCCAACGGGTTTTCAATCTCACTCTGGATCGCCCGTTTGAGTGGCCGTGCACCATATACTGGGTCAAACCCGGCATTGGCGATCTCGGCCAGTGCCGCATCACTGATCTCCAACTGCATATCCATCGCCGTCAGGCGTTTGGCCAGCAATTGCAACTGGATATTGGCGATAGATTTCACATGCGCCTCACCCAGTGAGTGGAATACGACCACTTCGTCAATGCGGTTGATAAACTCCGGACGGAAGTGGGTTTTCACCTCGCCCATCACCGCCAGCTTGACCACCTGATAATCCTGGTCGGACATACTCTGAATCATCTGACTACCTAGGTTAGAGGTCATGATAATCACCGTATTTTTGAAATCTACCGTGCGGCCCTGGCCATCCGTCAGGCGGCCATCATCCAGCACTTGCAACAACACGTTAAACACATCCGGATGCGCTTTCTCCACTTCGTCCAGCAACACCACCGAATACGGTTTGCGGCGCACAGCTTCTGTGAGTGTACCGCCCTCTTCATAGCCTACATAGCCAGGTGGCGCACCAATCAGTCGGGAGACAGAATGCTTCTCCATAAACTCGCTCATATCAATACGCACCAAGTGCTCCGGGCTATCGAACAGGAAGTTGGCCAGCGCTTTGCACAGCTCGGTTTTACCCACACCGGTGGGACCCAAAAACAAGAAGCTGCCATACGGACGGTTAGGGTCACTCAGGCCACTACGTGAACGGCGAATCGCATCTGACACCAGTCGCACAGCTTCATCCTGGCCGACCACACGCTCATGCAAACGGCTCTCCATACTCAGCAGTTTCTCGCGCTCACCTGTCATCATCTTGCTTACAGGAATGCCGGTGGCGCGGCTCACCACTTCGGCAATTTCATCAGCCCCGACTTCAGTGCGCAGCATTTTATGCTTCACTGCACCACTGGCCTCTGCCGTTGAAGCATGCTTAAGCTGCGCCTCCAGCTGCGGCAACTTGCCATATTGCAACTCAGACACTTTTTGCCAATCGCCTTTACGGGTAGCGGTTTCCATGTCCAGCTTGATTTTTTCAATCGCCTCTTTGACGCCAGTAGAGCCTTGCACTGCCGCTTTTTCCGCTTTCCAGACTTCTTCCAGGTCGGCGTATTCTTTTTCCAGTTTGCTGATTTCGTCTTCAATCAAACCAAAGCGCTTTTGGCTGGCTTCGTCTTTTTCACGACGCACCGCTTCGCGCTCAATTTTGAGTTGAATCAGACGGCGATCCAGCTTATCCATCACTTCTGGCTTGGAGTCGATCTCCATCTTGATACGTGACGCGGCCTCATCGATCAAGTCGATGGCCTTGTCTGGCAAAAAGCGGTCTGTGATATAGCGGTTAGATAATTCAGCCGCCGCCACAATCGCCGGGTCCGTGATTTCCACCCCATGGTGCAACTCGTATTTCTCCTGCAAACCACGCAAAATCGCAATCGTTGCTTCCACGCTGGGCTCGTCCACCAATACCTTTTGAAAACGACGCTCCAGCGCCGCATCTTTCTCAATGTATTTGCGGTATTCATCCAGCGTGGTGGCGCCCACGCAGTGCAGTTCGCCGCGTGCTAAGGCTGGCTTCAGCATATTGCCCGCATCCATCGCGCCCTCTGCTTTACCAGCACCGACCATGGTGTGAATCTCGTCAATAAAAACGATGGTCTGGCCTTCGTCTTGCGCCAATTCCTTCAGCACGGCTTTTAAACGCTCTTCAAACTCACCACGGTATTTAGCCCCGGCCAGCAAGGCAGCCATGTCCAGGCTCAACACTTTTTTGTTTTTCAGTGAATCTGGCACCTCGCCATTGACAATCCGTTGCGCCAAGCCTTCGACAATGGCGGTTTTACCCACGCCTGGCTCACCGATGAGCACCGGGTTGTTTTTGGTGCGCCGCTGTAATACCTGAATCGCGCGGCGAATCTCATCGTCTCGGCCAATCACCGGATCCAGCTTACCCGCGCGTGCGCGTTCGGTCAGGTCCAGCGTGTATTTTTTCAGCGCCTCGCGTTGGCCTTCGGCTTCCTGGCTATTGACGCCATCATTGCCGCGCACGGCTTTGATCGCTTGCTCTAACGCCGTCTTATTCACACCGTGCTGCTTGAGCAGTTTGCCGGTATTGCCTTTATCATCGGCCAGCGCCAGCAAAAACATCTCGCTGGCAATGTAGCTATCACCGCTCTTTTGCGCGAGCTTGTCGGTGACATTTAGCAGGTTATTGAGATCACGCGACACGGCGACATCGCCACTGTTTTCACTGACTTTTGGCAAGGCGTCCACCGCTTGCTGCAAGCCAGTTTTGAGCGCGCCGACTTGTGCGCCCGCGCGGGAAAGTAAAGCGGCGACTCCGCTGTCGTCCTGGTTTAGCATCGCCAGCAATAAATGTGGGGCTTCGATAGTGGGATGATCGGCACCCACGGCCATGCTTTGCGCATCGGCCAGTGCCTGTTGAAATTTGGTGGTGAGTTTATCAAAACGCATGGCAAACCCTTTCATTATTAAAGTCATGCCGCAGTGTGCGGCTGGATAACCCTATAATGCGGCGGGTTTTTGCGTTTTCAATAGATACAGATCAAATTGACGCGACTTAACGGGATGAAGATGTGCGGCTATGGCGTGAACGTCACCAGTTGCAAGCCTTTATCGGCGCTATTCACGGCCAGCGTCGCTTGCCCTTGTAACATTAACCATTGTGGATAATCCAGTTTGCTACTGCTTTGCATGACGAGTGTCTGCGACCCCCAGGTGCGGCCACCATCGGTTGAGGCCATGCCAACAATATAAGTACCGCTATTATCGTGCTCCTGCCAGGCCAGCCAGACCTGCTCCCCCAGACTCAGCAAGGCCGGATGGCCTGCATTTCTTTTCGCGTCACCAAAGCGCCTGGGCGGCGAGGTCACCCAGGCCTGGCCATCCATACGCGCCACACGCAAGCCTGGTTTATCACCTGCACCATCAAAATAGGCCAGGTGATAGCCAAAGCCTTCGCCGACTGCCAGCGCGGCGCCATGATGTGGACAACCCTCTATTTTCCAGTGACCATAACTGGCGCGCACCAATACAGGCTTGCCCAGAGGACTAATTTCGGCCATGGCGTGATCACGCTCGCCACCCTCGAATACATGCCGCCACAACACAGCCACGCTGCCATCCGGCTTGCTGGTCATGGCAATACGGCAACATTCGCAACTGTTATCGGCCAACTTCTGTTCAGGGCTAAAGCTTTTGCCTTGATCGCGCGACACCGCATAGTAAATCGCGGCGCCGTCATAGGGCTTGCCTGCGGCTTTGGCCGTCAACACATCGCGCGCGTCTAGCCATGCCACAGTAATCGTGCTATCCGCCGCCAGCTGCATGGTCGCATAGCGATGCGTGATCTCTTCACGATGCTGATGCACAATATAAGGCGGTTCAAAGCTTTTGGCGCCATCCATGGAGCGCGCAAACCAGATGTAGCCGCCGTGAGACTTGTTAAGCAACTCAGTCCAGGTGACATAGACCGCGCCATTGGCAGCCACCATAATCGTTGGCCGCGCTTCGGCATCTGCAGCCACTTTCATTGGCGTGGGGTTGACGGCAACTTCGGTGCTAAAATGCTTGCCAGCATCCTCACTGGCCGATACCAACACCCGCCCCTGCTTTACCTGCGCCAGCCATATGCGGCCAGCCTGATCTGACGTGACACTCACAGCTAGCTGATTGGTAAAGGGTTGGTGATGGGTTTCATGGGCATGAACGGTTTGTAACGATAGAAAAAAAACCAGCCAGCACACCAGACTTAACCACTGTTTCACCATCTTTCACCAGCCCATTTCTTAATCAGCAACACCCTTACATTTACCTTAATTATCAAGCGTTAATGTCGCTAAAGTTTACTTGCATTCGCGCCGATAACCCACTTAACCAAACTCACACAACGCATATCGCTCT
>CAYPZE010000128.1:0-4607 GCA_964415305.1 uncultured Methylotenera sp.
CAGACGCACTGGGTGCTGCTGGTGGTTACAAAGAGTTGACCAAGTACAACGCTGCTCCTGGCGGCGGTGCACTGAACGTTTTCTCACTGTAATTTGAGCTTGTCTTAAATTACACGTAGTAATACGTTGACTCCTCAACACCCTGCTTCGGCAGGGTGTTTTTTTTCATGAATATCATGATTCAAAAGTGTCGCAATAAAATTAAATGTGTTTTGGCTACAAATGAAAACGCATTCACGATAAGATGATTCAGTTTGTCGTTGGTTGGCAGAACTTTTGCGCTAAGCGAGGCTCCAAAAGCGACAGGAAACAATCACAACAAGGATGAAGTCAAAATGAGAACTACATGGAATATACTGGGTGCGTTTGCGATGATGTTTGCCACACATGGTGTGGTGTTTGCCGAGGAAATTGATATCCCATCCATCAACCCGGACGAAGGCCGTATTGGTGAGGTGCGTCGAGTGGCGGATGAGTCAGAGTTTAAAGTCTGTTCTGACCCAGACAATATGCCTTACTCCAACATCAAACTCGAAGGGTTTGAAGACAAGATCGCTAAAGTGTTGGCCGATGATCTGGGTAAAAAATTGACCTTTCAATATGCCTATAATCGTCAGGGTTTTTTGCGTAACACCATTAACGCCATGCGATGTGATGTGATTATCGGCATGACTTCTGACTTTGATGGTTTGAGAACTTCCAAGCCATATTACCGTTCTGGCCATGTGTTTGTGTGGCGTAAAGACAGCAACTACGACATCAACAACTGGGATTCCCCGGACCTGAAAAAAGGTATTATCGGCATTGTAGATAAGAGCCCAGCAACGATTCCTTTAAACGACTTCGGTTTGATGACCAATGCGCGTCCTTACCGTTTGCAACGTGACCTCAACTTGCCAACCAGCTTTATTATTGATGACCTGGTAAAAGGGGACATTGATGTTGCGGTGATGTGGGGTCCGATTGCAGGTTATTTTGCCAAGCAGTCAAAAGTGCCTTTGGAAGTGCGCTTGATTCCTGAATACAATAAAGTAAACCTGAAAGGTAAGGAATACTGGAACATCTCTGTGGCTGTCCGCATGAAAGATAAAGACCGTATCAAGATGATCAACGAAGCACTGGAACGCAACAAAGACAAGATTGATGCGATCCTCAAAGATTACGGTATTCCAACTGTGCCAGTGGTTGAAGGCGATAGTGTGTATAAAAAATAACACTCATGGTGAAAAAGTTTTAAAAACAGACAGTTGCTAATGACAAGGCAAAAGAAACACAGTAGAATCGTGGCCTTGTTTTGAGATGGCGCAGTGAAACTTTCTGTTATTAAATTCGGAAATATTCGTCAACCGTTTCTGGAACGATTCGTTAAATGAGCATGCGTTAATGTTGGTTGGGTCTGAATATTAACGTCGCTCATTTTGTTTAGGATTAGGAGAAAACATGTTAGGCAACACATTTAAATCAGCATTGTTGATTTCCTTGATGGCTTTTGCCACAGGTGCGATGGCTGATATCACTTTTTCAGCTACTCAAGACGGCTCAACCCTCAACATCGACAAAGCAATGTTCGATACAGATGCTTCAAAAGAGTTTTTAGCCACTGGTAAAAACCCTTACATCGGTAACGAAGAAGCGATTAAAAAAGGCAAAAAGATTTTTAATCTCTACTCTTGCGTCGCCTGTCACGGTGGTAAAGGTGAGGGCGCAGTCGGTCCAGGCTTGATCGGTGCAAACTTCCGTTATGCGAAAAACGCAACTAACAAAGGGATGTTTGAAACCATCTGGCACGGTACTAACGGTGGTATGGGTGCTAAGGGCTTCGGCTTGATGGCCCCAGATGATGGTATTAAACCAGACGAACTGCTGAAAGTGATTGCCTTCATTCGTAGCAATAGCAACGTAGGCATGACAGGTAACGAATAATTCGTTACGAATAAAAACGGTCACTGAGGTGACCGTTTTTTGTTTTTGTGGCACAATAAAAAACAGTCGGTTTGATTATAAAAAACAAATAAAAACCGTTTTATTTCAAAGAACATGGATCTTAAGAAAGTTGGGGGTAATCATGAGAAGTATGCTTTTAACAGCGCTGCTCGCCACGATGCTGGCAGCATGTAATAACGGTGGTCAATCTGGTGCAGCCGCGGATGCTGGCGGCGATATTAAGGCGATTCAGTTTGTGACCACACAAGATGGTCAGCCATTGGAAATTGACCAGAAAATGTTTGATACACCTGCCGCCAAGGAGTTTTTGGCGACGGGTAAAAATCCCTACATCGGCAACGAAGAAGCGATTAAAGAGGGTAAAAAAAGATTTAATCTGTTCTCTTGCGTGGCTTGCCACGGTGGTCATGGCGAAGGCGCGGTTGGCCCTGGCTTGATTGGTGAAAATTTCCGTTATGCCAAGAATGCAACCAACAAAGGCATGTTTGAAACCATCTGGCATGGCACGAATGGCGGCATGGGTGCCAAAGGCTTTGGTTTGATGGCCCCAGATGATGGTTTGAAGCCTGATGATGTGTTGAAAGTCATCGCTTTTATTCGTAGTCATGCCAAAATTACAGGTAACGAATAACGGTATAATTAAGTTGTTGTGCGCGCTTGGCAGTACGGCAGGCGCGCTTTTTTATTGAAGGATGGAAGCGTGAGCGTGACAGACGAAAATGATTTACACCATGTCATCATTGTAGGTGGCGGAGCCGGTGGCCTTGAGTTGGCCACCAAACTTGGTGACTCTCTGGGTAAAAAGAAAAAAGCCAGCATTACGCTGATTGATGCGACCAGAACCCATGTTTGGAAACCTCTGCTGCATGAAATCGCAGCGGGCAGCATGGATCCGGATCGTCATGAGCTGGAGTATCTGGCACAGGCGCACTGGCATCATTTTAAATTCCGTCTTGGCCGCATGGATGGCCTGAACCGCAGCACGCGTGAAGTGTTGCTGGCGCCAGTGCATGATGAAGATGGGAATGAGATTATTGCGCGCCGTTCATTCAAATACGACACCTTGATTATTGCAGTGGGTAGTACCACCAATGACTTTGGGATTAAAGGTGCGCGTGAATTCTCAATGGCACTGGACACCCAGTCACAAGCACAGAAGTTCCACCGTTACTTACACAATGCTTTGTTGCGAGCGCAAACGCAGCCTGAGCCATTAAAACCAGGCCAACTGGAAGTGGCGATCGTTGGTGCAGGGGCGACCGGTGTTGAGCTGGCAGCAGAACTGCATAATACGACACGTGAGTTGGCAGCGTATGGCCTGGATAAGATTGACGCAGATCGGGATGTGAAAATCTCGCTGATCGAAGCGAGCGACCGTATCTTGCCTGCATTACCGGCTAAATTGTCGTACGCGGTCGATGTTGAGTTGCGTAAACTGCGCGTCAACGTGTTTACCGGCGAGCGCGTGACTGAAGTCTCGGCCAAAGGCATTACGACGCATAGCGGACGAACAATTCCGGCAGAGTTAGTAGTATGGGCAGCAGGGATCAAGGCACCAGACTTCCTCAAAGATATTGACGGCCTGGAAACCAATCGTATTAACCAGTTGGTGGTGAATCAGCACTTGCAAAGCACGCTTGATGAAAACATTTTTGCTTTTGGTGATTGCGCGGCTTGTCCATGGCTAGGCCATGATACGACTGTACCACCACGTGCGCAGGCAGCGCACCAACAGTCTTCACTGCTGGTTAAAACCGTCAAGGCGCGTGTAGCAGGTAAAGCACAATTGCCTGAGTTCCACTACACGGATTACGGCTCATTAGTGAACTTGGGTAAGTACTCTACCGTGGGTAGCCTGATGGGCGCCGTGGCAGGTGGCAGCATGTATATTCAGGGCCTGTTTGCACGTGTGATGTATCGCTCATTGTATAAAATGCACCTGATGGCATTGCATGGCATTCTGGCAGTGATTGTACACACGATTGGGCGCATTATCTCCAGACGTACTGAGCCGCATGTAAAATTGCACTAACTCGTTCGATTTGCATGACAACAAAAAAGGCGCCTATTGCGCCTTTTTTGTTGTGCAGTATTACAGCCTTATTTCTGAATTTGCTTGCGGTAAACTACGGTAATCAAAGACATGCTGACGATAATAAACACACCGAAAATAGCGACGATGGTATTGATATCCAGTTTTGCCCCTACCATCCAGGTGTAAGCGCCCAACAGCAGTAAGATGCCTATGTTTTCATTAAAATTTTGCACTGCAATGGAATGGCCGGCACCCAATAAATGATGGCCTCTATGCTGTAATAGCGAGTTGAGTGGCACCAAAAAGTAGCCTGACAGTACACCGATGACGAACAGCAGGATACCTGCCAGCACCGGGCTGTGGATGACCATCATGCTGATGACCAGAATGCCCATATAAATGCCTGCAGGTAATACTTTAACCGCGTTTTCCAGCTCAACATAGCGCGACGCAATGACCGAGCCGGCTGCAATACCAACGGCCAGAATAGCAATTAAATAAGTGGCTTGCTGTTGCGAAAACCCTAAGCGGACATCGGCCCATTGCAGAACGACAAACTGTAGTGTGGCGCCCGCGCCCCAAAACAAGGTAGTCACTGCCAGTGACACTTGTCCTTGCGGGTCTTTCC
>CAYPZE010000129.1:0-2133 GCA_964415305.1 uncultured Methylotenera sp.
GTTTATTCTCGCTTATATTAGTTTTTTTATATATGTTCTTTGATTGTTTTTTGCATTTTTTTATTTCTTTCATGCCTTTTTTTTTCCCTTTTTTATGCATTTTTTTCTGTTTTCTTTTTTTTCTGTTCTGTTTGACTTCTTTTATACTTTGTCTCTAATTCCTTTTTTTCTTTTTGTCTTACTTTTTCCCTCTAAGGTGAAACCCCAGTTGACCTAAACGCACCGGGGTTTTTATTTGCCTGGAGTGACACTAAAGAGCGTTACGGGGGGTATTTTACCAGCGCACTATAAGATATACCTTCACGGAATTTTGCAGTAAATTTTTAAATTATGTACCTTTAAGCTGTGATGCTATGAGTTGCAAGTCCTCAATGATTTCTATTGCAGATTCTTTAAGTGCTACTTCAGCTCTGGCTCTGTCTTCATCCAGCCATGCTCTTACCTTTTCTAATAGCACTTTCTTAGCCTATCAGCTTCGGCGTAGTCTCTAGTTTTTAGACTGAACTTAAACTCGGTCTGAGGGGCGTAGTGGGGGAGTAAATCTTCAGGGACTCTGCGGCGGAAATAGTAGACGCCTTTGCGGTTAATCATGTGGATTTGTTTACGCATCCTAGAGCCTAATGTGTACCAGTTATGTGGCTCACTTGACGCTCTATCTATATGAATCTATTGGTTATTATTAAAATTCAACTACTTAGGAATCGCTGGCGGAGAAGGAGGGATTCGAACCCTCGATACGCTTGCGCGTATGCCTGATTTCGAGTCAGGTACATTCAACCAGCTCTGCCACTTCTCCGTTTCTAAATCCATTGCTGACAAAATAGGCACATAAGGCGTGTGGATTATTTTACCCAGCTGAGATAGTTTTAACCTCAAGCAGGGCATTAGTTTACACCGCGGCGCCTGGGCTGTTCAACCAAAACCATTCTCGGGCGCGGCTGTGGTAAACGCGGTTATTGCAGTGGCAGCGTGATATTAATGACTAGGCCAGAGGCTGGTCGCGGTTTGTTGTTAATCGACAGTTTTCCGCCATGTTTTTCGACGATCATGCGGGCGATGGCTAAGCCTAAACCAGTACCGCCTGTTTGCCGAGAGCGCGAGTCTTCCAGCCTGCGGAAAGGCTCAAGCACGTTATTTAACTCCTGTGGTGGAATACCCGGGCCATCGTCGGAGATGACAAAAATGACCTGCTTGCCTTCGGTATGGAGTGACAAAGCAGGCGTTCGCGCGTAAGCCACCGCGTTATTGAGCAGGTTGGTCAGGCATCGTGTGAGCAGATGCGCAGAGCCTAAGATCGCGATGGACTCTGGGGGCAAGCTGGTATTAATCGCATGACCAGTATCTTCAAAATCATCGCAGACGGCGGTGGCCAATGCGGTGAGGTCTACTTTACTTTTGTGGATGTTTTCACCGCACAGGCGGGCAAAGTCCAGCCCTTCGCGTACCATTTCCTGCGTGGCGGTGAGGTCTTTGATCAAGCCTTGTTTAAGCTCCTGGTCTTTGACTTTTTCCAGGCGTAAACGCAAGCGCGTGAGCGGTGTTTGCAGGTCGTGCGCAATGGCGCCCAGAATAAAACCGCGCTCCTGAATATGCTTGAGGATACTGCGCTGCATTTCGTTAAAGGCTTTGGCGGCATGGCGCACTTCGGTAGAGCCTTCGTTTTCTGGCAAAGGAGCGTGTTCAATGTTGTGTGCCAGCTGCAAAGCGGCATTTGCCAGCTTACGCAAGGGCTGGGTGGCCACAGAGGCTACCGCCCAAATGATACTGATTAAACCCAATAGTGCTAGCACGATGGCGAGCGGATTACGCTCGTGTGGTGGCCCAGCTGGTGGCCGCCGGCCACCGTAGTGCAGTTCGATCAAAATTGGCGTGTTGTCTTCTAAATGTGTATAGACCGCCAGGCATTGGCCATGCGGATGTGGTGGCGGTGCGCCAAACCCGGGCGGCGGTGGAGGCGGGCGACGCGGTGCGCAATGGCTGGCTTTGGATAAGCTGATCAAGTCTGCGATTTCTGGCACCAGCAAATTATTGAGATTGGCTAATTCAGCTGGCAACAGCGGCGCATTTTGTGGCGGCTCTACGCCCACGGTGACGTGGCTGCCCATGCGTTTAAACACATCCTGAATCTCTGAG
>CAYPZE010000129.1:2143-4532 GCA_964415305.1 uncultured Methylotenera sp.
GAATACGGATCATGCTCTCGATACGGTCGAATGCAAACTGGTCGCGCAGGCGTGTTTCATTCTCGCGTGAATCGCGTTGGCCCAACATGCTCACCACAGTTGCGGTGAGCAAAATCCCAATGACGGTAATCAGGAAAATACGGACCGACATGGTGCCCAACAATTTCTTTATCATCGCTGTGGTGTCTTTATCGTGGCGGGTTTATTTAAGATAACGGACATCTGCTGTCAGCAGGTAGCCTTCATTACGCAGCGTTTTAATCATCGACGGACTCTTAGTATCTACTTCAAGTTTCTGTCTTAATCTACTGATTTGTAAGTCTATTGACCTGTCAAATGGGCCTGCTTCGCGGCCGTGCATTTCTTCCATTAACTGGTCACGGCTCAAGGTGCGGTTGGCATTTAGCAACATAAAACGCAAAAACTTGAACTCGGCATTAGAGAGTGGAATGCTGGTATTGCTTTGGTCAATCAAGGTGCGGTTATGGATATCCAGCTTCCATTCATTAAACTCAATAAAACGCAAAATGCCACTATCGGCAGACTCTTCATGAGGGGATTTGCCAGGATTTTCTGCATGCATGCGTGCGCGGCGGATCACACTACGGATACGCGATAACAATTCCAGTGGTTCAAACGGTTTCGCCACGTAATCATCGGCGCCGGTTTCCAGCCCCATAATGGTGTCCAGCGAGCTGGTGCGGGCGGTGAGCATAATAATCGGCAGTAAGCGGTACTTGGGCGACTCGCGCAGCTCACGGCAGAGTTCAATACCGCTACGTTGCGGCATATTAATATCCAGAATAATCACGTCTGGAACCTGTTGCTGTAATGCTTGCCACATTTGCGCGTGATTGGCTGCCTGATGCGTGATCAGTTGATTATCTTGCAGAAAATCACACAGCAGATCACGAATCGCATCATCGTCATCTACTACCAGTACATGTGTGTCGGGATGGCCGTCAGTCATAAACAAGGTCTCAGGCTTTACAATGTGAATATTGGAGCACAAAAACCGGCCATTGTGGCCGGTTTGCTGCACTAAACCAGGATGGTTTTACGCACGGTACTATTTTTCATGGCGTGGGCCACCATGATGTGGACCCTCATGCTGCGGAAACGCATTCTCATCAAAGGCTTTCTTTTGCGCATCGTTGAGTTGCGCATAGAAACTACGCACGGCCTTGGCACGTTCAGCCTGGCGTGTATCACGCTCTTTGTCCCAGGCTTCCATTTTATCCAGGCGTTGCAGTGTATTGAGTTTATTTAACTCAGCCACATCCGGATGCTCAGTTTTGTCTTGCGGCTTGATTTGTGCCTGATAGTTTTTCCAGGCAGTTTCCTGGGTGCTACTCAGTTGCAAAATGGTGTGCAATCTTTCTTGATGCTTTTCAAAGTGCTCAAGACGATGTTCTTGCCAGTTGGCTTTGTCAAATTTAGCTTTGTCGCAATCATGGCCGGGTTCTGCAAAGGCGGTGCCGCACACCACAACCAGAAGACTTGCGAATGCCAGTTTGTTCAGTTTCATGATGGTTCCTTTAATCATCATTGCGAAATTGCAATGTTGACATTAAAACACCCGAATGTATCGGGTGTTTGTCTGATCATGCTAGCTGTGTAACGGAGTGTATCCGCTTATTCAATGCCTTGGCTGGCCAGGTAATCCTCATAGTTGCCAGTAAAGTCGATAATACCATCGGCCTTGATTTCGATAATACGCGTGGCTATCGAGCTCACAAATTCACGGTCATGGCTGACAAAGAATAAAGTCCCTTTGTATTTATCCAGTGCGGTGTTCAGCGCTTCAATCGATTCCATGTCCATGTGGTTGGTCGGCTCGTCCATGAGTAACACATTGGTTTTTGCCAGCATCAGCTTGCCATACAGCATGCGGCCTTTTTCACCGCCAGAAAGCACTTTGACGGATTTCCTGGTCGCTTCGGTTGGGAACAGCAAACGGCCGAGCATGCTACGCACAGTATTGTCATCATCGCCTTGCTGACGCTGCGCGGTCATCCATTCAAACAGGTCTTCGCCTTTTTCGAATTCGTATTCATGGTCCTGAGCGAAGTAGCCCAATTTGGCTTTTTCTGCCCATTTGACCTCGCCATGTTTAGGCGCCAAATCACCGGCCAGGCAGCGCAAGAACGTGGTTTTGCCGATACCGTTTTCACCAATAATGGCGACTTTTTCACCGGCTTCAAACATCAGTTCCACGTCATTAAACAAGGGCTTGTCAAAGCCATGGCTGAGTTTTTTCAGTTCTACCGCGTTGCGGTGCAGTTTTTCCCGGTCGTCAAACTCAAAGCGGATAAAGGGATATTGACGGCTGGACGGTTTAAATTCTTCCACCTTGATTTTATCAATCTGCTTGGCACGGCTGGTTGCT
>CAYPZE010000130.1:0-4522 GCA_964415305.1 uncultured Methylotenera sp.
TTTCGCGAGCCACTTGCGCTTGTATCTCGGGGCTGGCCGCCGACAGGTGGCGCAGCATTTGCGTGCGTGCTGCCAGTTTGATCAAGACCACGCGAATATCCTGTACCATGGCCAGCAGCATTTTGCGCACGGCTTCCAGCTGTTGCGCGCGGTCATGATGTTTGTCGTCTGACTGCTGCTCGCTTAACGCCTGGATATGAGACATGCGCGTGATGCCCTCTATCAAGCCCACCACCGTTGGGCCGAATGGGTCAGCCAATTCCATCGCCCAATCGTTCAAACAGTCAGGCGCCGCCAGCAAGATGGCCGCTACCAGGCTATCTGCGTCCATATTCATCTCCGCCAAAATGGCCGCTGTGCCTAAAGCATGTTGCAGCAAAGGGGTATTATTGATGGCGCATTTTTCACGATATAGCTTGGTAGCCAGTTCGCTGGCCTGCTGGATTTGCGCTAATTCTGGCGCGGTAAAACGGGGCGGTAAAGCGGCAATCCACCCAGCAAGTGCTTGGGGATCATGTGGTATGGGTATGTGGGTGGGGCGACTGACTGAAACCATAAAGTATTATCGCCGCGATTACGCATGAGCGTAAAGCGAAAACGCGCCATGACCAACAGTCAGGGCGCGTGATGGGGCATGTTTAACCTTGTTTATGCAAACAGGCTGATGCCCAGTACGGCTGCCAAGGCAATACCGATCGCCAGTAGAAGGAAAATAAAGAAAAATACTTTTGAAATGGTGGCGGCACCAGACTCAATGCCTCTGAAGCCCAGCAAACCGGCAATAAAAGAGATCACAAGAAACAGCAATGCGTAATAAAGCATAGATCTGACCTTTCGTTTTAGACAGTGAACATGGACTCATCATAAAAGAACTGCCAGGCTTACTCTATCGGTAGTTTGCTAAATAAAACGTCAGAATTTGCCTACGGTTTCGTGGTTTACAAAAGTTAATCCTGTTCGCCAAAGGGCCAAATGCGCTATATTAAGAATGGCTGCCTGACATGACCTGCCAGCATACAGCCTGACTGTGAGTGTTACTCGCTACACGCTAACAGTCATGAATCCTCGCAATGGGTTGGCGATCAATCAGCCCGCTATTTTAATCAAAAGCATCCTCACGAAGGGAGCCTGCCATGCGTTCAACTCACCCTCTCGCTGCCAGTATTCTCCTGGCATGCCTGCTCATGATCGTGCAAGGCCTCAGCTCCTCTTTGGCCGCAGCCGCCAGTGATAGTGCCAAAGTGATTCATGCGCCGTTGCATAAGCCAGGCAGCAAAGCCGAGGCCAAGTCGGCTGTTATTGCCCTGGTGAGCATGGATGAAGTCTTGCCTGATTGCCAGCAGCAAGTCACCGTGACCAAAGTGAAAACGGTTGCCTACAGTGAGAGTGGCATCACGCCGGAGAGCATAGGCGTAGACTGGCTGGGGCGTAAGCTTGATATTGCGACCAACGTTGGCGAGAACCCGGTGTTATCACTAGAAGAAATCCAGGCCGCTAACCAGTTTATCAAGATCGGCAAACGCTACCTGATTCACTTTCAGCTTTGCGGGGATGGCGGCAGCCAGCGTAGCCTGATTAATATGTACGCCGATCAAGTGCCGCCTGCGCGGCCCTTGCGCAAAATTAAAACATAAGCTTGCGCGCAGGGTCTCCCAACACGCACCGCTAGGTATTCACTTGTCATCCAGGTAGAACTGAGTAGAGCATGGCGTGCTTAAGGTTGATCGATTAATAAAATATTTACAACGCGCATATTACTATTTAAGTGACTGCCGCAATTTGCGTGTGCGTGAAGGTTATGCCAATTTTTACTAACCCATACAGTGGATATGGCGGATGATGGCGTCAATCATCTACGGTTAAAGGAGGCGTGAAATGGGCAGTTTTAGTATTTGGCATTGGCTGATTGTGTTGGCGGTGGTGACCATGGTGTTTGGTACCAAGCGGCTACGTAATCTGGGCGGCGATGTGGGTGGCGCGGTCAAGAGTTTTAAAGAGGCCATGAACGAACAGCCTGCCGCGATAGAAGATCAGTCCAAGCATGTTTGACGTCGGGTTTTCTGAAATCATCGTCATCGTCGTAGTGGCGTTGATAGTGATCGGCCCCGACAAACTGCCAAAGCTGGCCAGGACCTATGGCCTGCTTTATGGTAGGGCGCAACGCTATATCTCTGGCGTCAAGCAGGACATTGACCGCCAGGTGGCGCTGGATACTATGAAGAAAGCCACTGCTGATGCGCAGCAGAAGTTGTTGTCCATGCAATCTACCTTGATTGATGTACATACAGAAATTGAGGACATGGTGCTACCGCAATCTGCCACCAAACCAGCACCACAGGTGCCCGCTGCCGAGCCAACTGCTTTAAATTAAAATCAAGATGGAACACACCGATACCCTCAGCCATTTTTACGAGTTGCGTACACGCTGTATCCGCATCCTGGTTGGTCTGTTGCTGGCAGCACTTTGTACGTTGCCGTTTGCTAGTGAACTGCACCAGTTTTTTGTGGCGCCTTTGCTAAGCCAGTTGCCTGCTGGCGGCAAAATGATTGCCACCTCAGTGACGTCACCTTTTATGATTCCGCTCAAAATAGCCTTGTATGTGGCGTTTGTGTTGAGCTTGCCCAATACCTTGTATCAGCTGTGGAAGTTTGTACAGCCCGGACTCTACCCCAAAGAAAAATTGATTAGCACGATAGGCGTACTGGCCAGTTTGTCGCTGTTTGTGCTGGGTGCCTGTTTTGCTTTTTATGTGGTGATCCCGGTGGTGTTTAAGTTTATTATTGGCAGCGCGCCAGCCGGAGTGGCTGTGATGACCGAAATCGGCAATTATCTGGACTTCTTGATCTCCATCACGCTTGCGTTTGGGGTATCTTTTCAAACGCCGATTATCGTGGTGGCGATTGCCTACATGGGGCTGGTCGAATTACAGACTTTGAAAGAAAGCCGCGGCTATGTGATTGTCGGCGCATTTGTCGTGGGGGCTATTTTCACTCCGCCCGATATCATTTCGCAATGCATGCTGGCCATTCCACTGTGGCTGTTATATGAGCTGGGCTTGCTAGTGGCGCGTGTATTAATTTACCGCCGCAATCGCGCGGAAATGGCGCTGCTGCCAAACCATTAAGAATGAAATGATGGGTAGTGTAAAAAAGAGGCCTACTTCAGGCCTCTTGCTCTTTGCAGGGTGTCTATCGGGCACTCCCCAAACAGCTCACGGTAATAGCGCGAGAACAGGCTCATGTGCCAGAAGCCCCACTTGCTGGCGACGTGCGCAATGCTGGACACATCTTTGGACGCATTGAGCAGTTCAATGCGGATGCGTTGCAGGCGCACATTGCGCATATAGGTGACGGGGGTAATCCCCAGCACCCGGATAAACGCGTGGTTCAGGGTTCTGCGGCTGACTTTTAAAGCTTTGCACAGCTCTTCAATGGTGAGCGGGAAACTCGGGTTGGTTAAGGTTGAGCTCCTGACGCGATTCACAATATAACGCGGAATGCGGTGATCAAAGTGCGGATGCGTATTTTCACTGGCGTGGAACAGCGCATGCAGACAGGCTGACATCAGGTCTTCTTCGAAGCTTTCCCATTTTTGCCTGTTATCCAGCTGTTGCTCCTGCTCAGCGCCAAATTGCAAACCATATTGCAGTGCGCTGAGTAATAGCCTGGCAACATTCGCTGGCAGTAACTCTACCGGTTTGATCGCCCCCATCACTTGGCTGAAGTTCATCCAGTCTATTTTCTCTGCATAGGCTTCGAGTCGTTTGGCCGGGATGACTGCCACGGTGATTTCTGAAATGGTCGATGTCCTGAAGTACAGCTCGGCATTTTTATCCAGGGTGATCAGCGAGTTGACGCGCACCGGCAACAATCCCCAACTGGCTTCACCTTCGACCACCGTGGTGAGGCCGATGACGTAAGAGTCTTGCGGCGCACTGGCAATCTGGTCCACCGCCCGGTTCATGGTTTCAGTGAAGATTTGGATGCCGTTACAGCTCACACTGTTCACGGCGCCTGAAAACACACCTTTACTCAACTGCGTATAGTCCTGTGACCAAAACGGCAAAGCATCCGCCTGTTCCAGTACATCGCCGGTGTTGCGTTTGACTAGGTGAAAGTCAGGGCTGACCAGCTGGTCTAGCCCCAGTATCGTTTCTCTAAACCCCATTTTAATCGCTCCTGATATTCACCGCTTTAGAGAGTGCGGTAGGGATATCCATGAAAGTCCATTTATATAAATATTCGGACTAAATTCATTGTTTTTTATTGTTTTTATTACTTTTTAGACCTAAACACCCGGTTTTATTATTTTTTATCGCAGAAAAACTGCCTATGAATGCCACTTTAGAGTGGAAATCTCCAGATGGATAGCAATAAACGGCAAAACACGCAGGCTTTTTCTGCATTTTTCCGCAGCTTTGCCAATTCTTGCTACATCGCTTTCTGCATCGTCGCTATTGTCACATCGCTTCAAATTGAAATGAATCAACTGGCTGCTAGTGCCAGGCAGGGGGTAACCATG
>CAYPZE010000131.1:0-4437 GCA_964415305.1 uncultured Methylotenera sp.
CGGCGGTCGATTAATTTTTCGATACCGCGGCTGACCCTACTCTTACCCTTGGCCGAAAGACTAATCAAGCCGACCGCCACCTGCGCCGTCAGCGCTTCGTAGACCATAGACACCGAGTCTTCAGTCACCCAGGCGCTGGACACCGTGGCCAGGGTGGTTTGCACCCAGTCTTTATGCGTATCGGCAATCGGGATAATCGTCAGGTTAGGTAGTTTGATGCGCTGCATGGCCGACACAAAACTGGCCGGTGTGCGTCTGGAAGTGGTTAATATAAAATTGACGTCAACATGCTTGCGCACCAGGTCATACACCTGCGCAATCACGCCCAGCTCATCCCAGTGAAAATGTTTGCTGGGACCACCAACCATAATCAGCACCTGGTTGCTGTCTTTTTTCTCGGCACTTGCAGGCTGGATATGGTTAATCACGCCACGTGTTTCGATAAAACTGGAAAAGCCACGGTATTGGTCGTGCTCAGGAATCAAACAAACATCGAATAGCTCGGCAGGTAGGCTAGGCTGCATCATGCACACGGTTTGTCCACCGTAAGTGCGCTTTGCCGCCAGCATATGGCCGTGTGTGGCATGACCGGCACCCACAATTAAATCCGGCTTGGGCAACTGTTTGCCAGCAGGCCAGACACCCGCCGCCAGGTATAACCAGCCAGCGCCGCTGCGGCCCACAGGAATATCCACCACTTGCATCGCCAGGCGCTGCTGCATGGCGTTGACCAGGCCTAAGGACTGATGTTCATGGCCCGGTTTGCCGTCCAGCAGACGCCAAACCACGAAAGAATTGTTTGAAGAGTTTTGACTGCTCATTTGCACCACCTGCACATGCCGTGCAGATTAGAGGCGCATCATGACAAATTGATTAAAATAAAAAGAAGGAATTATGTAGACACACCCGCGCCGGCGCGCGGGTGCAATGTAGAGGCTAATCAGAATCAGCTACTTGGCAGCACCAAACACCTTTTTAAGCAGATTACTGGCTTGCCCCATAGGATCCTGACGAATGGCGGCCTCTTCTTTGGCAATCATCAGGTACACGCCATCCAGTGCTTTCTGCGTCACATACTGGTTAATATTGGCATCTTCTTTTTTAATCACGCCAAACTTGCTGCCCATCTCGGCATACTTATTATACGTGTCTGCCAGTTGCACATTGGCGGTGGCTTTTTGCACGATAGGCAGAAACTTGGCCGCCATATCGGTAGAAGTGGTTTTCTTAAAGTATTGCGTGGCGGCATCTTGCGGACCGGTGAGGATATTTTTGGCATCGGTCACACTCATTTGCTTGACCGAGTTCACTAGCAGCGTTTTGGCTTCAGGCACGGCTTGTTCGGCGGCGCGATTCATTTTTAAAATTAATTCATCGGCCTGGCTGCCCATCCCAACCATGCGCATGCCTTTTTCTATTTTTTTCAAAGAATCCGGCAACGGGATTTTGACGTCTTTATTGCCCATAAAACCATCGGTCGTGCCCAACAAGCCAACGGCTTTACTCACACCCTGGTTCAGTGCCTGCTTGAGGCCATCGCTGGTTTCCTGCTCACTCAAATTGCTCACGGCACTATTACTGCCACCGCTGCTGCTGGTCGTGCTGCCGCCGACCTTTTCAACCATCTCACCCAGGCCTTTGAGGTCCAGCGCCTGTGCATCTGTAATTAACAAACCGGCCAACAATACCCATGCTGTGTTTTTCATGATAACGCTCTTTAACAAGTTAAATGCAGTGTACCCATAAAGCACAAAGCAAGTCCAGATGGACTTGCTTTGTTGACGCTACCAGATGCAAAATCAGGCTTTAAATGGTGAAACCTGCCAGATGCGTTGTGCGTATTCTGCAATGGTGCGGTCACTGGAGAATTTCGCCATCCGCGCCACATTTAAAATCGCCATGCGTGACCAGGCTTCTTCATCCTGATACAAGGCGGCGACCTTTTCTTGCGCGGTGACATACGCGGCATAATCGGCCAGCAACAGGTATTGATCGCCTTTGTGCAACAAGGTGTCAACAATCGCCTGGTAACGGCTAGGCTCTTCTACCGAGAAGAAGCCGTTACCTATCATATCGATCACCTGCTTGAGCTCACTATTGCCGTGGTAATAGTCCCATGGGTTGTAGTTGCTGGCTTTGAGTTGCGCGACCTCTGGCGTGGTCAGGCCAAAAATAAAGATATTCTCGTCGCCAACCTCTTCCTTGATCTCCACGTTCGCACCATCCAGCGTACCTATGGTCAGCGCGCCATTGAGCGCCATTTTCATATTGCCAGTGCCGCTGGCCTCGGTGCCTGCGGTTGAAATCTGTTCTGACAAATCCGCCCCCGGAAACAGTATTTCTGCTGCACTGACTTCATAGTTAGGGTAGAAGACCACCTTTAACTGGTCGTTGACGGCCGGGTCGTTATTAATCATGGTCGCGACATCGTTAATCAGGCGGATAATCTGCTTGGCAAGCCAATAGCCTGGCGCCGCCTTACCAGCAAAAATCACCACGCGTGGCGTATGCTGGCTCACTTGTCCGCTACGGATACGGTTATACAAAGTGATCACGTGCAACACATTTAACAACTGGCGCTTGTATTCGTGGATGCGCTTGATCTGCACATCGAACAAAGCATTGGTATTAATGGCGATGCCTGTTTTTTGCAGAATCTTGTCGGCCAGGCGCTGTTTGTTGGCTTTTTTCACCTCACGGAACGCTTTTCTGAACGCCGCATTATCAGCAAGCGGCTCAACCTTTTTGATCAAACTCAGGTCTTTCTGAAAACCAGCGCCAATATGCTTGGTTAACAACTCTGTCAGCAAAGGATTGGCCTGATTTAACCAGCGGCGCGGCGTAATGCCATTGGTGACATTGGTAAACTTGCCTGGATAGATTTTAGTAAAATCGGCAAACAAAGTGGTTTTTAACAACTCACTATGCAGCTCGGCCACGCCGTTCACGGTATGGCTACCGACAATCGCCAGATGCGCCATGCGTACCCGGCGGCCATGGGTTTCATCAATAATCGACACACGTTGCAACAAAGCCGTATCACCCGGAAAACGACGGTTGACCATCTGCAAGAACTGGTGGTTGATTTCGTAAATAATCTCAAGATGGCGCGGCAACAACTGGCCAAATAAATCCACCGACCAGGTTTCCAGCGCCTCGGGCATCAGGGTGTGGTTGGTGTAGGCAAACATTTTAGTGACCAGCTTCCAGGCGTTATCCCATGGCAAGTGGTAATGATCAACCAACTGGTGCATCATTTCCGCCACCGCAATCGACGGATGCGTATCGTTTAACTGGATCGCCACTTTTTCTGGCAAGGTATTCCAGTCAGCGTTGTAGTTGGTAAAGCGGTGCAGAATATCCTGCGTGGATGCCGAGACAAAGAAATACTGCTGCTTCAGGCGCAAGGCTTTGCCAGACTCAGAAGTATCGTTGGGATACAGCACCTGCGAAATGGTCTCGGCGCTATGACGGCCTTCCACTGATTTTTCGTAATTGCCCTCATTAAAATGGGCGAGGTCAAATTCATTGGTCGCCTTGGCCGACCACAAACGCAAATTATTCACGGTTTGCGTGCCATAGCCAGGCACCGGCACGTCATAAGGCATGGCCACCACGGTTTCATGGTCAACCCAGTGGTGCTCGATACCGTGCTCGGTATGCACATGCAACACGCGGCCATAAAACTTCACTTCACACGTATGCTCAGGGCGTTGCACTTCCCAAATGTTCTGGTAGCGCAGCCAGTTATCCGGGTTTTCTTTCTGCTGGCCGTTCTCAATCGTTTGCCTAAACATGCCATAGTCATAACGGATACCATAGCCGGTGGCCGGAATATCCATGGTCGCCATCGAGTCGACAAAGCACGCGGCCAGTCGGCCCAGGCCACCGTTACCTAAAGCCGCATCCGGCTCCAGCTCGGCCACGCCTTCCAGCTTTTGGCCGATCTCCTGCAAGCCATCGCTTAGTTCCGGTGCAATGCCCAAATTAAGTGCGGCATTAGACAGCATGCGGCCAATCAAAAACTCAAGTGAGAGGTAATAGACGCGCTTGGTATTGGCATCACGATAAGCATCGCGCGTATTCACCCAGCGGCTCATCAAATGGTCGCGCACCGTAAAGGCAGCGGTTTGATACCAATCGCGCGTGGTGGCCCAAGAGTTTGATTTACCAATAGAAAAAGTCAGGTGATTGCGTAACGCCTGTGGAATCGGCAGTTGCTCGAGCAAGAATTCATCGACGGCCTGCGCAGTGTCTGCTTTATCCGTCTTTTTGGGTGTTTTTTTCACATTGGCAGCCATACATCTTCCCCTGAGGTGTTGATTACAAATTTGCTTTACATGAGCCAAAAGCAAAAAACAAGCCTACAGCAAGAAT
This sequence comes from uncultured Methylotenera sp., assembly GCA_964415305.1. GTDB lineage: Bacteria > Pseudomonadota > Gammaproteobacteria > Burkholderiales > Methylophilaceae > Methylophilus. Next base: position 4,378 of record CAYPZE010000131.1, read on the forward strand.
ATGTCAGACATAAAAAAGCCACCAACTTCATGCTGTGGCTTTTAATTATAACGCCCGAAG
>CAYPZE010000132.1:0-4361 GCA_964415305.1 uncultured Methylotenera sp.
GTAAAGAAGCGCTAGACGCGGTGAATACCATCAGCAGTTGGGGGTATGAGGTGAGTGTGGCGCAGATGCAGCATTTAGCCAGCGCCATGGGCGAGAGCACCCTGTTTGCCCGCACCGGTGGCGCGCCCAGCCTGGCCGTAGGCATGGCCAGCATTTTGGGCACGGTGTTTGGTGAGCACTTACTTGCATTGTGGTATCACTTTGCCATTATGTTTGAGGCGATTTTCATTCTCACTACGCTGGATGCGGGCACCCGTGTCGGCCGCTTTATGCTGCAAGATATGCTGGGTAACCTGCATCCCAAGCTGGGGGAAACCTCTTATACGCCTTCTGTGATTCTCACCAGTGCGCTGGTGGTTGCAGGCTGGGGCTACTTCCTTTATATCGGCGTGATTGACCCGAATGGTGGCGTCAATATCCTGTGGCCGTTGTTTGGCATTGCCAACCAGATGCTGGCCGCAATTGCGCTCTCTGTCGCCACCGGCATTCTGATTAAATCCGGTAAGGTCAACAAGGCATGGATCACCGGTTTGCCACTGTTTTGGTTGCTGGCAATTACCACCACTGCGGCTTATGAAAAGATTTTCAGTGACGATATTCGCGTCGGATTTTTTGCGGCAGCGAATGATTTGTCGCACAAGTTGTCTAGTGGTTTATTGCCGCCAGAAAAAGCGGCGGTGGCCCCACAATTAATTTTTAATCAGCAACTGGATGCCTGGCTGACACTGTTTTTTGTGCTCATGCTGTGGGTGGTGGTGTTGGATATGCTGCGTATGAGTCGGCGTAAATTGGCTGGCCTGGCTGTGTTGCCAGACAGCGAAGCGGCTTATGTGGCAAGCGGATTGAATTAAAGGGATCAGCGATGCGCAAATTAATCAGTGTTTGGCAACGTGTTCGGCAATTGTCTGGCGATGATGCTTATGAGCGTTATCTGGCGCACTATGCCGAGCATCACGCGCAGGCGGATGCGCCTCCACCCTTGAGTCGCGCCGCCTTTTTCAAACAATGGCAAGATCAGCAATGGACAGGAGTCAAGCGATGCTGTTAACCGAGGGCGATATTTCACGCATCATTGAAATGGCATGGGAAGACCGCACGCCATTTGAGGCAATCAAACATCAGTTTGGCCTCGGCCAGGCGGAGGTGATTGTGCTGATGCGTCAGCAATTAAAGTCTGGCGCCTTTATCTCATGGCGTAAACGGACGCGCGGCCAACAGACCAAGCATGCGGCTTTGCGTAGTTCCGCCGTCAACCGTCACTGTTCATCATTTCAGCACAAACAAGTGCGGCCTTAGCATTTTTTATCGCCCGCGCCGAATGTAACAAACCTGTTTCAGGCGCGCAGGCGGCTGCGGATTCAGTTAAAATAAGATTTTAACGACTGTCCTAGTATTTCTCATGCCTAAATACCGTTCTCACACGACGACCCAAGGTCGTAACATGGCTGGTGCTCGCGCGTTATGGCGTGCCACCGGCATGAAAGATGAAGATTTCTCCAAGCCGATTATTGCGGTGGCCAACTCGTTTACCCAGTTTGTGCCCGGCCATGTCCATTTAAAGGATATGGGGCAACTGGTTGCGCGCGAGATCGAGAAGGCTGGTGGTGTCGCCAAGGAGTTTAATACCATTGCCGTGGATGACGGCATTGCCATGGGCCATGGCGGTATGCTGTATAGCCTGCCTAGCCGCGACCTGATTGCGGACAGCGTGGAGTATATGGTGAATGCCCACTGTGCCGATGCGCTGGTGTGTATTTCAAACTGCGACAAAATTACGCCTGGCATGCTGATGGCAGCCTTGCGCCTGAATATTCCGGTGGTGTTTGTGTCTGGTGGCCCAATGGAAGCTGGCAAAGTGAACTGGAATGGCGAGGTGCGTAAGCTGGACCTCGTAGATGCTATGGTGGAAGCTGCGGATAGTCATGTCAGTGATGCTGACGTGGCTGAAATCGAGCGCTCTGCTTGCCCAACCTGCGGCTCTTGTTCTGGCATGTTTACTGCCAACTCAATGAACTGCCTGACAGAAGCCCTGGGTTTAAGTTTACCAGGCAATGGCTCAACCCTGGCGACACACGCTGCGCGCAAGCAATTGTTTTTGCAAGCGGGTCGCTTGATTGTTGAGTTGGCCAAGCGCCATTATGAGCAAGATGATTACAGTGTCTTGCCGCGCAGTATTGCAACCTTGCAGGCATTTGAAAATGCTATGAGCCTGGACGTGGCGATGGGCGGTTCAACCAATACCGTGCTGCATTTGCTGGCCGCTGCGCATGAAGCGGGCGTGGATTTCACCATGAAAGACATCGACCGTATTTCACGCCAGGTGCCTTGCGTCTCTAAAGTGGCGCCAGCCACCAGCAAATATCACATGGAAGACGTGCATCGCGCAGGCGGTGTGATGGGCATTCTGGCAGAACTCAATCGTGCCGGTGTCATCCATACTGATGTGCCAACTGTTCATAGTCCTAGTATGGGCGATGCATTGGCTAAATGGGATATCGTCACCACGCAAGATGAAGAGGTGAAAAAATTCTTCCGCGCTGCGCCTGGTGGCATTGCCACGACGATTGCATTCAGTCAAAGCATGTTATGGCCAACCTTGGATGATGACCGTGAAAATGGCTGTATCCGCAACAAGGCACATGCTTATTCACAAGATGGTGGTTTGGCCGTGCTTTACGGCAATATTGCGCTGGATGGCTGTATTGTCAAAACCGCTGGTGTGGATGACAGTATCCTCAAATTTAACGGTCGTGCCCGCGTGTTTGAGAGCCAGGATGCGGCAGTCGACAGTATTTTGAACGACGAGGTTGTCGCCGGTGATGTGGTGGTGATTCGCTACGAAGGCCCGCGCGGCGGCCCTGGCATGCAAGAAATGCTGTATCCCACCTCATACCTGAAGTCTAAAGGCTTGGGCAAAGCCTGTGCCTTGCTCACCGATGGCCGTTTTTCAGGCGGCACCTCTGGGTTGAGTATCGGCCATGCCTCACCTGAAGCGGCCGAAGGCGGCGCGATTGGCCTGGTGCAAGAGGGCGATACCATTGAGATTGATATCCCTAACCGCACCATACACCTGGTGATTACTGACGAGGAAATGGCGCACCGCCGTGGCCAGATGGAGGCCAAAGGCCGTGATGCCTGGAAACCATTAAACCGTGAGCGTGTGGTTTCGTCTGCCTTGCGTGCCTATGCAGCCATGAGTACCAGCGCTGCCAAAGGTGCGGTGCGTGATGTGTCACAGATTGAGAGAGGGAAATAATGAGCGACGAATGTAGTGTCCTGGCCAAGACGATGGAGATGACCAAGCGCATGACTTTGCATGCGCATGTCACCCAGTGGCAGGATGAAAATGGCTTGCAGTACCTGGAAATTGATAATCCGCTGGCCACAGGCAAAATTGCCCTGCAAGGCGCACATGTCATGCAGTGGCAACCTAAATTCCTGTCGAATCCGGTGCTATGGTTGTCCAGCAATGCACGCTATGTCAAAGGCCGCTCCATCCGTGGTGGCACGCCGATTTGCTGGCCATGGTTTGGCGCACACCCGACTGACAGCACCTTGTGTCCGCACGGCTTTGCGCGCGTGATCCCCTGGCGCGTGATGGATATTGATGCCACGCCGACCGGCGCGACGCGCATCATTCTCGAAATGCAGCAAACGCCAGAAGCGCAGCGCCAGCTGTCTTACCCGTATGAGCTGACGTTGACGATTACCATAGGCCGTCGTTTGCGGATTGACCTGGCGACGACCAACCTGGCTGAGCATCCCTTTGTAATCAGTGAAGCGTTCCATACATACTTCAATGTCAGTGATTTATCCAACGTTAAAATCACTGGCATGCAAGACCTGGTCTACCTGGATAAATTGCTCAAGTACGAGCGTAACGTAGAACACAACGCGCTGACATTTGACGGTAAAGAATACGACCGTGTCTATGTGCACCATAGCTCCGATTGTGCGATTCACGACAGCGGCTTTAACCGCATTATTCATGTCTCTAAATCGGGCAGTGATACCACCGTGGTATGGAATCCGGGCGCCGAAAAAGCCGGGGCTATGGGCGACATGGGCGTCGGTGAAGAGTGGCGTAAAACCATTTGTGTGGAAACCACCAACGCCATGGATAACATGGTGGTGATTAACCCGGGACGCAAGCATATCCTCAGTGCGGAATACTCCATCGAGACCTTGTAACGTTATTGTGACGCCTGTCAACCGTAGCGTTGCACGTGCGTTTTTAGCTTGTTGGCAAAACGCCAAACCGATTGAAATTATATGAATCACCGTTTGTTTTCACGGTTTTTCTATTGTAGATTTTGTCTGGTCAGGTAATATGCCACATGCATGAGAATTGCATTACGGGG
>CAYPZE010000133.1:0-4254 GCA_964415305.1 uncultured Methylotenera sp.
CTGCTTACGTGCCTCCATCACAAAACATTGCTTATAAAACTGGCAATCCTGGCCGACGCAGTTATCCCGCGTGGAAGTTACCTGCTGCCACACGGTGGCTTGCTCGGGCACTTCGACCAGCTCGGCTTTGTCGCCACTTTGGCTATTCTCGGCAAAGCTTTGCAAAATAGGGATATATTGCGCATCTTCGCGCGATTGAAAGCGGCCTTCCTGGCTGGCGCGTTGCAAATGATAATGACAGATGTAGTTAGCGCGGCCTTTGAGCATGGCCACAGTCACTGGCACTTTTAATGCTGCCCGTATCGCAGGCAGGTCGCGCTGGTAGAGCTGATCTTGCAGGGTTTTGGTGCCGGTAGAAATAATTACCTTACCGCCAGACAACAAGGCAGGCACCAGGTAAGCATAGGTTTTGCCGGTGCCGGTGCCTGCCTCAGCCACTAATTGCTGCTGCTGTTCGATGGCTTCTGCAATCGCCTGTGCCATTTCCTGCTGTTGCGGACGGCTACGGAAATCAGGCATGGCCTGCGCCAAAGACCCATTCTCTGAAAATGCGGAACTGACTTGCTGCTGTAAAGACATGCATTAATTATCCCACGAGCAACCATAAATCCGACAGGCTTTTTCAAGAAATGCGCTAGCTCATGGCGGCAGAAACGGATGAAAAAAGCCCAAAAAACTTGCGCATGTTGTTAAAGTATGGCAAGGTTTAGGCCGTAGTCACTTCCGTGTCATCAAAAAACCCTTTTATCCAAGCCCTTGATTGTGATGAATAAATCTTTCATTCGGCTGGCTGCTTTACTGGTCAGCGCGTTGTTATGCCAATGCAAAAGCGTCGCCGCACCAGGCGATGATACGCGCTGGAAAAACGCATACAGCTATTCGCAAGAGCAAGTGATGGAAAGCCAGTCCGGCATTGCAGGCACTTGGACAGAAAAAGTGGAAGAAATCATGATTCGCGCCTTGAGCCTGACCGGCGTCGACTATAAATATGGTGGCCGCAGCCCTGAAACCGGTTTTGACTGCAGTGGCTTTGTGCAATATGTATTCAAGCACGCCGCACAAATATCGTTACCACCTTCGGCACGCACCATCAGTGAAATGGGCAACACCGTCAAACGTGAAGAATTACAGCCGGGTGACCTGGTATTTTTTAATACCTTAAAATCAGCGTTTTCGCATGTTGGCATTTACGTCGGCAACAATCAGTTTATTCATGCCCCCAGAGCCGGGGCAAAAGTGCGCGTTGAAAGCATGGACGAGCGCTACTGGAGCACGCGCTATAACGGCGCCAAACGACTGGAAGTCGAAGCGTCAAAATAACGCTTCTGCGTCATCAAGCCATCACTCTCCTGCCGCCTTCACTGGCGTATCACTGTGGCCCAGCGAGCGCTCTGGATCAATCAAGTCACGAATCAATTGTTTCAACTCTTTAGACTCAGGAAAACGCCCCGCTTCCCTGCGTGAAAAAATCACTGCTCCATCACAACGCACTTCGAGTATGCCCCCCGTCCCAGGTACCAGGTTGACCGACTTTAAATCGCCATCAAATGTGGTCAGCAACTCCTGCGCCAGCCAGGCGGCGCGCAACAACCAACGGCACTGTGTACAAAACTCAATTTCTACGATAGGCTTTTGCATATTTCACTCTAAACATTTATTTGCGTGAAGAGTATAGTCAATTTTATTGAAATAGCGGAAAATGAACTTAACAGCGTTCTGTCCACTCTCTGCAAACAGGCTGTCATCAACTGATGCAACTTGACTCTTATTAAAGTAATATTCTTCGCTTAACTGATCACACAAGGCATGGTATGCGTTCCAAATTAGAAAAATTCAGCTTGCTGGGTGCAGGCGTGTTTGTAGGTATCCTGGTGAGTATCAACATTTCGGCCTGGGCGGACAGAACATCCATGTCGCAACTGCCGATTGACGAACTGCGCGTGTTTGCCGAAGTGTTCGCCAAAGTCAAATCTGACTACGTTGAGCCAGTAGAAGACAAGAAACTGATTAACGAAGCGTTATCGGGCATGTTACAAGGCTTGGACCCACACTCTACTTTTATGGATGCCGATGCTTACAAAGAACTGCAGGCAGGCACACAAGGTGAGTTTGGCGGCCTGGGCATTGAAGTGGCAATGGAAGACGGCCTGGTGAAAGTAGTGACGCCGATTGAAGATAGCCCGGCTTATAAAGCAGGCCTAAAATCTGGCGACCTGATCATGAAACTGGACGACACCCAAGTGCGTGGCTTGACCCTCAACGATGCAGTAAAACGCATGCGTGGCACACCAGATACCAAAATCGTGTTGACGGTGATTCGCAAGGGTGAAGACAAACCACTGACCTTTACTCTGACACGCGCCATTATCAAATCACAAAGCGTGAAAAACAAATGGATTGAACAGGGCTATGGCTATGTGCGCATCACCCAGTTTCAGGAACGCACTGGTGAAGACCTGGCCAAAGCGCTGAAAAGCTTGCAGACTGAAAACAAAACGCCACTGAAAGGCCTGGTACTTGACCTGCGTAACAACCCGGGTGGTTTGCTGGATGCAGCCGTTGGTGTGTCTGCCGCATTTTTACCTAAAGATGACCTGGTGGTGTACACAGAAGGCCGTGTCGTCGACTCCAAAATGCGTTTGAATGCGACACCTATGGATTACGCACGCCGCGGCAAATCAGACTATCTGAAAGACCTGCCTGAAGAGTTCAAGTCTGTGCCTATCGTGGTGTTGATCAACGCCGGTTCAGCTTCTGCCTCTGAAATCGTGGCTGGTGCCTTGCAAGACCATAAACGCGCCACCATCATGGGCATCCAGAGCTTTGGTAAAGGCTCAGTGCAAACTATTCTGCCGATGAACAATGGCAGTGCAATTAAACTGACCACCGCCCGTTACTTTACGCCTAATGGTCGCTCGATTCAGGCCAAAGGCATTGTGCCGGACATTACGGTAGATGATGGCTCTGACCCAAGCCTGAGCTTGCACGAAGCAGACTTGAAGCGTCATTTGTCTAACCCGACCGATGCCAAAGGTAATGTAGACAGCAAAGCCGCGGATGAAGCTAAATCTCGTGCTGCTGCTGAAAAGCTGAAAGAAGAGAAGCATGCTGAAACACGTGGCCCGATTGAGCCTGCCAGCAAAGATGACTTCCAGTTCATGCAAGCCATGAATTTGCTCAAAGGCCTGCCTGTACAAAAGTCACAAGAACCGGCTAAAGTAAGTACCGCCAAGCCATGATGTTTCGCCTGCCACCACTCAGCCTGGATAAAGCTATTCACGTGCTGGATATGGGGCTGCGCACAGTGTTTAGCCCAGCCGTCTCCAGTAGGCCATATCCGGCGGCAGATATCAGCAGCGAGGCAACGCTCAGCGATAGCGAGCGTAAACATGCCGCCGCACTGATGCGCATTAATCATGTTGGTGAAGTCTGTGCACAAGCCTTGTATAGCGGCCAGGCACTGGTTTCGCGTGATCAGGCCAATGTTGAGGCTTTGAAACAGGCATCTCGTGACGAAGTGGATCATCTGGCCTGGTGTGAACAGCGTATCAACGAACTGGGTGGCCGCAAAAGCTTGTTAAATCCGCTGTGGTTTGGCGCCAGCTTTGGCCTGGGCGTGACAGCAGGCTTGCTGGGCGACAAATGGAACCTGGGCTTTTTGGCAGAAACAGAACATCAGGTCTCTGCGCACTTACATAGCCACTTGCAGGAACTGCCTGCGCAAGATAACGTTTCACGGGCCATTGTGGCGCAAATGAAGATAGATGAGGAACATCACGCAGAGACTGCCGAACACCTGGGTGGTGCAGCACTACCTGCCCCAGTGAAACTGGCGATGCGACTGGCCTCAAAAGTGATGACGCGTACCGCGTATTACTTGTAAGATTTGTAGTAACCAAGAGTCAACCATGCAAAAATTTAGTGACAACCTTCTCACACTGGACAATGCCGATCACGTGAAACGTATTGAACTGTATGATGAAAACAATCAGCCTGCCGGCGTACTTGAAAACAAGCCAGGCACCCAAGGCTCTATCAAGGTATACCATCACCTATTTAAAGTATTTGGTGAGATCAATACCGACGCGGCGGTAGAAGGCCTGGCGCTTTACGCCGAACACACTGAGGATGCCGAAGACCACCCCGGCAAACATCCGAATATTGATCGTTTGCTGAATGTGCTGGATAAAGAGCAAACGCTTTCAATCAAACTAATTACTGAGTAAGCGAACGTCAGTCATAAAAAAAGCCTCC
>CAYPZE010000134.1:0-4162 GCA_964415305.1 uncultured Methylotenera sp.
CATTTACCCAACACCGGTACAAGGCAAAGGCGCAGCCGCGCTGATTGCACAAGCCATACAACTGGCCGACCAGCGCCAGGAAGTTGATACTTTATTAATTTGCCGCGGTGGCGGTAGTATTGAAGATTTATGGTCATTTAACGAAGAGACTGTGGCGCGTGCCATCGCCGCTTGCCGTTTACCGACCATCAGCGGCGTCGGCCACGAAACCGACTTTACCATTGCCGACTTTGTGGCAGACTTGCGCGCCGCCACGCCAACGGCCGCGGCAGAACTGGCTTGTCCGGATCAATCACAACTACGCCAACAAGTGGCGCAATCGCAACAACGCCTGATGCGCGCCATGCAATCGCTGCTGCGCCAGCACGCGCAAACACTGGATTATTTGTCGCGGCGCCTGATTTCGCCAGCACAGCAGTTGCAACAACAAAAACAGGCGCTACTACAATGGCAACATCGCCTGAGCTTGGCCATGCAGCAGTATTTGCAAGGCCGTCGCCGTCGGCTGGAACATCTGTCCAATAGCCTGCAACAACTCAACCCACATCAGGTACTGGCACGCGGGTATGCCATTGTGCAACAACAGGATGGCCGCGCCGTGACCGACGCTCGCCAACTGACCATTGGTGAACACTTGAAACTGACACTGCATCAAGGCGAGGCACAGGTCGTCGTTTCCAAAAACCTGTCTGCAGATCAATAGACTTTTCATGTCATCCCCCACAAAGACCAGTAGATAATTTCTGTCTAAGCTGGTTATTTGCGTCAAAGTCGTTGGTGAAGTTTTAGAATTAACCGATAATAATTGCTTGTCTTCAGCTGTTCACACAATGGACCATACAAAAAATCAGCAAACGGCGCTCCACACCATGGCACTCGCCGCGCTAGGCGTTGTTTTCGGGGATATTGGCACCAGCCCTCTTTACACCATGAAAGAAGTCTTTGCGGTTGGCCACCACCCGCTATTGCTGACGCAAGACAATGTTTATGGCATTTTGTCATTGATCACCTGGGCATTGTTGCTCATTGTTTCGTTCAAATATGTCGCGTTTATCATGCGGGCAGACAACCGTGGCGAAGGTGGTATCATGGCTTTGTTGTCACTGGCCAGTCGCTATGCCGGTGGTGACCCTGATCAACGTAAACGCATCATGATGCTGGGCATTGTCGGCGCCTGCATGTTTTACGCCGATGGCATGATTACCCCCGCCATTTCGGTGCTCTCGGCGGTAGAAGGCCTGGAAGTCGCCGCCCCGCAATTAGATAGCTGGATTGTGCCGATTACACTGTGCGTGCTATTCGTGCTGTTCTGGGCACAAAGTAAAGGCACCGCGGTGGTGGGCGCCTTTTTTGGCCCGATCATGCTGACATGGTTTGCTGTGCTCGGCATTCTTGGCGTCATCAACATCAACCACCACCCTGAAATTCTCAAAGCACTCAGCCCTGGCTACGCTTTTCTATTTTTTTACACCCAGCCCAAAATTGCGTTTATTGCCTTGGGCGCAGTCGTACTGGCGGTGACAGGTGCCGAAGCGCTCTATGCTGATATGGGCCACTTCGGCCGCAAACCGATTCGATTAGCCTGGTTTTTATTTGTGCTACCCGCGCTGATTTGTAACTACTTTGGGCAAGGCGCACTGATTCTGGCCGAGCCGGAATCAATACAAAACCCGTTTTACCATCTCGCGCCAGACTGGGCGTTGTTCCCCTTAATTATCCTGGCCACACTGGCGACCGTGATTGCCTCACAAGCCGTGATTACCGGCGCGTTTTCTGTCTCGCGCCAGGCGTTGCAACTCGGCTTTATTCCACGCATGCACGTCGCCCATACCTCAGAAAAAACTGAAGGTCAGGTCTACATGCCTCGCGTTAACTGGGGCTTGATGGTCGCCGTGATGGGCCTGGTGCTGATTTTTGGTAGCTCGGGCGATTTAGCGGCCGCTTACGGCATCGCTGTGACCGGCGACATGGTGATTACCACCTTGCTGGCTGCGGTGGTATTCCACCACCTGTGGGGCTGGAGCAAGCTGAAAACAGCGTGCCTGATTACAGTATTCCTGGTCATTGACCTGTCCTTCTTCGCCGCCAACATCCTCAAGATTCCGGACGGTGGCTGGGTGCCGCTGCTGATCGGCCTGATTATTTTCACCCTGATGCGCACCTGGAAAACCGGCCGCAGACTGTTATATGGCATCCTTAAATCCGAGTCTATGGAATTGATTCCATTTATTCAGGCGATTGGTGCGCATCCACCGGCCCGCGTCAACGGCGCAGGCGTGTTCATGACGCCCAACCCAGACGGCGTTCCGCATGCCCTGCTGCACAACCTCAAGCACAACAAGGTGCTGCATGAAACCATGGTGATCCTGACCGTGCGCTTTGAAGACTACCCTTATACCAGCCAGGAAGAACGCGTTGCCGTCGAAACATTACCGTACGGCTTTTATCGTGTCACGCTGCGCTACGGCTACATGGATGAACCGGATCTGCCTAGAGACCTGGTACTCACCGAGCCATTAGGATTGACGCTGGACACCATGGACACCTCCTTCTTTGTCGGCAAGGAGAGCCTGATTGCGTCTGATAAACCAGGCATGGCGTTCTGGCGTAAAAAGATATTTATCGGTTTGTTCCGCACCGCAGAAACCATCACCAACCAATTTAAATTGCCGCCTAACCGTGTGGTGGAGCTCGGCTCACAAGTTAAAATTTAAATGGCAGGCGCAAACACAATGAACAGCCAAGCGTAAAATGCGTTTTTTGCTTGCCAATTGCTTTAGTCAGCTGTCAACGGATCATGCCAGCCATGCGATAACTGCATAGTTGCCACCTGTGAGGAAAAAAATATGTTCAATATCAAAACTATTTCAATCGTTGTGATGTGTGCCCTGCTCACTGCCTGCGCCAGCACCACCAAAAACAGCACTTCCGGTGTCCAGCGCAGCCAGTTGCTATTATTGCCGTCTGCCACGGTGGATAAGATGTCTGCGCAGTCTTATACGCAAACACTGCAAGATGCCCAAAAGAAAAGCACGCTCAATGCGGATAAACCACTATTGCACCGCGTGACCACGATTTCCAACCGCCTGATTGCCCAGGTCGGCGTGTTCAGGCCGGATGCCGCCAAATGGAAATGGGAAGTCAATGTCGAAAAAAATGACCAGCTAAACGCCTATTGCATGCCCGGCGGCAAAATCATGGTGTTTTCCGGCCTGGCCGAAAAACTCAATGCCACGGATGATGAGTTAGCGGCTGTCATTGGCCACGAAATTGCGCATGCACTGCGCGAGCATGGTCGCGAGCGGATGTCTCAAGCCTATGTTCAACAATTTGGTTTGCAGGCGCTGGCCTCCTTTGTCGGCGGTACGGCTGGCAGCATGGCCGCACAAGGCGCAGGCATGGGTAGCCAGTTACTGTTCTCGTTACCGAATGGCCGCGAACAAGAGCGCGAAGCTGACCGTATGGGCCTGGAGTTAGCGGCACGTGCGGGTTACAACCCGGAAGCGGCGGTGAGCTTATGGAAGAAAATGATGGCAGCTAATAAAGAAGCACCGCCTGAGTTTTTAAGCACCCACCCATCTAGCGAAAATCGCATTAAAGACCTGCAGGCACTCACGCCTAAAGTGATGCCTTTATACCTGGCAGCCAAAAACAAATAAATATCGTCTGGCAGGGGTGGTCAAACATGCGCTGCCCCTGACCTGCCAAAATTAGGTTAAAATTTCGGGTTTCACTGTTATTTAACCGAATTATTTCATCGAACAAGAGAACATCATGGATCCACGTCAAAGCATTATTGAAGCGGCTTTTGAAGACCGCGCCAACATCAACCCGGCCAATGCCCCTGCCGATATTAAAGCCACGGTGGCTTCTGTGCTGGATGACCTGGATGCAGGTAAATTGCGCGTGGCCAGCCGTATTGGCGATACCCAGCAATGGGAAACCCACCAATGGTTGAAAAAAGCCGTGCTGCTGTCTTTCCGCCTTAAGGACAATGTGCTGATGGATGACGGCGTGACCCGCTATTTTGACAAAGTGGATCCTAAATTTGCCAACTACACCGAAGAAGACTTTAAAGCAGGTGGTTTCCGCGTGGTGCCTAACGCCATCGTGCGTAAAGGCTCATTCATTGCTAAAAACACCGTGTTAATGCCTTCTTATG
>CAYPZE010000135.1:0-4144 GCA_964415305.1 uncultured Methylotenera sp.
GGCTCGACATGGATATAGCGGTTACGCGTCGATTGAAAGTTCTGGATCTCGGTAAAGTAATCAAACATGTCGTCAAAGCGATTAATTTGCAGCAACATGTTTTTACCGGGGCTGTCCGGCATAACACCAATCCGGAAATTCTTTTCTTTCAGATAAGGGTGATCCCATGAGGTCACGTCGATCTCACGGTCTTTGCGAGTAATGAACACATAGGATGAGCGGTAATAAGGTTTGGTTGTCAGTACGCGCGGATCATTGGGGTCAGTGCCAATCAAGACAGCACATTTGCCCTCTTCCATGTCCTTTTGCAGCGTCAGCGGATTGGACCACCAGAAATAATTCACAGGCATGTTGAGGGCTTTGCCCACCGCAGCCGCAATTTTGTTTTCAAAGCCTTCTTTCTTGTCATTAGAAAAAGGTAGCTCGGATTTACCGGCACAGATATTCAGGGCATTGGCCGCCATGGCAGGCCATGCAAACAGGTTCAACAGCATGGTCAAGCCAGCAGCCAAACATAATTGACGATATTTTTTTTCTTCACGAAACATCTGCTCTCTTCTCCATTTAGAGAGAACAGGATGACCAACCCTCCTTGCGGCTGACGGTCATCCTGGTCATTACATCAACAGGTTCACTGTATTATTGATTACAGACTGAACACCATCAGGCCACCGCCCATTTGTGTGTGGTTTTGCAGTTCTTTGAACGCACCAACCGCACCCAAACCAGCACTTGGGTCTGTCAGGTCAAACACCAGACCAACACCTGGCCAGCCACCAACACCGTACATGCTGCCGACGTATTGTTTACCCTTGAAGGAGTAAGTCATTGGAGATCCGATACCACCAGATGGCATCTTGAAGTTCCACAACTCTTTACCGTCTTTGTTATCCAAGGCTTTCAGGTAACCATCCAGAGTTGCATACCAAACCAGGCCACCTTTGGTGTACAAAGTACCGCCCCAAGCTGCAAATTTCTCCCACTTGGTCCATTTAGCCTTACCAGTGGTCAGGTCAAATGCACGGATCTGACCCATTTCTTTCTTGGTTGGGCCGTTAGGGCCAGGGTACATTGCCAAGGTCGCACCAACGAAGAACTGACCCGCACGGTATGGCAGCATGAACGGCTCCCAATCCATACAAATGTGGTTCAGGCCTGCGTACAAGGTACGGCTTTCAGGGTCGTAAGAGTCAACACCCTGGTTGTGGAAGCCCATCGCAGATGGACAAATGTTGGTACCTTTGTGATCCATACGGGTTGCGAACTCTGGATCACGTACTGGTGTACCTGATTTCAGATCAACCTTTTTGAACACATTCACAGCCGGGTCCACTTTTTCAGCAACGATCAGGTTGCCGTTTTCGCGGTTCAGTGTGTACAAGATACCGTTACGGTCAATGTGGCTCAGCAGCGGCGTCATTTTGCCGTTGACTGGCTGATCAGTCAGCACCATCTGGTTCACACCAGCAAAGTCCCACTCATCATGCGGCGTCTTTTGGTAACCCCATTTAGCCATACCGGTGTCCAGGTCACGACCCCAGATAGTCATGGTCCATTTATTGTCGCCAGGACGCATGGTTTCATTCCATGGCGCAGGGTTGCCTGAACCGTAGTAGAACAGGTTCAATTTAGGATCGTAAGCATACCAACCCCAGTTGGTACCGCCACCGATTTTCCAGGCATCACCTTCCCAGGTTTTCAGGCCCAGGCCGAATTGACCGTAGTGTGGATTGTCCTTGTTGAAGTCTTTAGCCAGACGGATAGACTCGTCAGAACCGGTTGCAAATGCACGCCACTTCAGCTCACCTGTTTTCAGGTCATAAGCGTTCACAGCACCGCGCACACCCAGTTCAGCACCAGAGCAACCCATCAACACTGTGTCTTTCGCCACAAATGGGGCTTGTGTCAGTGTCTGACCCACTTTTGGATCACACACTTCGACTTCCCAGTTGATTTTGCCAGTTTTGGCATCCAACGCCAGCAAGTGACCGTTGGCTTGTTTCTTCACAATTTGACCAGCGCCATAAGCCAGACCACGGTCAACCACGTCACAGCACATCACTGCTTTGGTTGAAGCATCTTGCTTAGGTTTGTGTTGCCAGACAATCTTGCCTGGATCGTTCAGATTCAAGGCATACGTATTGTTTGGGAAAGCAGAGTGGATGTACATCATGTCGCCGATGACCAATGGCGCACCTTCGTGACCATTGAGTACACCGGTGGAGAATGACCACGCAGCTTTTACATTTTTAACGTTGGATTTGTTAATTTGCGCCAATGGGCTATTGTGCTGGCTATAATAACCGCCGGTTGCAATTGGCCAAGCGCCGGCAGTGTTCACTGCCTTGTCCAAATCCGCATCTGCCAGAGCCAGGCCGGAAAAACTTGCAAACAAGCCTCCGAGCAAAGCGCCAACGAGGGCACGGGATGATTTCATTTTCATACTTTCTCCTAATCTCTTAAGAATGCGTTTTTAAGTGTTGTGGCAGACACCCCCCCGAATGCCGCACTTCACGATCCGAATTGTTAATAATTTGTAACAAAGGCAATAGATGAATGATTCCCTTTGATGGGTTCAAGAATTCACCCGAGCAAACCAGCCAACAACGGGAATTTTTCACGGGGCGCTCGGGAGTGATGTGGTCTATAGTTGCGCAGGTTCACACGACAGTCGCTACATGGCTGCCGCAACAAAGCTTTAAAGCGTTTAGTCACTTCAGTCATGCATTCTTATCAACGATCTATGCCAGTTATTGCTGCTATTCACAAACTCGGCAAGTTAAGCCGGGCCAGTCAGGACACGCTCATTGTGATCATAGGCGTGGTGCTGGCCTATGCCTGTTCGTTACAGTTTGATTTATCCGAACAGGTCAATGCATGGTTAGCCAGTTATGAATATGCTCAACTGGATGAAATCCCACTTACACTGTTTGTGTTTGCTATCTTAAGTGTCTGGTTCAGCCAACGCCGCATACGGGAAATTCACGCTGAAATCCAACGTCGGCAACGCACTGAGGCGCAACTCAGCAGTAGCCAGCAACTTTATAAAACACTGTTCGACGGCGATTTGACGGGTAACGTGGTACTGGATGTTGATGGCAACATAGGTATGCACAACCGCGCCTTTGACCGCATCTGCCGCCCGCTCAATGATAATAAAAATGCCTGCGCACTGTTTTCATTCGATTGGCCTACCTTCGTGCAGCAGCTGCAATACCATCACGAGCTTAATTTCAACAAATTGCAAATCCGCCGCCCAGATGGCTTGCCCTGTTTTGTCGGCGCCCGCTTTGTGCATGTGCCATCAGCAGAGAACAAACCGGCGCAAATCCATGGTTACCTCATAGACATGACCGAGCAATGCCTGGTAGAACTTGACCTCGAGCGCACTCTCAAAGAAAACCGCGTGCTGGCGCGCCATGCCATGCAAATGCAAGAGCAGGAGCGCAAATACATTGCCAGCGAGATTCATGACGAAACTGGCCAGTATTTGACAGCGATCCGCATGGACGCACTCACTTTACAAAAATGTGACCCAGATCAAGCACATGTAATTGCGGTCAGAATTGCCTCCAACACCCAGCATGTGCAGCAGTCCATCCGTGCCTTAATCAAGCACTTACGCCCACCGGCACTCGACTCACTAGGGCTAATTGGTGCCGTTGAACGCCTGGTCAATGACTGGAAAAAGCTGAATCCGCAAGTCGACTGCCACCTGGCGCTGGATACTGGCGAACAGACATTAAACGAAGACACCAATATTGTTGCGTTTAGGGTGGTGCAAGAAGCGCTGACCAATATTGCGCGCCATGCTCAGGCTAGCGAGGTGTGGATAGATATTCATATCATCAAGCGCCAAGATAAATCCCTGTTGCAAATTGAAATCCGTGACAACGGACATGGCATGGATACCTCGCAAGCCACCGAAGGCGTTGGGCTGGTCGGCATGCGTGAGCGCATAGAATCATTGCAAGGCAGCTTTAAACTCATGAGCGGCATGCAGGCAGGCACCTTGATTACCGGCCTGCTACCACTCAATACCAGCAAGCAGCTACGCCCTGCTTCTTCTTTATTATCAGACCCAGGAGTCAATGACTATGCAACATCGTAAATGGTTAACCCTGATCGCACTCACCGTGCCTTT
>CAYPZE010000136.1:0-4017 GCA_964415305.1 uncultured Methylotenera sp.
CGTTTGAATCAGAGACGCCAAAGACCATAAAGCCACCATTTGCATGATTCGCAAATGCGATGAGATGTTCGGTTAAGCGCTCTTTGTTTTCTGATAAGTTGATTTTCCAGTCAATTTCATTCGACTCATGCGGGACTGGATATAAACTTTCTTCTAGACATGTGGCTGCATTTTTAATCCAGTGTTTCTCACTCATGGTTATACCAACTCATTGATATTTATTGATTTTTATGGATTTTCCGTTTTCAGATGTGATAAGGATCATAAAACAAAGTATTTTATTAGTCTTAATCATTTATGGATGATTGTCGGAAATTGTGTGAATGGCTTTCAATAATATTGAATATTCAAAACTTAAAGCAAGCTCCATTCGGCGGTTAAGTAAATTTCTCAGTTTAATGACACTACTCAATCACATTTTGCTTAAGCAATAGGGAGACTTGTTCCAGGTTCATGCGGTGTATGCCAGCCTTTTCGCCATTTTTACGTGGCGCGGTGCGGATATCATCGGTTTCAAATACGCTAATGCGTTGCGTGCCAAAACGCGTTTCTACCAGTAACACTGGCACCCGTTTACGAACCAGGTCATGCTTTTGCTTGCCAGGGCGGTCAGACATACGGAATTGCTGTTCATCCAGCCGATAAGGCACATTCTGGTTGAGCAGATAAATCTCGAGTTCTTTGCCACTTTCAGCGAACACGTGAATATCCGTGTCTGCGTAGGGCCCTGCCGTGCCCTCCATCACCGAACCAATCAGGTGCGGGTTAAACTTTTTGAGTAACTGCATGGTGTGCAGGGCAGCTTGCCTTAACTCCAACAGGTGTGCGGCATCGTTTTCATCGGCGTACAGGGCATGATATTCGCGCAACGCGGAGTCAATTTCAGCATTGGTCGGCAGCGGCGCATCCTGTTGTATGCCCATCAGCTTGACTGCCTTGCGCTTGGCGCGGCCATAGTCACTAATGCCTTCCTCAAACATCAGGCGTGCGGCGGACTGTGCTATTTCTTGCCTTAGATCACTTGAAAAGTCGTCAAACATCGCATCAGGCTTTAGGTTGAATTCGTTGCTAATTGGGGCTGAGTAACTTTGCCGCCGGGTTTGCAGGCAGCTTTTTGTCCTCGTTGCTACCGCCGCTATGGTCGCCAATCAGGCGCTCCAAAAAGGAGGGTTCGTTGTCTTCTGGCGCATGCTCTGCCTCTGGGTCAAACAAGCCAGGCAGGTTTTCAGGTTGTGATTGCGGCAAATGTTCTTCGTAAAAATATTCATAAATGCCAGGGTCATCTTCACCCACTTGCGCGCCTGTGTAAGCATCGACCTTCAGCTGCAAGACACCATCCGGCACCTTGTATTGGTAAATGGGCAACCCAGTCAGGGTTTGCTGCATGTAATTAATCCAGATCGGTAATGCGGCGCGGCCACCAGTTTCACCACGCCCCAGGTTGTGCGGATTGTCATAGCCGACCCAGGCCACGGCGACCTCTTTCGGGTGGTAACCGGCAAACCAGGCATCGAACTGGTCATTGGTGGTGCCAGTTTTACCGGCGATGTCAGGGCGACGCAATGATAGTGCGGCTCTGGCCGTGCCGTCGCGCACCACGTCTTGCAACATGGTGGTGATAATAAAGGCGTTGCGCTGGTCGATCACACGTTGTTGCGACACATGTTTGCCTGCCTGCACGGCTTGAATCACCTTGCCGCGGCTATCGATAATTTTTTCAATCAGGTAAGGATGCACCTGGTAACCGCTGTTGGCGAAGGTGGCGTAAGCGGCAGCCATTTGCCAGACGGAGGACGAGCCTGCACCCAGCGCGGTCGACAGGTAAGCCGGATGATCTTTGGGATCAAAGCCGAATCTACGCAGGTAGTCTTGCGCATAGCGGGCACCAATGGCATTCATCAGGCGGATGGAGATGGTGTTTTTAGACTGTGCCAAGGCTTCACGCAAGCGCATCGGGCCTGCGTATTTCTCATCGTAGTTACGTGGCTCCCAACTGCTATTGCTGCCAGTTTCGGTCGAGGTGAAGCTAATTGGTGCATCTTCAAACACGCTGGCCGGGCTGTAGCCTTTTTCGAGTGCGGCCGAGTAGATAAATGGCTTGAAGCTGGAGCCTGGCTGGCGGCGACCTTGTGTCACATGGTTATATTTATTGCGCTGGAAGCTAAAGCCGCCAATCAACGCCTGCACCTGGCCGGTTTCTGGGTTAAGCGCCATAAATCCGCTTTCTACTTCTGGCAGTTGTACTACCATCCAACTGTCGTTTTGCTGATATACACGGATCACTGCGCCTGGCACCAGTGATAACGGCGTACGCTTAGCGGGCGGCATGTGGTTTTTTACCAGCAGGATGGCTTTGTCCTGCAGCTTCAATACCGTGCCACGTTTGGTGACCAAAGTGAGCAGGTTAGGTTCGACCTTGGTGACCAAGGCGGGCACAAACTGGTTATAAGTGACAAAATCCCGTAACAATTCACTGGCGCCACTCGCCGTCAGTTTGCCTGTTGGCAGCGAAATGATTTGCTCCGCTCCACGGAAGCCATGACGTAATTCAAAGTTAATAATGCCCTGGATGACTGCGGTGTTTGCCGCCGCCTGGTGCTTGTTATTGATGGTGGTATAGACACGCAGGCCGCTGGTGTAGGCCTTCTCGCCATACCGTTTATACAAGGTTGCACGCACAATTTCGGCCACGTATTCGCCGCCTAGGGTTTGTACCTGTCGTTTTGAAGATTGAAATTTGAGTGGCGTGTTCATCGCCTGCTCAAACGCGCTGTCGCTGATCATGCCATAGCGATGCATATCACGCAGCACCTCATGCTGGCGCTTGATGGCGTAGTCGGGGTGAATATATGGGTCGTATTTGCTTGGCGCTTTCGGCAAGCCCGCCAGCAGCGCAGCCTCAGCCAGGTTGATTTGTTTGAGGTCTTTGTCGTAATAGGTTTTAGACGCCGTGGCAAAGCCATAGGCGCGCTCGCCCAGGTAAATCTGGTTCAGGTATAACTCAAGAATCTTATCTTTGCTGATGGCGTTTTCAATCTTGATGGCCAGCATCGCTTCTTTAATCTTGGTCCAGATATTACGCGGCGTATCCGGGCTGCTAAAGAAGTTTTTAGCGACCTGCATGGTAATGGTGCTGGCGCCTTCATGGCCACGGCCAGTCAGGTTGTTGCGGATGGCGCGCAAAATGCCGGTGGTATCAATACCGTTGTGCTGGTAAAAGCGACGGTCTTCAATGGCCAGAATCGCGTCTTTCATGACTTTGGGCGTTTGCTCAATGGGCACAAAGGCGCGGCGCTCCTGGCCAAACTCGGCAACCAGGCCACCTTCGGCATCATAAATACGCAGCGGTAATTTTGGATGGTAATCCGTGAGCGCATCGAGCGACGGCAGTGATGGATACAGGATGCTGATCATCAACACCAGCAGGGCGGCGGCGATCAAGCTGCCGATAATGGAAAGAAAAAGAAGGGACTGCAACCAGTTTCTTGAGTTCATGCGTCTTGCTGCCATCGTGAGAATTACCCATGAATTGTAATCTTTTTTTGCCAATTCAATGGCAGTTAATTATGGAATCATGCAAATAATCAGCATTGTTCTGGCGACCATGAAGGCCAGACATTTGCTTGTCGCCATGAAATAGTGTGAGTTGGCATGGTTGATGCATAACCCAACAAACATTCAAATACTTAAAAAGGGCATTACCGTTGAGTCTGGGCTTTTTACAACGCAAAAAAACCAGTTTTATTGGTGTTGATATCAGCGCAACCGCCATCAAGATGGTGGAGCTGAGTGCTATTGGCAAACAGCAATTCCGACTGGACGGCTACGCTAATGTGACCCTGCCTAAAGGGGTCATCAGCGATGGCAATATTAATGACCTGGTGCAAGTGGCTGACACCATGCGGTCGGCCTGGCGTTTGCTAGGCTCACGTTCGCGCCAGGTGGTGTTGGCATTGCCGACTGCAGCGGTGATTTCCAAGCGTGTGATCATGCCCGCAGGCTTGCGCGAAGAAGACC
>CAYPZE010000137.1:0-3776 GCA_964415305.1 uncultured Methylotenera sp.
GGGCGGGCCGGGCGGGCCGTCGGCACCGGGCGCGCCGGTGGGGCCAGGAGCACCTGGTGTCGTCAGTCATCTTGCCAGCGGTCAGTTCCAGCGACTCGCCTAAAGACAGACTCAGATGCACCCCAGCCGCGCTGTCTATGCAACAGCGTGTTTGAGGAGACTATAGACATGTTGGAAGTATTGATATTTATTTATCAAAATTACTGGGATAAACACGATGCGTCAGAATTGAAAGAAACTGACGAAACCATCATGGCTTATGAGTTATCCCAGGCTGGATTTAACCATCAGGACATTTTACATGCGGTAGATTGGGTCAAAGACCTGCGCCGCTCTGTGCAACAACCGCAATATCAGCAAGACCCAGCAGCCATCCGTATTTTTTGCGAGATGGAGCGCAACAAAATTAATGATGAAAGCCTGAATTTTCTGACGCTGTTGCAACGTAGCGACATTATCACCGCCTATGAGCGCGACCTGATTGTGGACCGTGCCATGGTCTTGCCCCAAGAGACGCTAAGCATGGAAGATATTCGCTGGATCACCATGATGGTACTGTGGGATGAAACCCGTAAGCAGGACTACTTGTTTGTAGAAGATGCCTTGTTTAACCCGCAGGGGCTGTCACTGCAGTAAGTATGATGGACGTAAAAAAAGCGCGGCCTGATGCAGACCGCGCTTTTTATTTTTCGGCGTTATAACTGTCGGATAATCTGGCCGATAATCCCAGCCTGGTTCAGTGTATAAAAGTGCATTTTATCCACGCCCGCAGCGATCAGCCTGGCGCAAATATCGGTGACCACATCGGCACCAAACGCACGCAACGACGGCAGATCGTCACCATAAGCCTCTAAACGTAAACGCAACCAGCGCGGAATCTCGGCACCACAGACGTTGGAGAATCGTGCCAACTGCGTGTAATTATAGATAGGCATGATGCCAGGAATAATCGGTGCGTTGACACCCAACTTTTGCGCAGCCTCCACAAAACGGAAATAGGCATCCACATTATAAAAATACTGCGTGATGGCAGAGTCCGCCCCTGCATCGATTTTACGTTTGAAATTGTCGAGGTCTTTTTGCGCAGAGCCGGCTTCCGGGTGAAACTCAGGGTAAGCCGCCACTTCCAAATGAAACCAGTCGCCGGTTTCGGCACGGATAAACTGCACCAGTTCATTGGCGTATTTAAAGTCACCCGAACTCACTTCACCTGAAGGAATATCCCCACGCAAGGTGACTAAGCGCTTAATGCCTTTGGCCTGATAGGCTTGCAGCAATTCGCGGATTTCTTCTTTACTCGAAGAAATACAGGAAATATGTGGCGCTGCGCCATAACCCGCGGCCTGGATCTCAAGCACGCTATCCATGGTGCGATCACGCGTAGAGCCGCCAGCACCAAACGTCACCGAGAAAAACTCGGGCGCAAAAACCGCCAACTCATCACGCACATTGCGTAAATTAGCCATGCCCTCCGCCGTTTTGGGCGGAAAGAACTCAAAACTGAAAGATGTTTTATGATTCACTTGTTTAATCTTTTCTATGCACTGCTTGGGTCGTATAGACCATCTGAAGGCTTAATCTTTATCATCCAGCACAATCGCACTCAGCACGCCTGAGATCACGCTATACACCAGCGCGCCGATCACACCGATAAGGATGGAGCTGACTGAAAAGCCTTGCAGATAATTGCC
This sequence comes from uncultured Methylotenera sp., assembly GCA_964415305.1. Taxonomy (GTDB): domain Bacteria; phylum Pseudomonadota; class Gammaproteobacteria; order Burkholderiales; family Methylophilaceae; genus Methylophilus. The sequence continues at coordinate 1,692 of CAYPZE010000137.1, forward strand.
CACTGCCCAAAACAGCAAGCCGTTAATCACCAGGATAAACAGGCCTAAGGTGAGTAAAGTGATTGGCAAGGTCAGAATCACCAGTAAAGGTTTAATCAACACGTTGACCAGGCCAATGACCAGGGCCGCCACTAATGCTGCTTTAAAGTTTGCCACATGAATACCAGACACCAGATAGGTCACCGCCATTAATGCGACAGCGTTTAATCCCCAAACCACCAGTAACTTAAACATGCTCACTCCTCAGCGTTGATGTGAGGATGAGTGTACACCGAAACGACCGCCAGAACATCTCGCGGTCGTTTCAGCGGTTACAAATGCTTAGTATCTGTAATGCTCTGGTTTGTATGGGCCATTTTTGCTCACACCGATGTAAGCCGCTTGCGCGTCTGTCAGCGTGGTCAGTTGTGCGTTGAGTTTTTTCAACTGCAAGACCGCCACTTTTTCATCCAGGTGTTTGGGCAAGGTGTAGACGCCCACCGGATATTTGTCGCTCTGCGTAAACAGCTCAATTTGCGCAATGGTCTGGTTGGCGAAGCTGGAGCTCATGACATAGCTCGGATGACCCGTGCCACAACCCAGATTCACTAAACGGCCTTTGGCCAGCAGGATGATACGTTTGCCATCGGGAAAAATCACATGATCCACTTGTGGCTTGATTTCTTCCCACTGATATTTTTCAATGCCAGCGACGTCGATTTCGTTATCAAAGTGGCCGATGTTACAAACGATGGCCTGATCTTTCATTTTAGCCATATGGTCATGCGTAATCACATGGTAGTTACCGGTCGCCGTAACGAAAATATCCGCATGCTCAGCGGCGTAATCCATGGTCACCACGCGGTAGCCTTCCATTGCGGCTTGCAGGGCGCAAATCGGGTCAATTTCAGTCACCCACACTTGGGCAGACAAGGCACGCAATGCTTGTGCAGAGCCTTTACCCACATCACCGTAACCGGCGACCACGGCAATCTTGCCTGCAATCATCACATCAGTTGCGCGCTTGATACCGTCTACCAATGATTCACGGCAGCCATACAGGTTGTCAAACTTGGACTTGGTCACAGAGTCATTGACGTTAATGGCTGGGAAAGCCAGTTTGCCCTCTTTGTGCATTTGGTACAGTCTATGCACGCCAGTGGTGGTCTCTTCGGTCACGCCTTTAATCGCAGCCAAACGCACTGAGTACCAGTTTGGATCAGTTTTCAGCTTGGCTTTAATCGCGTTAAACAGACAGGTTTCTTCTTCTGAGGTCGGATTCGCCACCACGGACAAATCTTTCTCGGCACGGCTACCCAAATGCAGCAACAACGTAGCATCGCCACCGTCGTCCAGAATCATGTTGGAATAGCCACCATCCGTCCATTCGAAAATACGGTGGGTGTAATCCCAGTAGTCTTCCAGCGTTTCACCTTTGACCGCAAACACGGCGGTGCCAGTCGCCGCAATCGCAGCAGCAGCGTGGTCTTGGGTGGAGAAAATATTACAGGACGCCCAGCGCACATCGGCGCCCAGGTCTTTCAGTGTTTCAATCAACACCGCGGTCTGGATGGTCATGTGCAAAGAGCCGGTAATACGCGCGCCCTTTAATGGTTGTTGCGCCGCATATTCTTCACGAATTGCCATCAAGCCTGGCATTTCAGTTTCGGCAATCGCAATCTCTTTACGACCCCAAGCGGCCAGGCCCATATCGGCCACAACATAATCTTTGATATCAGCTACAGCATTCATGTTTCAAATCCTTAAAAAGATGAAAACTGAGCAGGAAAAGTTCTAAGAACCGGTGGAAACGTTTGTTCACCTTTTTCCGTGCTCGCACAGTGAAAAGTGAACGCCGTTGAGATGCTTTGCAGCAAATGCTCTGAGCCTGGGAGTCATGTGACCCTCGCAGCGTTCCTCAGAAGTCGTGAATTATACGCCAACCCGTGTATTTTACAAAAAAGCCATCGAACCCAAGCGTGAAACAGCGGCCTAAATCCCCCGCAAATACATCTTCTGCGGTGATAAAACCGTATTCTTCAAACTGACACGATTACACCTTGCTGCTCTGCAAAATCATTGTCATATGCCTGTGGCATGATGACT
>CAYPZE010000138.1:0-3666 GCA_964415305.1 uncultured Methylotenera sp.
CATCTCCTGCGAAGGTTGTGACTGCGCTAGCTATTAATACTGCACCCATCGCTAATTGTTTCATCATTTTTCATCCCTCTTAATAAGGCGTATTTGCCTGTCGATACGCATCAAATTTCACGCGTAGGCGCATCTTAGAAAGTTGGACAATTTGATGACAGTCTCATGATTCTGATAGTCCTGTCAGAAAGCACTGACGACGATGAGTGCTTAAAACAATTGACTGGCGGTTGATTATTTCAGATTGCGAATCGCCATCCAGCCGAGGTCATGCATGCAGGCCACAAACGCGCGTTTGTAGGTTTGCGTTTTGTAATCCGGTAAATAGTCCGGCCCAAGTTTTTTCTCGCACGAGACCTGATCCTGTTTGAGCTGATTTGGGAAGGCGCCCATTTTCCACCACGAGTTAATCGAATATTGCACATTCGGACCATCGTTGGCTGTCGAACGGCTAGCGGCTGGCGGTGTTTCTGCAACGGGGACTGGTGCTGCTGCCTGCTTGGCCGACTCCACTGTTTGTGAGGCTGGTTGTGGTGTTTTCGCAACAGCGGCGGCAACCGGTTTTTGCGGCGTCTCCGTCGATAACTCTATAAAAGGACTGGGCTTGGCTTGGCTGGCCTGTTTGTTATCCGTGACTTCTATGGTCGCGAATAAGGGGTCAAAGGCATCGACCGTGGGTTTCTGCCAGCCATGTTCAGCCAGACATTTGGTCAGCTGATCTCCACTGCCGCGGCAGGCCTGGTGCGCGCGGTCTATGTCTTGCTGTGAGCCGCCGCGCTTATAGGAAACCTCACCGCAGCCTGCTAATACAGTGGTGAATAGGATGTAAGTTAAAAGACGCATTGCGAGCCCTGTTCTCAATTTGTTATGTGCAGTCTAGCGGTGTTTGCCCACCGTCGCCACTACGCAAATTGACGTATTTGTCCTACATGCCCGGCTCGTTAAGCTGAGCGCAAGTTTTGATTAACTGTGTTGGTTTGAATTTAACGAGAAAGGGAGTTTTTGATGATGAACTTGAAAAAATGTGCTTTGCATACAGCAGTAGCAATGGCTTGCGGCCTGGGTGCACAAATGGCGAATGCGGGTGCCACGATTACTTTTGGTGAAGACAAGTATATCAGTGCTGGCTTCGGTTTTATTACCAGCTATTCATCTGTTGAAGATGGTGCCGGTAACGGTAAAGACCGTTCCAGTGACTTTGCCCTAGACAGTGCCCGTTTGTATTTGTCAGGTTCATTTAACAAATACATCAAAGGCATGCTGAACACTGAAAAATCCGGTGGTGGCAGTGATGTAGGCAGCAACATTGAAGTGATTGATGCCAACGTACAGTTTCAGTTGACCCCTGAAGTGGCCATCTGGGCAGGTCGTTTCCTGTCACCAAGTGACCGCGCCAACATGGCAGGTCCTTACTACTCTATGGGTGGCGGCTACTGGGCAAACATCGCTTCCCGCTACGGCTGGAACGGTGGTGTGATTGGCCGTGACGAAGGTGTGGCGGTTGTTTCCAGCTTTATGGAAGACCATGTTGCGGTTTCTTTCGGTGCATTTGAAGGCGACAAGATTTACCGCTTTAGTGGTGTGAATGCACAGCCAGAGTCCAGAGGGACGAAAGATAACCTGATGTATGCCGGTCGCGTACAGATTGATTTCTGGGATGCAGAGCCAGGCTACTACGGCACAGGCAACTATTTTGGCGCAAAAGACATTCTGGCCATCGGGATTGCCGGACGCTACAAGAAAGACGGCGCGATCAGCGACATTTCAAACAACCTGGCAGCCACTAGCGCTTACAAAGTGGGTGACTACAAGGCTTACAGCGTCGATTTCTTGTTAGAGAAAAAAGACGTTGGTCCTGGCACGTTCTCTGCCGAAGCCGCGTATTACTACTATGACAATGACAATGTTTTCCTGGCTGAGCAAGGTAAAGCCTATTCTGGCGCGCTGTCTTACCTGTTCCAGGAGCAAGTGGGCTGGGGCAAGTTCATGCCATTTGTTCGCTATCAGAAATTTGACGCAGATGGCACGACGGCTATCAACACGGCAGCGAGCTCCATTTTGGTGACTGACAACGTGCGCGGTGGTGGTGATGCCAAGCGTTTTGAAATCGGCACCAACTATGTGATGGCGCCTTACAACGCAGTGCTGACAGCCGCCTATGGCAAGGATGACACCTCATCCACTGACAGCACCAATTTCGTCAAAGTCGCTTTGCAGATGCAGTTCTAAGTAACACCTGATAACCATTTCTCACAAAGGAGATGCGTGTAATGAAAACAATAGTGAAGTTGGATTTGGATAAAAAGCCCTGGGAGCAGGACGGTCAGATTCATAACCGTTGGCATCCAGACCTGCCGATGATTGCCATGGTGAAGCCTGGCGATGAGTTCCGTGTTGAGTGTATGGACTGGACCGGTGGCCAGATTGGCAACAACGACAGCGCCAACGATATCCGTGACGTGGACCTGACCCAGGTGCATTACCTGAGTGGCCCGATTGGCGTCGAAGGCGCTGAACCGGGTGACCTGATGGTAGTCGAGATTCTGGATGTGGGGACTTTTGATGACCAGCAATGGGGCTTCAACGGCCTGTTTGCCAAAGAGAATGGCGGTGGTTTCCTGACTGACCATTTCCCTGAGGCCAGCAAATCCATCTGGGATTTCCACGGCGTCTACACTACTTCCCGCCATGTGCCAAAAGTCCGTTATGCCGGCATCATGCACCCGGGCTTGATCGGTTGTTTGCCATCGCGTGAACTGCTCGAAAAATGGAACGAGCGTGAAGCGGCGCTGATTGCCACAGATCCAGACCGCGTGCCAGCGCTGGCATTGCCACCTGAGCCTCAATCTGCCGTGATGGGTAAATTGAGCGGTGATGCGGCTAAAAAAGCGGCGATGGAGGGCGCGCGTACTGTGCCACCTCGCGATCACGGTGGTAACTGTGACATTAAAAACCTGACCAAAGGCTCCAAGATTTTCTTCCCGGTCTACGTGAAGGATGGCGGTCTCTCCATGGGTGACCTGCACTTCTCGCAAGGCGATGGCGAAATCACCTTCTGTGGCGCGATTGAGATGGCGGGTTACCTCGACATCAAGGTCAGCCTGATTAAGGAAGGCGTGAAGAAATACGGCATTAAAAACCCAATCTTCCAGCCTAGCCCGATCACGCCAACGTATCGCGATTATGTGATTTTTGAAGGCATCTCGGTCGATGAAGCAGGCAAACAGCACTATCTGGATGTGCATGTGGCTTACCGTCAGGCATGTTTGAACGCGATTGAGTATCTGAAGAAGTTTGGTTACAGCGGCGAACAGGCGGTATCTATCCTCGGCACTGCGCCAGTAGAAGGGCATATCAGCGGCATTGTTGATATCCCGAACGCCTGCGCGACCTTGTGGATCCCGACCGAGATTTTCGAGTTTGATATCCGGCCGAATGCCGATGGGCCGAAGATCATGGTGCCACCGGGTGTAGATGTTTCCTTTACATCATAAGGAGTGCGCAGATGCCTTTATACGAATATGAGTGTGACAGTTGTGGCGTGTTTACCGCGCTACGCAAAATGAGTGAGTCCAGTTTGCCTGCTGAGTGTGATTGCTGTGGTGCCACCAGCCCACGCATCCTGTCGGTGCCCAAACTGGCCATCATGGACAAGCATCAACGGTC
>CAYPZE010000139.1:0-3626 GCA_964415305.1 uncultured Methylotenera sp.
TGCCTGGTCGGTCGGATGCATGGCCATCTCCCTGTAGGTATTGTTGATATTTTTTAACACATGGTAGCGCTGTATCATATCTGTGACAACCCTGCGTGTTCGCAGAGGCGAAGTCAGCAAACGTAGCAGGTGCGCACTATTTGTGAGACGATGTTGAATGGTTGTTGATAGGAAACCTATTCAAGCCAGAGCCGGTCAACCAATGGACGAATGAAATCATGAGGAATGCGATGCGAGGAGTCTGGCTGTTAGCTGCGGTATGTATATTGTTGAGCCAGCCTTTAAGCGCGGCTGAAAAAAGCCTGTTTTGGCAGTTGGAGTCACCCGGCGGGCAGGTAAGTTATCTGTTTGGCACCATGCATACCGACGATAACCGCGTCACCGAGTTTGCGCCTGCGGTGGTGCAGTCACTCAAGCAGGTCGATGTGTTTATGCTGGAAGTGGCGGAGGCGCCGCCAGCATCGCTGTTACAGTTGCCACAAGGTAATTTGCAACAATATTTATCAGACGCCGAGCTGGATAAAGTCGCTAGCCTGGCGGATATGCATGTAATGCCAATGGACCATGTGCTCAAAATGAAGCCATGGTTGCTGGCCGTGATTTTTGACCTCCCCAAGCCGCAAACGCCTTTTGCGCAAGACTTTTTACTCAAGGCCAAAGCAGAAGAGCTGGACAAACAGGTGCTTGGGCTGGAAAGCCCGCAGGAGCATTTTGGCGTAATGGACAGCATGACGATGGACGAGCAGTTACTGATGTTGCGTGCCGTACTTAAGCGTAGCCAAAAGCAAAAAGAGGGCGATTTTGAAAAGCTGATTAAAGCGTATCGGGCTGGGGATGCCGAGCAGGTGGCGAATATGGATGATGCGATGACGCGCGGCATTTTGCCTGCAGCCTTGTGGCAGCGCATGCGGGTCAAGTTGCTGGATGAGCGCAATGTGCTGATGGCCACCCGCAGTATTGATCAGGCCAGGCAGCACCGTGTGTTTATTGCGGTTGGCGCGGCGCATTTGGCCGGGCAGAATGGATTGTTACAGGCGTTTAAACAAGCTGGCTTTAAGCTGACGCCGCTTAAGAAATAGCGGTTTCAAAATAAGGGTTAGCTGAGGCGCTGGGTTATTGCGCCGCCTCTTGCGCAATACGCGTAATGTGCGCAACAAAATCAGCATCTTCGCCCACCAACAAGCGTGGCAGGTGCTGGCGAAAATCTTCCCGCTGGCACCACTCACGCATATAGTCCTCCCACGACATCCAGCGCCGCAAACGTTTGCCGCGCATATCTGGGTCGTAGGTGAGCAAATAGGCGCGTTCAAATAGCGAAATCAATATCTCAAACAACACCAGTTTGCGCTCCTCCTGGTCTGCCGTCATGGCCACGGATTCGCTGTGCGAGCGCAGCTGCAGGTCAGGATTGGTCATCACCAGTTTTAAAAAGTCGGTGTAGTTGTCGGCCAGCAACTGATACACCTCTTCGTCCTCATTTTCACGCTCTTTACGCTGTTCAAGCATAAAGGTCACGATCGCCAGCGGCAAGCCGACGACGGTGACGATATAACTCAGTAACTCCCAGGTGTCCTTATCGATCATTTCAGTGCATCTATCCTGTCAGCGTGTGATTCGTTTTACAGCATACTCTCAAAAATACGCGATGATTGCTGCTTGATTTTTTGCCAGAGCGGGCGTTGCTGCCACTGCTGCCATTCAATTTTTTCAGCATTCTTCACATCCTCCTCAAAACGGCTTTCCAGCAGACTGGCGGTGTCGTTGCCTAATATCACTACATCAATTTCGGCATTGATGCCTGCGCTGCGGTAATCGAAATTCGAGCTGCCAATCACCGACCAGACCCCATCAATAGAGACCATTTTGGCATGTAATACTTGATCCTGCATCTCGTAAATCGCAATGCCGTGTTTGAGCAAGTGGCTGTAATGCGAGCGCTGCACATGCATGGACAGCGTTGAGTCACTAAAACTGGGCACCAGCAATGACACCTGCACGCCACGGTCGGCCGCGTTGACCAAGGCCTCCTCTTGTGCGCTGGTGGGCACAAAGTAGGCAGAATTGAGGATGATATGATGCTCTGCATGTTCGATGGCAGCGATCAGGGCCAGGTAGTATGGTGAGTCGGTATTTTTACGTTTGCTGACGGGCGTGGTGAACACACGCACAAACTGTCCTCCCTGTTTCGTCAGGGGTGGAAAAAAACCACGCGTATCCAGCGGCTGTGCAGCATCCCAGTGCGCCAGAAAGGCTTGCTGGATATTGGCCACTGCCGGGCCGGTGATCATGATATCGGTATCTCGCCAGTTCGCCTGGGTCAGGTCGGGTAATTTTTGTTTGCTAAAAAACCGCAATGAGCCTTTGCTTTGGTAGGTTTTGCTCAAGTTAACGCCACCAACAATGGCGAGCTTACCGTCAACCACCATGATTTTGCGATGGTCACGTTGGTTAATGCGGGCCAGGCTGCTGGCTTGTACCGGATGAAACACCGTGATTTTGGCCCCAGCCGCTTTCAAATGATCAAACAGTGTCGGTGGCGTATCGGCAGAGCCAATCGCATCGTAGATGAGATGTACGCTGACTCCTTGCGATAATTTCTCCAGCAGCAGCGCCTGGAGGGTGATGCCACCCAGATCGACATCCTCAAAAGTAAAGTATTCGAGATGAATATGCTGTTGCGCTTTTTCAAGCGCTTGGCGCATATGGCTAAAGGTCAATTCGCCATTAAACAGCAAGCTGACTTTGTTATCAGCGTACAAGCTATTGCCCGACAGTGCCTGCTCCACACGCAGGTGTTCGGCCAATGACGCACGTATGCTTTCGTCGCTAGACAGTTTCTTTAACGCTTGTTCGACTTTGCCGACAGGCAAGGTTTGTTTGGCTGTCACCACCGTCACGGGTTGGGTTTGTGTCTTGATCTCGCTGAGCGCTTGTTTCGCATCTGGAATCGTTGCACACCCTGACAGCCACAGGCTGGTCATGCACAGGCATGTAAACAACATTCGTGTGCAAGAGTGTGTGGGCATGGCGTCCACCGTCAGCATGAAAAAGGGCTAATCAGGAAACATGGCTGGCGTGCTGCTGGATCACGTCCATGCACTCGTCAAATTGTAGAGATTTATCAAAGAAGTATTCCACGCCCATATTGTGCGCCAGATTGCGGTAGTAGCTGTTGCCGTGGTTGGTGAGCATGACAATGTCCGGCGCTTTAAATGGGTAATTTTGCTGGCGTGTGTGGCGCACCACATCAAAGCCGGTGCCTTTGGCTAATTCAATATCCAGCACGATCATGTCATATTGTCTTGCATTGAGCAAGTTGATGGCTTCATCGCTGGTGGTGGCTATGTCCTTGACGTCCAATTGATCACAGTCGTGTAGCATCTCAACGATCACATCACGAATCAGTGCGGAATCTTCAACTAACAATAATCTATACATGACAGTTTAACCAATGACTAATGTCAAATAAGGGGTTAACACAGGCTGCTTGATGATCGATTTCATACGCATATGCCATCGTATGAACTTAATTAAGCAACCCGTATTTAATTGCATAGTAGGTCAAATCAGCATTCGATTTCATGGCCATTTTCTCTAAAATGCGGCTACGGTAAGTGCTCACCGTT
>CAYPZE010000140.1:0-3486 GCA_964415305.1 uncultured Methylotenera sp.
TTTTACGCGCTGGCGCAGTTTACAGTAGGTGAGTTTGCGGCTGTTGTCGGCGCGTTAATGATGCTGATTGCGCCGATTAAACATATCACTGCGGCCAATGAAGACTTGCAGATTGGCCTGGCAGCGGCGCAAAGTGTGTTTGAGGTGCTGGATATTGAAAATGAAGTCGATCATGGTAGCTACCAGATTGCGCGTGCCCAAGGCGCCTTGCGTTTTGACCAAGTCACCGTGCGTTATCCGCAAGCCAAAAAAGAGGCCTTGTCAGCCTTGAGTTTTGAGATTGCAGCGGGTGAAAAAGTCGCGCTGGTTGGCCGCTCTGGCAGCGGTAAAACCACGCTGGTTAATTTATTGCCGCGTTTTTATGAATCACAACAGGGCCGGGTGTTATTGGATGGCCATGATGTGCGCGAGTATCAGCTCGACAATTTACGCGCGCAGTTTTCGCTGGTCAGCCAGGATATTGTGTTATTTAACGACACCATCTTTAACAATATTGCTTATGGTGCATTACGTGATGCCAGCGAGCTGGAAGTGATTGAAGCGGCAAAAGCGGCGAATGCCTGGGAGTTTATCCAGCAAATGCCGCAAGGTTTGCAAAGCGAAATTGGTGACCGTGGCGTACGCCTCTCTGGCGGCCAGCGCCAGCGCCTGGCGATTGCGCGGGCTATTTTAAAGAACGCGCCTGTATTGCTGCTGGATGAGGCGACGTCCGCATTGGATAGTGAATCAGAATTGCATGTGCAAATGGCACTGGATCGCCTGATGCGTGACCGTACAACGATTGTGATTGCGCATAGACTGAGCACTATTGAAAACGCCGACAGAATTTTTGTCATGGACCACGGCAACATTATAGAAACTGGCTCACACCAAACCTTGCTGGCACAGAACGGCTATTACAGCAGGCTTTATCATAAGCAGTTTCAAGACGACTGATGTTGCGCACCTGGTTTGAACGGCAATGGCAAACACGCGGCTGGGCGCAATGCCTGCTGTTGCCGTTATCGTGGGTATTCGCGCTGCTCGCAGCAGGCAGGCGTTATGGTTACCGTATCGGCCTATTTTCCAGCCAGGCCTTGCCGGTGCCAGTCATTATTGTGGGCAATGTCTCTGTCGGCGGTGTTGGTAAAACACCGTTGGTCATCTACCTGGCGCAACAATTACGGGCGGCAGGATATACGCCTGGCATCTTGAGCCGTGGTTATGGGGGGCAGCATAGCGGTGAGGTGACGCCTGAGAGTGCGCCTGTACTATGTGGCGATGAGCCGGTTTTGATTGCCCGCCGCGCGGGCTGCCCTGTATGGGTAGACCCTGCACGGGCGGCTGGCGGCTTGGCATTGCTCAACGCGCATCCAGAGGTGAACGTGTTGCTCTGTGACGACGGACTGCAGCATTATGCCTTGCAGCCCGAGATTGAAATTGCCGTGGTGCATCGGCCATTAGGCATAGGCAATGGCCGATTATTGCCCGCCGGCCCCTTGCGTGAGTCCTTGAGTCGTTTACGCTCGGTAGACCTAGTGGTCGAAACCGGGCAATTGCCAGCGACGCCAGTGCATAGCCAAACTTATCAACTGACTTTGCACGCCGGTGCATGGACCTCAGTCACTGACTTTAGTACTGAAACCAGTAATGACGTCTTGCGCCAGCAATCCAGTGAGCGGGGGGTGGTCGCGGTGGCAGGCATCGGGCATCCACAACGTTTTTTTGACCTGCTGGCGTGCATGGGGTTGGACTGCGAACAACGTCCACTGGCAGATCATCATGCGTATACTCAGGCAGATTTGTTACCGTTGCGTGGAAAAACCATCTTGATGACCGAGAAAGATGCCGTAAAATGTCAGCATCTGCAGTTGGAAAATGCCTGGTTTCTGCCCGTATCGGCAGAACTAAACCCAGTTGGCCATGATCAATCACTGGCAGCGTCTGTTATTGGCCTGTTGCAACACAAGCCTGCAAAAGCCGCCATGCCACCACATAAAGGAAGTCGAAAATGAATCCCAAATTACTGGAAATCCTGGTTTGTCCAGTGACCAAAGGGCCGTTGGTCTACGATAAGCAAAAGCAGGAACTAATCTCAAAAAATGCTCGCCTGGCTTATCCAGTGCGTGATGGCATCCCTGTCATGCTTGAGGACGAAGCGCGTCGCCTGGATGAACACGAGTATAGCGAATAGCCATGTTTAAAGTGGTTGTCCCTGCGCGTTTTGCCAGTACCCGTTTACCGGGTAAACCGTTGCTGGATATCGCTGGTAAGCCGATGGTGGTGCGCGTGGCTGCACAGGCGGCCAAAAGCCAGGCAAACGAGGTGGTGATTGCCACCGACCATGCAGAGATTATGCATTCTGCGCAGCAGCATGGCGTCTCTGTGGTGATGACGAGTGAAGATCATGTCTCTGGTACGGATAGGATTGCTGAAGTCGTACAGACCATGGGTTGGCCAGATGATGTCATCGTTGTGAATGTGCAAGGTGATGAACCACTGATAGATCCGGTGCTGATCAATGAGGTCGCACAGACGCTGGCCAGCGATCCACAAGCGGTGATGTCGACTGCCTGCCATCCAATTCATGAAGACGAAGTTTTTCAAAACCCGAATGTGGTCAAGGTGGTCTTCAATGCCAAACAGCAAGCCTTGTATTTCAGCCGGGCAGCGATTCCGTTTGCGCGTGATGACGAATATCAGCAAACGGTGGTCGCCCATCGTCATATTGGTATTTATGCTTACCGGGTGGGTTTTCTGAAGCAATACGCGAGTCTGCCGGTGACTGCATTAGAAAAAATAGAAAGTCTGGAGCAATTGCGCGTGTTATATCACGGTTATCAAATTGCGGTCACTGTCACGGCACATGCCCCTGCCAGCGGAGTCGATACGCAAGATGATTTAGATCTGGTCAGAGCCGTCTTTGCTGCGTCTCTTGTTTGATTGCCCGCGGATCAAAATAAAAAAGCCTGCGTATGCAGGCTTTTTTATTGTTGCGGAAGCTCGTGCAAAATTAGTTCTTTTTCTGGCGGCGGACAGCAATCGCACCCATCAAGGCCAAACCGGCGAACATCATGCCATAAGTTTCTGGTTCAGGCACTGGTACAGTGATTGGGTTGATGGTATAGCTACCTTCGTAGCGACCACCAGCAATCAGGTTGAATTGCAATGTGTAGCTGCCTGCAGCCAGATTGGACACGCTGAACGTGTATCTGGTCAGGTCAGAGCCGATCAAGATTGGTGTGATAATCGGTGCATATGTGAAAGTGTCATCTGCATCGCTGATCAATGTCAGGCCTTGGTATAAACCAGAGTTGGTTTCGTTCAGCAATCTCAAGCTTGGATCCAGCACACCAGTTAAATCAAAGCTGCCGTCCAGGTAGGAGATGTTGATTTTTGCGGTGTTAGATAAGCTGCTGCCAGGATTGTCAGTGCCATTGAAGGTAGTCGTTGTCGCAAAAGCAGAAGTGCTGGCCAGCAATGAAGCTGCGATCAAAATATTCTTTA
>CAYPZE010000141.1:0-3478 GCA_964415305.1 uncultured Methylotenera sp.
CTGGATCACGTACACGTTACGCTCGCTGAATAACTCAGGATGGGTGTCGTAAAACTTTTTGATGTCATCGGCAGAGGGCGTTGCCTGTTTGGCCGCCACTTTTTGCATGTAAGCCTGCGCCAACACCTGCTGCTTGGTGGCTTCCAGCACTTGCAAGACATTTGGATCACGATCCAGTTTTTCATCGACGGACTTCTGCTTGAGCAGCTCCATATCGACCATTTGCTGCAGCACTTTTTCAGAGGCAGCCTTGATTTGTGTCTGATCCAGCTTGCCCAGTTTGGACAAGGCAAAATTCAATTGATGCACGGTAATTTCACTGCCATTCACCTTGGCCACGACTTGTGAACCGGCTTTGGCCGCATCATCATGTTTACTACATCCGGCCATCACTAACATCAGTGCAGGCACTATTAATGCAATTTTTTTCATCATCACCCTTTAAATATTTTGGTATTTTTGTGTTTTATTGCGACGGTACGTCAGGTTCATTACGGCTGACCTTGGACAAGTCTTGAGCACGCATTGCTCAAATATTCAAAACACATGCTAACACACTCTGCTTACCAGTACTGCCAGTGACCACCATACACCACCCATAGCCCAAGCACGGCATTGGTCGTCACGTGAGCCAATATTGACACCCAGAGCACCTGAAATCGACGGTATAACCAGGCATATACCAGTCCGGCCAACAACCCGGCTAACCAGAGCTGATGTTCCACTGCAAATAATACGCTACTTACAGCAATTGCATAAGCCGTCACCTTCGCAGGCACCACCGACATAAAGTCCGCACTATCCAGCCTGCGCATGACATAAGACCGCCAGAATAGCTCCTCGATCACTGGCACCAATAATGCCGAGCCACTCCAGCGGCAGATTAACCAGAAAATATCGGCACCACTTTGCATGGGCATGGCCATCGCATGACTCATCTCGTGCCCGCCCAGCCAGGTGGGATAAGGCGCAATCCAGAGTAAAAAGACCAGCCAGCCCGCCAGCAAAGCCATCAGTGCCTGATTAAAAGAGGGTGCAATACGCAGCTCGCGATAGTCGCGACGGAAATACAGCAAGAGCAACAGGGCACACACACTGCGTAATAAATAGGTGGGCTCTGGGCCTATGCCTAGCCAGCCCAAGCCTGCGGCAAGCCACGGCTCTACCGCGAGCAGTAAGATAAACCCGGCAAACGGGTAAATGCGGGCATATTCATGCCGGGTAAACCAGGAGTCCAGTTGCGCAGTCATCACACCAGTCTATTATCAAAGGCCTGCCACTGGCAAACACGCTCAGGGCGCAGCTATTGTATCAACTTTATTTTCCAGAAGTTGTGTCTGCTTAGCCTGTAAAATATTTTCCAGTTCTACCCGTTTGAGCTGAAAAAACGGCTCTGCGCGCATCAAGCGCTGATAAGCGCTGGCATCCGCGTATAGATTCACCAGATCGTGACCATAGCTATACAAGCGGCTGTTTTTTTCTTCGCAAGACAATAATTGCTGATGCTCGGCACTGACTTTAGCCAGTAAGCCTTTGCGCTGGCTGTCATTGGTCACCAGTTCAGCTTTGGCCACTTTGAGTTGCTGCTCGGTGGCTTCCAGCCTTTGTGCCTGCTCGGCCAGTTGTGCCTGCAATTGCTCTACCTGCGCTGAGAGCGCGGTTTTCTCCTGCCCCAGCTTCTGGTTATCCGACTGTAACTGCTGGTTACGCCTGACCTCGCCCTGCCATTTAGCCGAATGCGTTTTTTGCGCGCTCTGCGCTTGGTCCAACGCTTGCGACAAGCCTTTTTTCTCCTGCTCAAACTGGGTTTGCAACGCCGACTTTTCCGCCTCCAGGTCCTGTTTCATCTTTTGCATTAACATCGCAGCGCGTTTGGCCGCCTTGTCCTGTTTGTCGGCAGCCATCGCATTGCAATGCACACCTAGCAGCAGGATGCCCATCATGATCACAAGATTCCGTTTCATTGCGTCTCCTAGAATCGAGCATTCAAATCTAATAACAGTACATCGACCGAGAAAGGCAAACCGCTAATCGAATCTGCACTCATGTAGCGACCACTGATCCAGGCATTTTTATCGATGGCATAGTTACCATACACATACCAGCCTTTGGCATTGGTGCCACCTAACCTGAAATTGGAGTCCGTAAAGCCGTCCATCACAGCATCGGCCTCCAGGCGTTTATACCCCAGAGAGACTTGCCATTCATGTGGCATCACGTTTTGTACATATGGGCCCATAAAGCTGTTGTTACCGACGTCCAGCCTGAAGTTATAACCCTCATTTTCCTTTTTATACAGATTGCCCGTGCGCTTGAGAATTTCTTGCTGATCAAAGCCGATATTGCGAACATAGTCACCAGTGAAGGTCACATGCACCGGATCAAAATTCATCAAATCCACCTGCGCCATCAAGTTGACCAGTTCGAACTTGGAAGCCAGGCCAATAATGGTTGTACCCCCATTGAATTCGTTAATATCAAAGGTGTTGTTCCCGCGCTGACGCCAGATCGGCGCCGTCGCATCGTAATAATTCTCACCGGTCACGGGGTTAGGTCTGCCTTCAACATTGGTGAAATCATGGTAGGCGACCGCAACCTTAGCAGAGGACTTGTTATCTGCAGTCCACTTCAAGCCGGTTTGTGCTGAATACAACCATTTGTCTTTTGCCTTGTTGATTGAAGAAGACTCGACCTCTTCAATCGGGAATGCGCCCACCGTGGTGAATGACGACCAATGCGCATTGATTTTTGGTGTAAATGTTGCGGCAAAACCATCAAATGCCAGGTCAGGATCCCACAACATATCAGTGTACATAAACGGATTAGCGAAACGGCCGCCCGTGACAGTGGCCCAATCGGTCAGCTTAGCCTGCAAGAAGGCGCGATCCAGCGTAAACAAGTATTTACCCTGCGCAATGCCTTCAGTTTGGTTAGGTGTGACTGGCGTGTTTTGCTGACCGGTGACAAACTGCAAGCCACCCGTCAACCAGTCGTTAATATGCACATCCGCCGCCAACCGCGCACGTATCCTGGAGCGGCGGCGCTCTTCACTGGAGTTATTCAGGTTCATGGCGCGGGTTGGGTCATCGCTCAAGGCCTGGAAGTCCGCATTATCGCCAGGGAACTCATCGGCCTGGCCACGCAAGCGGATATCGCCGTGGAAGCTGATACGGTCTATCCACTCTGGTACGCCCAGACGTTCGCCTGCTTTATAGTTGAGCTTTTCCATCACGTCATGCTCAATTTCCTCACGCATGGCTTGCTTGACGTGCTGTGGAATGTATTGCACGCGCACCGTTTTTTCATCCATGGCTTTATTCACTTCGGCCTTCACGTCGTCTTGCAAATCAGCTTGCTGCGTGTGCGCTTTCACCCCGGCGCTTGCCTGTTGTAACAAGGCGTCGGCTTTTTGCTTGGAGAGCACGCCTTCTTGCACCAGCAGCTCGATTAGATTGGTGGTCGTGGCACGCAGTTGCTC
>CAYPZE010000142.1:0-3426 GCA_964415305.1 uncultured Methylotenera sp.
GTCAGCGAAGCTATGAAGAAAACACTTGGTTTATTGGTTGGATTATTAGGGCTCAGCCTGTCTACGACAGTCATGGCGGCATGGAATGCCGATTGGGCGACACAACAAAAAATTACGATAGATACCGCCAATATTAAAGAGGCTGTGAATCAGGCGCCGGTATTAGTGCGATTGCATTCTGGCAATTTTGATTTTACCGGTGCCAATGTGGATGGCGCTGACCTGCGTTTTATCGCTGCGGATGATAAAACAGAACTCAAATTCTCTCTTGAAAAATACGACGCGGTGAACGAGCTGGCCGTGGCTTGGGTAGTTTTGCCACAAGTGTCTGCGGCGAATAAGGACTTGTCTATCAGTTTGTATACCGGGAATGAAGGTGCCAAATCGGTCAGTGATGGTCAAGCCCTGAATGATTCGGCTTTACTGGCCCGCTTTGCGTTTGCCGATAACGCGTTGCTCAAAGACAGTGGTCCTGCGCAATTGACTGCAAGAGGCAATGCAGTGGTGCAAAAAGCGGGTTTGATTGCCGAAAGTGCCACTTTAAACAATAGCCCGCTAACGATTGCCTTGCCAGCTGAACCAGTCTTGGCCAATGGCATGACTTGGTCTGTTTGGCTGAAGCCGGCCAATTTGCCACAAACTGCTGAGATTTTCAAAAGTGGTAACGTGAAGTTAACCCTGGAAGGTAGCGCTCTGGCGCTACATGCAGGTGCCGCCAGTACCCAGGCTGGTGAATTGAAGGCTGGCCAGTGGCAGCATCTTGCCGTGGTATTCCAGGCGGGTCAGGCCATTGTGTATGTCAATGGTCAAGTGGCTGGGCAAGTGGAAGCGAGCGATGCGCAGGCTAACGCGGAATTCACTTTAGGGCAGAACTTGAATGCAGAAGTGGATGAGTTGCAACTGGCTTCAACGGCACGTAGTGCTGCCTGGCTGGCACTGGTGGCGAAGTCACAAGGCGCTGATGCCAGCATGGTCAAAGTCATCGCCGCCGATGGCGAAGAAGAGGGCGAGGGCGGCGAAGCTAACTACATGGGCATCCTGATCGACAGCCTGACCGTCGATGCCAAAGTGGTGATCGGCATTCTGGCGGTGATGTTCGCCATCAGCGTGTGGGTCATGGTGAGCAAGGCCCGCTTGGTGATCCGTACCGATAAAGACAATGCCTTGTTCCTCAAGCGCTTCCAGCAGGCTTCTGCGCAGGATTTATTAGGCCTGGATAAAACCGGCGTCTATGCCAACTCCAACCTGTTCGGTTTGTATCAAGCTGGTTTGCGTGAGATTAAAAAACGTGAACATGATGGCAAAGTGCAGTTAAGCGGCGCCTCGATTGATGCGATTAAAGCAGCCGTGGATGCTGACCAGGTGCGTGAAACCCAGCGCCTGAACAGCATGATGGTATTGCTCACTATCGCGATTTCCGGCGGCCCTTTCCTAGGCCTGCTGGGCACGGTGGTCGGTGTGATGATTACTTTTGCCGCGATTGCTGCGGCGGGTGACGTCAACGTGAACGCGATTGCGCCGGGTATTGCGGCGGCTTTGTTAGCCACCGTAGCAGGTTTGGGGGTGGCGATTCCTGCCCTGTTTGGGTACAACTACCTGGCCAGCCGCGTCAAAAACATCACCATCGCCATGCAGATTTTTGTCGATGAATTCATTACCCGTACCGCCGAGCTGTACGGTAAGGAATAAGGTTTAGACGATGTCAGAAGGCGTCAAAGAAGAGAATCAGCTCTACGATGAGATCAACATTACGCCCATGCTGGACTTGGCGTACGTATTGCTGGTGATTTTTATCATCATGACCACAGCCTCCGTGCAAGGTGTCAAAGTCGATATGCCGCATACCGTGAACTCGGCTGCACTGGCGAAGCCGCAGATGCGGGCGATTACCGTCACCAGTGATGGCAGTGTTTACCTAGATGCTTTTCCGGTGGATATGGCGCAACTGGAACAGCGTCTGGCGGAATATAAAAGCAGTAATCCCGAACTGCCTGTGGTGCTTAAGGGCGATGCGGCTGCGCATTATGAAAAGGTGTCCGAAGTGCTCGAAATCTGTAAACGGCTGGACATCACCGAAGTCGGCCTGGTGACCAAGAAAGTGGTGGAGTAAGCCATGCAAGTCCAAAACGACGCTCAACCTTACGACACCATCAACATCACGCCCATGCTGGACCTGGCGTATGTGCTGCTGGTGATTTTTATCCTGATGACCACCGCTGGTGTACAGGGCCTGACCATGAATCTGCCCAAGCCGTCGAACAAGCCCAGCACCGAAAAACACGATATCAAAATTGTGCAGGTGCAGCAGGGCGGCACGCTGACGATTAACGGGGTGGGTGTGAGCATGGCCGAACTGGAAACCCAGCTCAACCAGGCCAAGGCCATGGACCCGAAATTTAACGTCATGATCAAAGGCCAGGCGCAAGCGCCTTATGCCGGCGTGATTGGCGTGATTGACTTGGTCAACCGTCTGCAAATTGAAAATGTCGGCCTGGTGACCGGCAAGATTGGGACATAAGCATGGCATTGCATGAGATGGATGCCACAGCAGAAGAAACGCCATTGTCTGCCACGCGCTTATGGGTGACACGCATCGTCATTGCGGTGCTGGTGTTGGCTGTGCTGGCAGGCATAGGCTATGGCATTAAAAAACTGTTTTCTGGTGGCGCCACGCATAAAAAGCAGATCACGACCGTGAAGCTACTGCCGGATACGCCACCGCCGCCACCCCCACCTCCGCCGAAAGAGCCGCCGAAGGAGACACCAAAGGATCAGCCTAAGGAGATCAAGGCACCTGAACCCAAGCCAGCAGAGGCGCCACCTGCCGAGAACCTCAAGATGGAAGGTCCTGCAGGGGATGGCCCCAGCCCGTTTCAGGCCGGGGCAGTCAATAACGAATACAAGGGCGGTGCCGTCGCTACCATCGGTTCGGATGGCGGTGTCAAGTTCCGCTGGTATGCCGGGCTGGTGAAGTCACAGATTGAGCATGCGATTGAACGTGACAAGAAGCTGACGCAGGGGCAATACAAAATCATCGTTAGCGTCTGGTTGAAGCCTAACGGGCAGTTTGAACGGTTGTCGGTTGAGCAATCGGATAGCACGCCTGAGATTGAGCAAGGTATACGGGAAGCCTTGAATGATTTACCGGCCATGCAAGAAGCGCCGCCTGAAAACATGCCTATGCCTATCCGTTTGCGGATTTCGGCCAAGAAAATGGGCTAATTAATACACATATGAATGTGACAAACCATAACACTGTGAGTGAGGATATGCAGACTCTCAAACCATCATTAAAAAAAACGGCGCTGGTAGTATGGCTATTGCCATTCCTGGCTTCGGGCAACATTCAGGCCGGAGAGCGTGAGTCGCTGGAGCAACTGCGTGCCACGACCACCAATCTAATCGAGCTGCTGGTGCAAGAAGGCG
>CAYPZE010000143.1:0-3412 GCA_964415305.1 uncultured Methylotenera sp.
CGGCGCTGGCTGAGCGTTGTGCCAGGTTACGTACTTCACCCGCCACCACCGCAAAACCTCTGCCCTGCTCACCTGCACGCGCCGCTTCTACCGCTGCGTTCAAGGCCAGGATATTGGTTTGGAAGGCAATGCCATCGATGACAGAAATAATGTCTTCGATCTTTTTCGCGCTTTCGTTAATGGCACTCATGGTGGCAACCACTTCATTGACGACTTCGCCGCCCTTCACTGCTACGCCTGAAGCGGTCAGTGCCAGTTGGTTCGCCTGTTTGGCGTTCTCAGCGTTCTGTTTCACTGTGGATGCTAACTCTTCCATGCTCGCCGCAGTTTGCTCCAGGCTAGAGGCCTGTTGCTCGGTGCGGGCAGACAAATCAGAGTTACCGCTGGAGATTTCATTCGCGGCAGTGGTAATCGTTTCTACCGCTTCGGTCACGGCAATAATCGGTTCTACGATCATATCCAGCGTGTTGTTCACACCTTCAATAATCTTGCGGAAATCACCATTGTGTTTATCCACATCGGCACGCACGGTAATGCGGCCTTCTTTAGACGCTTCTGCCAGCATGCTGGTGTCAGCCACCAAGGCATTGACGGCTTCAATGCTGGTATTCAGGTTGGTAATAATCTGGCTGTAATCACCTGGATAATGCTCAGAAATCGTGGCTGGAATATGGCCTTTGGCAATATTGTCCAGATATTCTGAAGTCACTGTCAGTGGTTTGACCACTGCATCCAGCGTGCCATTCAGGCCTTCAATCACTTTACGGAAATCACCATTGTGCAGATGGGTATCGGCACGGGTAGACAATTGACCGTTCTGTGCCGCTTGTGCCAGTTTATTGGCATCGGCCACCAGTGCATTCACCGCCGCAATACAAGTATTGAGGTTGTTGATAATCAGGCTGTAATCGCCTGGGTATTGGTCTTGAATGCTGGCTGGGATCACGCCTTTGGCAATGTTATCTAGGTAGCTTGAAGTCACATTCAAAGGTTTGACCACCGCATCCAGCGTGCTGTTCATGCCTTCCACAATCGCGCGGAAGTCACCTTGGTGCTGGCTGGCGTTGGCACGGGTGGACAGGTTTCCTTCCACCGCGGCGTGTGCCAGTTGGTCTGCATCGCTCACCAGGCGTTTGATATTGCTGCGTACTTGCTCAATCGCCTCATTCACAAACGCTTTCTTGCCTGGGAACTGCTCCAGCGGCACATCCAGATTGCCTTCACCAAACGCTTTCACCACTTCAATCGCACTGCGGTTCATCGCAATGTGGCCAGCCACCATTTTGTTGATGCCTGCGGCCATCTCGGAATAACCACCTTTAAAGCGTGTTTCGTCCACGGTGCAGTCGATATCGCCTTCATCGTGTTGCTGGCTGACATAGCCCAAGGATTGCACCAAACCATCCAGCGTACGTTGCAGCACACGAATAGAGTAAGCCACACTGGACTTGTCATCTTCTGGCAGGGTAATTTTCTGGTTCAGATTGCCTTCCACAAAGTTGCGCGCAATCACCGTTAACTCAGCAGGTTCCATGCCCAATTGCTTGAACATATTACGTTTGATATACACACCAATCGACACTACCACCGCTAATGCAGCCAGCGCAATGCCAATCAGCATAAAGAGTGCGCTTTGTTTAACAACAGCCGCTTGCGTCGCACTGTCTTTGGCCAGCTTGTTGTTGAATTGTCTGTGCTCACGGATGGCTTTTTGTACCCCCTCTATCACCGCCTGGTTTGCCAACAAGGCATCTCTCGCCTCTATTTTCTTGTTAGAGAGCGACAGGGTCAGGGTATTACTGCCCAACACGTCATAGGCTTTGATCGCTTCATAATCCTTAGCCAGCAACTGCTTGTCCTGTGCATCGCTGATAAAATTGTCATAGCGCTTTAATGCTGCCATCAGTTTACCGTGGGTTTCAGCCACTTCTTTTTCGATGAGCTGCATTTTGCTGTTGTCCGTGTTCAGCATATGTTGCCAAATCAGGCTATTTAATTTTTCAAACTCACCCAAGGTATCATCTAGTACGTCAATACTAGGCGCGGCCATTTCGTTGGCATAGTTGGTGTATTTAAACACACGGTCAGTTTGGAAATAACTCACTCCCGCCAGCAGGAACAACCCCAAAGCTGCGACGGCAATCAGAATGTACATTCTCTTAGCAACACTCATAATCTAGACTCCTAAATCCGTTTTTGATCTCTATAGCCATTTTGGCTTTCTTATATTTTCGGCTAATACCCTGGCAACCTAAACCGTAATAAACACCGTTTTCGCCGCTTTGTTTTCACTCAAGTTTTTACTTTTACTGCCGAGTACTCATGATGAAAAACCATAAAAAATCCCCCTAAAAGCAGGGGGATTCTCTGTCAGAAAAAAGTCGATTATTTCTTCGCTTTTGAAGCGTCGGCAACTTCTACTTTTTTCTTGGCAGCACCGGCCTCTGCTACTGCGTCGCCTTTCATATGCGAAGAAGTCAGTTCAGCACTGCCTTCTTCATAACAAACGCGACCCATCATCGAAACGGTACATACTTCAGCGGCGAAGATTGGTGCCGAGAAAGCGGATAACGCAACGATAGTCAGGGCTGTGTTCAAAGTTTTTTTCATAAAGTCTCCATACAATTTAACAAGGAATAACGGTGGTTATTCTTTACCACTTAGTAACTTTTACGACACGCACCGCTTTTTCTTTAGTAATAAACAGCGGTTTTAACACTTTAGTTACAATAAAAAAGCCGACTGTTTAACAGTCGGCTTTTTTTCATTCAATCCAAGCTAAAACTCTTCCCAATCGCCATCATCGGTCCCTGTTTTCTTGAAAGTACTGGTCGTGGGAGGTCTCGCCGCAGGCGGGGCATGACCACCACCAGAGAGGACTCTGGATAATTGATTAATCGCTGCATGTGTTTCTTTCGATCGCCTTGAGAAATCACCGCCTAGCAAGAATTTGGCTTTATCGAGATTTCTGGCCGCAACCGACTCTACAATCTCACCAACACTCTGGTGAAAATGGGCATGCGCATCTTTCAGCTCCCTAAACTCCTTGCGATGGCCGTGCTGCTTGCCTTCACCGTATATCCACTTGCCCAGATCGCACTTATGGTCGCTGGCTGCATCGGCATGATTGATCGTTTCTTTATGCCGTCCATTCATGTAGTCGATGAGGCGCGTTTTCCATTGGTCATGCGCCTTGCTGGCGTCATCCAAAGAGAACTTTTTTGCGACGGCTCCTCCATGGGCACCGGTAAAACTGGTAACGGTTTTGGCCGACGCCTGATAATGCTGGGCGCTACCTCTTGCCTGACCACCAGCCGCGTATCCATCAAGTTTAAACTGGCTGATGGCTGCCGTCAGCTGATTGGCTTGATCCACCAGAGACTCAGCCGCCGCCGCTGCCTCTTCTACCAAG
>CAYPZE010000144.1:0-3407 GCA_964415305.1 uncultured Methylotenera sp.
CCAACTTATCGGAAGTCTGGTAGGAAAATTCAATCTAGTGCCAAGCAAAAAACTAGCGCGCACAGCATGCAATCGGATCAACTTAAACAAATCGCTCAAGACATCATTCACCTGGCGCGTAAAGCAGGTGCCAGCAGTGCCGAAGCCGAAGTCAGTTTTGGCACCGGCCAAAATGTCTCCGTCAGGCAAGGCGAAACTGAAAACATTGAATATAACCGCGACAAAGGCTGCTCGGTCACTGTTTATTTTGGTCAAAGTAAAGGCTATGCCAGCACCTCGGACCTCAGCTTGCAAGCCTTGCAAGACACGGTTGAAGCGGCGTGCAATATTGCAAAATATACGGCACAGGACCCCTTCTGCGGCCTGGCAGATGCCGCATTAATGGCCACTGAGTTTCCAGACCTATCCTTGCATCATCCCTGGCAGATCGACGTCGATGCGGCACTGGCACTAGCCCAGCGCTGTGAAGCGGCTGCTCTCTCCGTTGATGCGCGTATCAGTAACAGTGAAGGCGCCAGCATTTATAGCCAAAGTGGCGCTTTTGCCTATGCCAACAGCCATGGCTTTATTGGCGGCTACCCTAGCTCGCGCCATAGCATCAGTTGCTCGGTGATTGCCGAAGCCAATGGCCTGATGCAACGCGACTACTGGTATAGCAGCGCACGAGATGCACAAGACCTGGCAACGCCAGAACAAGTCGGCCAAATAGCGGGCTCACGTACCGTCAAGCGCTTGGGTGCTCGCACAATCAAAACAGGGCAATATCCGGTTTTATTTGAGGCACCGTTGGCCAGTGGCTTGATCGGTACCCTGATCAGTGCGATTTCTGGCGGCAATCTGTACCGCAAATCTTCCTTCTTGCTCGATAGCCTGGGCCAGCCGATTGCCAGCCCATTGCTGCATATTGATGAAAATCCGTTTGTGCTCAAAGGCGCTGCCAGCAGTGCCTTTGATAGCGAAGGGGTGGCTTGCAAACCACGCACGCTGGTTGAAAACGGCGTGCTGCAAGGCTACTTGCTAGGCAGCTACTCCGCCCGCAAGCTGGGTATGCAATCGACAGGCAATGCCGGTGGTGCGCACAATATTATGGTGCGCTCAACCGGCCACACGCTTGCGCAATTATTGCAAACCATGGGTAGCGGCTTGCTGGTGACAGAGTTATTGGGACACGGCATGAACATGGTTACAGGCGACTATTCGCGCGGCGCGGCTGGCTATTGGGTAGAAAATGGCCAAATTGTGCATCCTGTAGAAGAAATCACTATTGCGGGCAATATGAAAGATATGTTGAAAAACATCACGGCCATTGGCAACGATACGATTCCAAACAGTTCCAGATCAACGGGATCAATACTGATAGAACGCATGACCGTTGCTTCTGCTGAGTAAACTGTAGCGTAGTCAGCACCCAATAAAAAAGGCTTTGCAAGATGCAAAGCCTTTTTTATCATTAAGAGACTAACAACTATTGTGCTGGCGTGACTGAGTCCAAGGTCAACAAGGTCTCATCTATCCCAGCCAAAATGGCAGCAGATTCCAGCTCAACCACAGGCACGTCTTCACTAGACGATTGATCCGCCTGCTCCAGCAACGGCGGCAACGTCTCCGACACCTCTTCGGTCGACTCAGCTTCAACGGCAGACACTTCCAACATTTGCGCAGGCAGCTCGCTTGTGACTGACGCACCTTCAGCAACTTGAACTTCAAGGCCTTCAATCGGTGCCGCAGATTGCAACAGCACCGCATCAGCCGCCGCAGGCGTTAGTTCAGTGTGGCTTGGCGCATCTTCATCGGCAGGCTCGAACTCATCTTGCAACAGATCTTTTGGTACCAAGCCATCCTGAATCAGGCTGGCTCGGCGCTGCAGATAAGCGTCGCGCATAAACGCATACGGGTCAATCGACGCATCATCAACCAAATCGGTCGCGTCCAGCAATTGCGTACGTTTATCCAGCAACTGTACAGCACGCACCTGATTGTGCGCACGGATCTGGCCAGTGTTATGCAAATAGGTAATCGGGTCAGAGGTGACGGTATCAATAAACAGGCCGCTGGCATCACGCACAGTACTTGGACCGATAATTGGCAGCACTAAATAAGCGCCTGAACCCACACCCCAGTAGCCTAGAGTTTGGCCAAAATCTTCCTGGTGTTTTTCAATTTTGTCCATGCTGGCCACATCAATAAAACCAGCAATCCCAAACGTGGAGTTGATGACGAAACGACCCGCATCTGTAAACGCCTGGGCAAATTTCAGTTGCAGCAGATCATTCACAACAGTTGTCAAAGTGCCCAGGTTGCTAAAGAAGTTGCTGATGCCTGTACGCACCGGCGACGGTGCAACGGCTTTGTAGGCTTTGGCGACGGGCTTCATGGCATAGCGGTCAGCTACATCGTTAAATTTGTAAATTCCCCGGTTGATGCCTTCGAGAGGGTCTTTGTTGGTTGTCGCACAACCTGAGACACTCACCAAAACGGCAGTCAGTACGATCGCTTTTAATGTTTTCATATTTGTCATTATGTTTAGAAGCTATTCAAGCGCATTTAAATTGTGGTATCCCCAACACAGCTTGCAGTGTGGTCTTCGCAAAAGTGTGTCATCTCAGTTAACGGAAATCTCTTCTAAAAATTGAAGGGATGGTTGTTAAAAAGTCGGTTAAATCTATCCGCTGGTGCTATGCAGACCTCACCTTAGCACGAAGTAAAACGACCTTATTCTACATCAAATGTCATCTTTGCTTCACATTATTTTTGTATAGGCGCAACGCCTCTTCACGCTGTTGTGCATGATCCACCACAGGGGCCGGGTATTCCTCCATTAACCCTTTGTCAAACAAGGATTTTTTGCGGAATTTTTCTGCCCATGGCGCATGAATTTGCTGATCATCAAGACCGGCAAGTTCGGGCACATATTTACGGATGAATTTGCCTTGTGGATCAAACTTTTCTGACTGCGATTGCGGGTTGAAAATCCTGAAATAAGGCTGTGCATCGCACCCGGTAGACGCGGCCCATTGCCAGCCGCCATTATTGGCCGCAAAATCAAAATCAATGAGTTTTTGCTCAAAATAACGCTCACCCCAACGCCAGTCTATCAGTAAGTCCTTGACCAGAAAACTGGCTACCACCATGCGTAAACGGTTATGCATATAGCCGGTTTGGTTCAATTGCCGCATGGCCGCATCCACAATCGGGAAGCCAGTGCGCCCTTCACACCAGGCGGCAAACCAGCCTGAATCATTGCTAAAAGGGAGCGCCTCATACTCGGGCTTGTACGAACGCCCCTGCTGCAGGTCTGGTCGGTGAAACAGAATCTGAAAATAAAAATCGCGCCAGATAAGCTCACTCAACCACGTGGCTGCTCCGGCGTTACCAGCGGCTGAAAGTTGCCAGGCGGCACGCGCAAG
>CAYPZE010000145.1:0-3405 GCA_964415305.1 uncultured Methylotenera sp.
GGTTAATCAACGCCATGCGCTTATTATGCCTGAGCAAACACAGCCATGGCATGCAGCAGCCTGGACATGGATGTGTACAACCATAATTTTGCATCATTTTACGGTTGATCAGTGTGTGACTGACGCCTCATCGTTATCTCAGCGGTTTCATGGCAAGAGCCAAATCAGTGCACAGCCGTGCCTGATCTCAGTGCGTGCCAGGCTTTTAAATTTTTTAACAGACTGATTTTTAAGTAAAAAATATCATCCTAAATATGGCCTGCTTGTTGCTAGTCTGCAATTGAGCGAGAGGAGAGGCCCCATGAACAAAAAACTTGCAGCCAGCGCCATGGTTTCAGCGGCGATGGCTTCCGCAGAAACCCAACTGACCGAAAACATTGAATTGCTGGGGGCGATGCTCGATAAGGCGATTCTGGCCGTCGAGGGGGAAGAGGTGGCGCAAAAAATTGCCGCTATCCGCCAAGCGGCCCTGCGGTTTCATCAAACCCACGACCAGCAGGCCTCGCTTGATCTGGAGCAGTTGCTGGCCGAATTGAGCCTGGAGCATACGGTGCGCGTGGTGCGCGCGCTGGCTTACTTTAAGCACCTGGTCAATCTGGCCGAGGATTTATATGGCCAGCAATTGGGGCATTGCCAGCAGAATACGCCTGCACCCGGCATGTTGGCCTATACCTGGTTGCAAATCAAAGCCGCTGCTATTCCGGCCGATACTGTTCACACCTTGCTGCAAGATGCCTTGATTTCACCCGTCCTCACCGCGCACCCGACCGAGGTACAACGCAAAAGCGTGCTGGATATTGAACGCCTGATTGCCGAGCTGCTGGGCGAGCGTGCGCATATGGTGTCGGAGCGGCAGTTGGCGCGCAACAGCCTGCTGTTGCAAGGCGCGGTGTCTGCACTATGGCAAACCCGCATGATGCGCTACTCCAAGCTCAGTGTGCTCAATGAAATTGAAAATGCGCTGACTTACTACGAAAGCACGTTTTTGCATGTCATCCCTGAGATTCTGCAAGACATCGAGCGCGATTTATCAGAGGTGCTCCCCGACGTCGTTCTGCCAGGCTTTTTACGTATGGGCAGCTGGATAGGTGGTGACCGCGATGGCAACCCGTTTGTGAACGGCGCGACCTTGCGCGAAAGCGTACGCTTGCAGGCGAACACCTTGTTTAAATTTTATTTGCAGGAACTGGCGGCTTTAAAGCGCGAGCTGGCAGTGTCAACGCGCGTGGTTGGTGTGGATGATGCAGTATTACAACTCACCAAAGCCTCGCGTGACCAATCGCAACATCGGCTCGATGAGCCTTATCGTTTAGCACTCAATGGTATTTACGATAGTCTGCTGGCCACGGCGAACAGGCTGCTGCCACAAGGCGGCTGGGTGCTGCCTGAAGACATGGCGGCGGAGCCTTACGACACGCCTGAGGCGCTGCTGGTGCCTTTACAAACCATTGCCGACTCGCTGCGTGCACATCATGGTGAGGCTTTGATTTACCCGCGCCTGGGCAAGCTGATCAAGGCCATTGCCACGTTTGGCTTTCATCTGGCCACGGTCGATATCCGGCAATCCTCAGATGTGCATGAAGCGGTGATTACCGAGTTATTGCAAAAAGCCGGGCATGATTTTGATTATGCCGCGTTTAATGAGGATGAAAAAATCGGTATTTTGCTTGAGGAACTCAAGCAGCCGCGCTTGCTGTTTTCACCTTTTCAGCAATACTCAGAGCTGGTGCATAAAGAAATTGGTGTGCTGGTAGCGGTGCGCGAAATGCGTGAGCGCTTTGGCGAGCATGCGGTGCGCCAATATATTATTTCGCACACCGAAACCTTGTCGGACCTGCTGGAAGTGGCCTTGCTGCAACGCGAAGCTGGTTTGTTGCGCGGTGTGTGGGGCTCGGCCAACATCCAGGTCGATTTGAATATTGTGCCGCTGTTTGAAACCATTGCCGACTTGCGCGATGCCCCCATGATTATGGGGAAATGGCTCAGCTTGCTGGGTATCCGCCATGTGATTCGTTATCAGGGCAATGAGCAAGAGGTCATGCTGGGCTATTCGGACAGTAATAAAGATGGCGGCTTTTTGACTTCTAACTGGGAGCTCTATAAGGCAGAAATCTCGCTGGTCGAATTGTTCAATCAGGCCAATGTTAAATTGCGCCTGTTTCATGGCAGGGGCGGCACCGTGGGGCGTGGTGGTGGCCCGACTTACCAGGCCATCATGGCGCAGCCCAAAGGCACGGTGGATGGCCAGATTCGCCTCACCGAGCAAGGCGAAATTATTTCTACGCGCTATGCCGATCCGGTGGTCGGACGCCAGCATCTGGAGACCCTGATTGCCGCCACGCTGGATGCAACCTTGTTCCCGGCTGACCAGCTGGAATCTGGCAAGCGACGCGCGTTTGAAGGTGTGATGGAGACGCTATCTGCCACTGCTATGACCAGCTACCGCAGCCTGGTCTACGAGACGCCGGGCTTTGCCGAATACTTTTTTAATACCACGCCCATCAACGAGATTGCCGAGCTGAATTTAGGCAGCCGTCCCGCTGCACGAAAAACGACGCGGCGTATTGAGGATTTACGGGCGATTCCGTGGGGTTTCTCCTGGGGTCAATGCCGCCTGCTGCTGCCAGGCTGGTATGGCCTGGGCAGTGCCATTCATCATTTTTTGCAGCAAGACCCAGCGTTAAAAGAAGCGCGTCTGGCCATGCTGCACGAGATGCAGGCGCATTGGCCGCTGTTTAATACCTTGATTCAGAATGTGGATATGGTGCTGGCAAAAACTGATCTGATTGTGGCGCGCCACTATGCCCATTTGCTCGAAGACCGAGACCTGCGCGAAGAGATTTTCAGCCGCATTGCGCATGAGCACAAACTGACTACCGATGCGGTGAATTTGTTGCTAGGCACCACACAACGCCTGGCCACACAGCCGGTCATTGCCAAATCTATCCGCGACCGCTTGCCGTATCTTGACCCCATGAATCATTTGCAGGTAGAAATGATCCAGCGCTACCGCAATGGTGAAACCGACGAAAAATTGAAATGGGCGATTCCGTTGACGATTAACGGCATTGCCACCAGCTTGCGCAATACCGGGTAACCATTTCTTCGACATGAAAAAAAGGACAAGCACAGCTTGTCCTTTTTTGGCGCATTAGCTTAGTGCTTATGCTTGCTTTCCCAAGTCCTGATTTGCTTCTCAGCTTCATCTTTGGTGATGCCATAACGCTCCTGGATTTTACCGGCGACCTGGTCGCGCTTACCTTCAATCACATCCAGGTCGTCATTGGTTAACTTGCCCCATTGCTCCTGCACTTTGCCTTTGAGTTGTTTCCAGTTGCCTTCAAAAATATCTTTATTCATGTTGAATCTCCTCAATTTGATGCAATCAGAGCCCTTGTCCTGATG
>CAYPZE010000146.1:0-3384 GCA_964415305.1 uncultured Methylotenera sp.
AACCTTACACATTTCTTACAAGCAGACTATTAGTAACAAAAAAGCCACCCTTACTGGGTGGCTTTATGTTAGCTTATCAGGTTTAGCTTTCTGCGCGCATGTGCGGGAACAGAATCACATCACGAATGCTGGGGCTATCCGTAATCAGCATCACCAGGCGGTCAATGCCAATACCGCAGCCACCGGTTGGCGGCATGCCATACTCCAGCGCACGGATAAAGTCAGCATCGTAAAACATAGCTTCCTGGTCACCCGCCTCTTTGGCTTTCATTTGGGCATGGAAGCGCGCAGCCTGGTCTTCAGCATCATTCAGCTCGCTAAAGCCGTTGGCCATTTCGCGGCCGGTAATAAACAGCTCAAAACGCTCTGTGATTTCCGGATGTTTGTCTGAAGCACGGGCCAGTGGTGAAACTTCCACCGGATAATCAATGATATAAGTAGGCTGCCAGAGCTGGCTTTCAGCGGTTTCTTCAAACAGAGATAACTGCAATGAACCCAAACCAGCGTGGTCAAATGGCTTCACACCAAACTTCAATAACTCCTGACGGATGAAATCAGCGTCATTGAGTTGCGCCAGTGTGTATTGCGGTGCATATTTCTGAATTGCGCCGACAATGGTCAAGCGCTCAAACGGCTTGCTCAAATCAACCTCTTTACCGGCGTAGCTCAGTACTGCCGTGCCATTGGCAGCAATCGCTGCGGCGCGGATACATTGCTCAGTAAAATTCATTAACCATTGATAGTCGGTGTAAGCCGCGTAAAACTCCATCATGGTGAACTCAGGGTTATGACGCACGCTGAGGCCTTCATTACGGAAGTTACGGTTGATTTCAAACACGCGTTCAAAGCCACCCACAATCAGGCGCTTCAGGTAGAGTTCTGGCGCAATACGCATAAACATCTGCATATCGAGTGCATTATGATGCGTCACAAACGGCTTGGCTGAGGCGCCACCCGGAATCGGGTGCAGCATGGGCGTTTCGACTTCCAGAAACTCGTTGTCATTCATAAACTGGCGAATCGCCGCCACCACTTTTGAACGCGCTTTAAATGTGGCGCGCGTTTCTTCTGAAGTGATCAAATCGACATAACGCTGGCGGTATTTGATTTCCTGGTCTTGCAGGCCATGAAACTTTTCAGGTAATGGACGCAGTGATTTAGTGAGCAAACGCAGTTCGGTCACATGCACAGACAGTTCGCCAGTGCGTGTTTTAAACAAGCGGCCCCGCGCGCCCAGAATGTCACCCATGTCCCAGTGTTTGAAGCGCTCGTAGAGCTCCTCACCGATTTCATCACGCGCCACATAGAGTTGAATACGCGCAGTGCTATCTTGAATCGTTGCAAAACTGGCTTTACCCATCACACGTTTTAGCATCATGCGACCTGCCACGACTACAGCAATTTCTTGCGGATCCAGTGTTTCTTTTTCGCTGGCGGCATAAGCCTCTTGCAAAGCAGCCGCTTTATGCTCTGGCTTAAAGTCGTTAGGAAAAGCGGCTGTTTGGCTGGCCTGCGCTTGTTCGCGCAACAAGCGCAACTTTTCTCGTCGCTCCGCAATCACGTGATTCTCATCAACGATTGACTCTGTCGCGTTGTCTGGGGTGGAGTGTTGTGCTGTCATAAAATATCCGGCAATCGTCTACGTTATTCGTAAACCGTCTATTTTAGCATTGTTACATCCAATTTTTGGACTCTTGATCGGTGGGAGCCTCATGCTTTTCAGGCAAATGGATGCGTATCATAAAACCATGCGGGCTGAGATTAGTCGCCCTGACGAACCCACCATGCGCCTCAACGATGTGCTTGGTCATGGCCAGGCCGATACCATGGCCTTCTACTTGCGACGCGCGGCGGCCGCGCACAAAAGGCCTGAAAATCTGCTCCAGCTCTTGCGGCTCTACCCCCTGGCCTTGGTCTTCCACCTCAAGAATCACCTCACTGGTACGTGCACTGTGTTGCAGCGTGATGGTGACCACGCCATTTTCGGGGCCATATTTCACCGCATTGCGTATCACATTGTCTATCGCACGTTGCAGCAACTCCAATTGGCCATCGACCACCACCACATCTTCAGGCATATCGAGATGCAGCTTGGCATCCTGTTTTTCGAATAACACATCGCCGACAATCCCTGTCAGCAGCCCTTTCAAATCCACTTCGGTTTTTTGCAGTTTTTGCATCCCAGATTCAAAGCGAAAAATCTCCAGTAACTCAGAGATCATGCGCTCCATGCGCACGGCTTCCAGCTCAACACGCTGCAAAGAACTTTGCATCTTTTTGGGATTCTGCATTACCAGACCCACCGACATTTGGATCCTGGCCAAGGGTGAACGCAATTCATGTGACACATGATGCAGCATTTTGGATTGGCTTTTGATCATATTATTCAGGCGTAACGCCATCAGATCAAAGGCCTGACCCAGTTCAGAAAACTCGTCGTGACTGGCCGTGATTTTAGGGCTGACCCTGACTAGCAAGTCACCTTCTGCGGCGCTTTTAAGATGTTCAAGCAATAGCTTGATGGGATGCGAAATTGACCAGGCTAGCACACCGGCAAAAATCACACTGGAGACGATACTGAAAAAAAAGATCGTCAGGGGCAAGCCTAAAAATCTTCTCTCAATGGGTGAAACAGTGGCTTGGGGCCGTTGAGGCGCAGAGGCGACTGTTGCTGGCTGAGTCGGGCAGGCAGCCTGATCAACACACGCTGGTGAAACTTCTCTTTGCGTGGAAATTTGTTGATGGAACTGCCACTCGACAAGACTGCCGACGATAATGCCGGTGGAGATGAGCGCCAAAAAAAATGCTACAAATAACTTCCAGAACAGGCGCCCCATAACCCTCGCATTATTTCACTTACTCTCTAACTAATTGGTACCCGACGCGGTAAATGGTTTGGATCACATTAACGCCACCAGACACTTCTGAGATTTTTTGACGAATACTACTCAAATGTACGTCAATGCTACGATCATATTTCACTAACGGACGACCCAGTGCTTTAATAGACAAATCTTCTTTGCTAACAATCGTCCCAGCATGTTTAGCCAGGATTTCAATCAGGCTAAACTCGGTGCTGGTAAACACAATCGGCTTATCCACCCAGAATACTTTTCTGCGCTCGCTGGAAACGACTAGTTGGCCAACCACAATATCATTGCCTTTTGGCGTGTCACTGGTGTGACGGCGCAAAATCGCACGAATTCTGGCAACCAATTCTCTAGGCAGGCAGGGTTTTTGAACGTAATCATCAGCGCCGCCCTCCAGCCCTTCAATACGGCCCTCGTTGTCGTCTTTCGCCGTCAGCATCAGCACAGGAATATCAGAGTGTTGCCTGATATTGCGCAATGTTTGCAATCCATCCTGGCCTGGCATCATCACATC
>CAYPZE010000147.1:0-3384 GCA_964415305.1 uncultured Methylotenera sp.
CGGGGTGCCGTGCGTGATCAGCACCTGGTGTTGCGGATAGTGTGCAAGCAATGCATGAATCAGCGGCTGTGTGGCGCGCGTTTCACCCACCGACACGCAGTGCACCCAAATCACAGGCGCAGTGGCGGTTTGCGTGTAGTAGCCGTAGCGCTCACCCACGTGTTGGCGATATTCGGGTTGCTTGAGGCCGCGCCAGAAAAGCTTGAGGGGCAGCAGCAGCGCCACTGCATACATCAGCAGGGAATAAACGAATGTTGGCATGGCGCTATTCTCGCATATTTGCGTCTGATGTCGCCTGCGTGCACCAATGAAATGCATGCAAAACAGGAGAGTGATGACTCACCTATGTCTGAGCCCTTATAGTAAAAGTGATTCACAAAATGCAAGCGATACGCACTAAAAAAAGGCGTAAAAAATCGATTGACGTCAACAAAGTATAGGCATAAATTACTGCCAGCAACACAAGATATTGTGTTTAGCCGGAGTCGCACCTCAAGCCATAGCGTGCGGCGCAATAAGCGTCTCAACGCTTGTTTAAAGCCAATGTGGGTTGCAACGCGCTTTTGCCGCAGGGGATTGCCGGTTAAAGCGCGTGATCAATTTAATAAGAAATACCAAAGGTGGGAGAACTCGATGCTGAAAGCTGTTGAACAAAAGAAGGTCCTGTCAGAAGGGGTTGCTGTGGAGATTCCGGTGCAGCCTGTTTCGCTGGATATTTGGGATAAAAAATACCGTCTCAAAACCAAGTCTGGCGAGCATGTAGACCAAGACATGGATGACTCTTACAGCCGCGTCGCCCGCGCGCTGGCCGACGTTGAGACCACCGAAGCCAAAAAAGCCGAATGGCACGAAAAATTCCTGTGGGCGTTGCGTCGTGGCGCGATCCCGGCAGGCCGCATTACTTCTAATGCCGGGGCGCAAGAGCACAAACCAGCCACTTCTACCATTAACTGTACTGTCTCCGGCGTGGTCGAAGACAGCATGGACAATATTCTGGCCAAGGTGCACGAAGCGGGGCTCACTTTAAAAGCTGGTTGCGGTATTGGTTACGAATTCTCCACCCTGCGTCCAAAAGGCGCGTTTGTCGCTGGCGCAGGTGCTTACACGTCTGGTCCATTAAGCTTTATGGATATCTACGACAAAATGTGTTTCACCGTCTCGTCTGCCGGTGGCCGTCGTGGTGCGCAAATGGCGACCTTTGATATTTCGCATCCGGACGTGACTGACTTTATTAAAGCCAAACGTGAAAACGGCCGTTTACGCCAGTTCAACCTCAGCTGCCTGATCACCAAAGAATTTATGGAAGCTGTCAAAGCCGACGCCGAATGGCGCTTGGCCTTCCCAGTCACCGAAAAAGAAGCCATTATCGACGGCCTGAATGTGAACGACGAGTCACAAGTGGTGTGGCGAGACTGGCCGATCAAAGGTAAATATCTGACCAAGCTCGATGGCCCTGAGGCTGGTAAAGTCGCTTGCCGCATCTACAAAACCATCAAAGCGCGCCGTCTGTGGGACGTGATCATGTCCTCCACCTACGACTTTGCCGAGCCAGGCTTTATCCTGATCGACCGCGTCAACGAAATGAACAACAACTGGTTCTGCGAAAACATCCGCGCCACCAACCCTTGCGGCGAGCAACCATTGCCCCCTTACGGCGCCTGTTTGCTGGGCTCCGTTAATCTGACCAAGTTTGTGCGTGAGCCATTTACTGACCAAGCCGCTTTTGACTGGGATGAATATCACAAGGTCGTTGCCGTGTTCACCCGCATGTTGGATAACGTGGTCGAAATCAACGGATTGCCATTAGAGCAACAACGCCAAGAAATCGCCCGCAAACGCCGCCACGGCATGGGCTATTTAGGCTTGGGTTCCACACTGACCATGCTCAAAATGAAATATGGTGATGAAGACTCGATCAAATTCACTGAAGAAGTGACCCGCGTCATGGCCGAAGTAGGCTGGGAAGTTGGCGTGCAACTGGCCGAAGAAAAAGGCCCAGCACCGATTATGGACGAGAAGTTTGAAGTCACCGCCGACATGCTGCGCGTGCGCCCGGAAATGGCCGCTGATGGCATCAAGGTTGGCCAAAAACTGGCCGGTAAAGTGTTGCTGGGTAAATACAGCCGCTATATGCAGCAGTTCCCAGAAGGCCTGCGTAACCAGATCGCCACCAAAGGCGTGCGTTTCACGCACCACAGCTCTATCGCGCCTACCGGCACCATTTCACTCAGCCTGGCCAACAACGCCAGCAACGGTATCGAGCCTAGCTTTGCCCACCACTATGCGCGTAATGTGATTCGTGAAGGCAAAAAGTCTAAAGAGAAAGTTGACGTATTCAGCTATGAGCTGCTGGCTTACCGCGAACTGGTCAACCCAAACGCCATGCCGTTCAGCGACAAGCCAGAAGAGCAATTGCCAGACTACTTCCTCGATTCATCCACCATCATGGCCAAAGCCCACGTGGATATCCAGGCCGCGGCGCAAAAATGGATTGATAGCTCCATCTCCAAAACCATCAACGTGCCGACCGATTACGACTTTGAAGATTTCAAGAACATTTATCTCTACGCCTATGACAAAGGCCTCAAAGGCTGCACGACTTTCCGTTTTAACCCAGAAGCGTTCCAAGGCGTATTGGTGACCGAGAAAGACTTAGAGAGCACCACCTACAAGTTCACGCTGGAAGATGGCACCGAGATTGAAGCCAAAGGCAACGAAGAGATTGAGTACGATGGTGAGATTCACACAGCGGCCAATTTATTCGACGCGTTTAAAGAAGGCTACTACGGAAAATTCTAGTGTTTGCCGACTGCGCTCGCCATTGCAGCGTTAAAAAGCAGTTTTAAATCCTCATGTACTGTTTGTACACTCCGGTTTAAAACCGCTTTTTGCCTGGCACTGGCATCGCTCGTAACGGCAACCATCCAGAATTTTGGATGACGTTAGCATATTGAATTTATTGAAAAATTAAGCTCCAATAGGGAGAACAACATGGCAATCAAAATCGACAAAAAAATCACCGCTTACAAACTGGTGACCGATGAAGACAAAAAAGCAGCCGAGGCCGCACAAGCGCCTGTCACAAACATCATTCAAATGGGTGAACCCTTGAGCCGCCCAGACATGCTCGTGGGCAACACCTACAAAATCAAAACCCCGGTGACCGAGCACGCGCTCTACATCACCATCAACGACGTCATCATGAACGAAGGCACGCCCCAAGAGCACCGCCGTCCGTTCGAGATCTTCATCAACTCCAAGAACATGGAGCACTTCCAGTGGATTGTTGCACTGACCCGCGTCATGTCCGCCGTGTTCCGTAAAGGTGGCGATGTCACCTTTTTGGTAGAGGAACTCAAAAGCGTGTTTGAACCTAGTGGCGGC
>CAYPZE010000148.1:0-3278 GCA_964415305.1 uncultured Methylotenera sp.
TCCGCGCAAGAGTCTGACGATATGGGAGATGTTCAATTGTTGTTTGAGTGAATGGCTAAGAGCTTGTTCAATGCGCTCTCTATAGTCGTCAATATGTGGAAAAACATAAAACTGGATGACGCCAATAATGCCCGCCAGCATGATAAAAATCACCATCATGAGTGAAACCAGCCAGCGTTTGATTTTTTGCAGAGGCATAAGGACGTTGAACAAGGGTTGAGAGGGTTGTGACAATAACTGACTATTTTACTCGAAAACAGTTGCGCAGCCGCAGTAGAACTCCCTGCTTAGGGCGGAATTATTCAGCCAGAGCATGAGTGATTCGTTTAAAATGCCACTCTTTTTGCAAGGTTGTTTTTAAATGAAAGTGATTGTCAGTGATTCAGTTTAAACAACTGACTTTTTCCAGGGCAGGTAAAACGCTGGTTGAGGCCGCTAGTTTTCAATTGCACCCTGGGCATCGCGTTGGCCTGACAGGCGCCAATGGCGCAGGTAAATCTACCTTGTTTGCCTTGCTGCGTGGCGAGCTCACGGCCGATGTTGGCGAGTTACTCATGCCGCCACAATGGGTGATCGCGCATGTGGCACAGGAAACGCCCGCGTTGGCGCAGTCTGCCCTCGAATACACCCTGGATGGCGATGAAGAGTTACGCACCCTGCAAGTCAAGCTTGCGCAAGCAGAGGCGGGTGACAGCCATGACCCGTTGCATGTTGCCGAGTGGCATCAGCGCCTGGCGGATATTGATGGCTACAGTGCAGAAGCCAGAGCCAGTGCTTTATTAGCTGGGTTGGGCTTTTCTCAAGCGCAATTGAGTCGTTCGGTCAGTGATTTTTCTGGTGGTTGGCGTATGCGCCTCAATTTGGCGCGCGCCTTGATGTGCCGCTCCGACTTGTTATTGCTGGATGAACCGACTAACCACCTCGATATTGAGGCGGTGATCTGGCTAGAAGGCTGGCTGAGTGCCTATCGTGGCACCTTGCTGCTCATTTCGCATGACCGTGAGTTTCTCGATAACACCGTGAACCATATTTTGCATATCGAACAACAGCAACTGACCTTGTATCGCGGCGGCTACAGTGATTTTGAGCGCCAGCGTGCCGAGAAACTGACCCTGCAACAGGCCAGTTACCAAAAGCAACAACAGCAAATGGCGCATTTGCAGAAATATATTGATCGTTTTCGGGCGCAGGCGACCAAAGCGCGGCAGGCACAAAGCCGTATCAAGGCGCTTGAACGCATGGAGCGTATCAGTGCTGCGCATGTCGATTCCCCCTTCAGCTTTAGTTTTCGTGACTTAGGCTCCGCCCCCGACCCTCTGTTGGTGATGAATCAGGCGGCGCTGGGTTATGCCGGGCAAACGCTGGTCAAGCTGGCCCATTTGGCGATTCGTCCTGGTGAACGCATTGGGTTGTTAGGCAAAAACGGCGCCGGTAAATCCACCTTGATCAAAGCCCTGGCGCAGTCCGAAACCCTGTTGTCAGGTGAGCGGGTAGAAGGTAAAGATTTACGGATTGGGTATTTTGCCCAGCACCAGCTCGAACAACTGGTTGCCACTGATTCGCCTTTGCAACATTTACAGCGGCTGGACGCGCAAGCCAGAGAGCAGGAACTGCTAGATTTTTTAGGCGGCTTTGATTTCAGGGGTGAGATGGCCAAAACAGCCTGTGGGCCATTCTCCGGCGGCGAAAAGTCACGCTTGGCATTAGCTATGCTCATTTGGCAACGGCCTAACCTCATTTTGCTGGATGAGCCGACCAACCACCTGGATATTGAAATGCGGCATGCCTTGTCCATGGCTTTGCAGGCCTATGAAGGTGGCATGGTCATGGTGTCACACGATCGCACGCTTCTGGCCACCTGTTGCGAAAAGTTTGTGCTAGTGGCTGATGGCCAAGCCAATGTGTTTGATGGCGACCTGGAAGATTACAAAGTGTCGTTACTCAAAACGGCGCAAACGGAAGCCACGGCCAGTCGGACTGCAGTCGTTAAGCAAAACAGCTACCATCAGCAAAAAGCGGATAGACAGGCGCGCTTGGTAGAACGCAGGCCGTTGCTCAAAACACTGGCGACACTAGAAGCTCAGCTGACCAAGTTCACGCAAGAGCAGCAGGGGATTGAAAGCCGCCTGGCAGATAGCGCGATTTATGAGGCCGAACAGCGCGAAACACTGCAAGCACTCTTGATTGCGCAAGGCGAAAATCAAAAGCAACTCGATTTAATCGAGGAACAGTGGCTGGATGTGCAGGAAAAGCTGGAAGCGCTGCCAGAGATTGAATAACACGACAATATTGAATGAATCAGGATTAATAAAGGGATCATCATGGAAATGACTTACGAAGAACGCCTGCGGTTTATGCATCAACTGTGTCAGGCCCAAACGCGTGCAGATGCGCCGTCTGAAGCGCAAGCGGTTGCCGCTTTTGCGCATGGCGATGTCGAAGATTCAGTGCATTATCTGGCGAGCTTTTTAACCTTTAAGGCCATTCAGAGTGCAGATCGTCACCCGGCAGATGAGTTGCAAAATGACTTTGATATGCTCGGCGTCTATCAATGTTTCGGCTTGATGGTGTATGCTTTTCTGTTCATGCCGCTGACTCAGGAAGGACATCAGCCGGATTACGACCGGGCGCAGATCACCATCGGTAAAACCTTATTTGACGGGCTGGCGCCAGAGATGTTGGCCGAGATCATCGAATCTGGTTTTCATAAGTTTAGATTGATTGCGGAGGCCGAGTCCGAGCACTGGCAAGAATACCGAGAAAATCTGGACAAAGTGACCATTAGTTACATGATTGCCACCACTGACGATGACAGTCCGCACAGCGCAGATGAGGTGCTGCCGCTGTTTGGGCAACTGTTGAGTCAGTTGTGTGAAGCGTTTACTGCAGACTGAGATTTTGCATCACAAAACATTCATGTATAATTTAGGAATGTTTAACATTTTTGATACAGTTTGAAAACTTGGGTAAAGTTGGGCGATTTACGCTTGTTAATCAATTTAATTGTTCATAATATTCCGAGGCTAAATATTAGGATAAGCCTTGTGTTATCTTTTAAAAAAGGACATAAATGAGCAAGCTGCTGTTGATTGACGATGATGTTGAATTGGCCAATATGCTGAAGGAGTTTCTGACGCAAGAAGGCTTTACCGTAACAACTGCCCACGATGGATTGACTGGCGAGCAATACGTGCTGGCTGGTAAGTTTGATCTGGTGATTCTTGATGTGATGATGCCAGGCCAGGATGGATTGCAAACATTGCGCAATATCAGGCAAC
>CAYPZE010000149.1:0-3019 GCA_964415305.1 uncultured Methylotenera sp.
AACCGCAGGAGTTTGTATGTTTGCACTGAAAAAATGGATCTGGACACAATGGCAACAACTGCGGGGCGCAGACCGTGCCTATGCCAAATACCTGGCGCACTTTCAGCACTACCAGACGCAAGTCGTTGATCACGCACTACAGCAATCGCTTAATATCCAGCCCATGAGTAAAGACGCCTTTTTAAAAGCCTGGCAACACAAAGGCTTGAAACCGGCTGGCAAATCCTGCGGCTGTAAAACAGGTTGTGGCAGCTAGGGTTGGTGCCATATGGACATGATTAAAACCCACGCTGGCAAGCTGCGCGCGATTGGTTATGATGCGCTACGGCGCGTGTTAAAGGTCGAGTTGGAGGATGGCAGCGCACTGGAATACGCCAATGTCGGTGAAAGCCTGTGGCGCAATTTAAAAAATGCCAGCACGCCGTGGAGCTATTACCGCGATAATATCGAAGAAGAATTCACTTCCAGCCGCGTTTCGGGCAAGCCGTCATCTAATGGTAAAAATCCGCTGGATGACTTATTTGGCTAGGTGTCTGTCGTCACAGGTTTATCTAATAGCTGCCACAACAAATATACCCGGCAATCAAATTCATACTGCATATAGCTGGGCTCCATATGCAAACAAAGTTGGTAAAACGCCTTGTCGTGGTCGCGCTCTTTCAAATGTGCGAGCTCATGCACCACAATCATTTGCAAAAACGCTAGCGGCGCCGTTTTAAAAAACGCCGAAATACGGATTTCTTTCTTAGCCTTGAGCTTGCCGCCTTGCACACGCGAAATGGCCGTGTTCAAGCCCAAGGTCTGCTTCTCAATCGTCAGTTTGTTATCGAAATACACTTTGTCGAGCAAAGGCGCATTTTTTAAATAGCGCTGCTTGAGCTCAATACAAAAGTCATACAAGGCCTTATCGCTTTGTATCACATGCACCTGTGGATAGCGCTGTTGAATATACGCCCCTAGTTGCCCTTGCGCATGCAACTGCGTAATTTGCGCACGCAAATGGGCAGGGTAACCGGGGAGGTATTGTTGAATCAATGCAGCAGACATGCTGTCATTTTAATCAGCGGGCAGCATTGCAACAACCCATCCATATATTTGCGCTTGCCTGATGACGTACGCTGGCGAAAACCGAATGCATACAGGCCGCAACTTTGCAGCCCTCAAATTACTCAAACAGTTAAGGCCTTGATATAAGCTAAACGCATGATCCCAAAGCCTGTTAGAGTAAACACATCTTGCAAAGGGGATTGACCATGACCAAAGAACTGAAAGAAGCAAAACTGGAGGCGCATTTAGACGCGGTTGAAAAACACAAGGCCTTGTTGGAGCAACTGCATCTGAACGGTAATGCGCATCTCGACGAAGTGAATAGCTCGCTGCAAGCGCTCACATTGACACTTGAGGAATACCTGAAGATTATTGGTATCCCTTAACACGCCAAGCGATGACAGGTGCAGGCAAACATCATATGCTGCGCCTCAAGGTCGTACGGCTATCGCCTCAGTGAGAGCCACACCAGACATGCGTCCAATAAAAATATCGTCACAAACATGGTCCTGACACATTGCATTCCCAACAGCGACATGGATATACTTGAGCGTAAATAGAACAGAGCATCCGTAGCACGCATTCCAGAGACACTCGCAGTTACACTCACACTCGCCGGACAAGTTTTTGTTGGGGCAAAGGGAGCTGTCATGCATGATGACATTGGGGATATCGAACGCGCCAACCTGCGCTTACGTCAGGTAGTCGAGGCCGCACCTACGGCGATGGTGATGGTGAATCACACCGGCATCATCGAAATGGTGAACACCCAGACAGAGAACATCTTTGGCTACAGCCGGGTCGAGTTACTAGGTCAATCGATAGACATCCTGCTGCCGGAGCGCTTCCGCCATCAGCACCCACATCACCGCGCTTCTTTCTTTTCTGACTTAAGCCCCCGTGCCATGGGCACTGGCCGCGATTTATTTGGCCGCCGCAAAGACGGTAGCGAGTTCCCAGTAGAGGTCGGGCTGAACCCGATTGAAACCGACGATGGCGTCAAAGTACTATCAGCCATTACCGACATTTCAGCGCGTAAAAGAATGGAAGAGCGTTTCCGCCAAGTGGTCGAAGCGGCTCCTAATGCCATGGTGATGGTGAATAAAAGCGGCATCATCGAAATGGTGAATAACCAGACAGAAAGCATTTTTGGCTACAGCCGCGTCGAATTACTGGGCCAGTCGATAGATATCCTGCTGCCTGAGCGCTTCCGTCATCAGCACCCACATCACCGCGCTTCTTTCTTTTCTGACTTAAGCCCCCGTGCCATGGGCACTGGCCGCGACTTATTTGGCCGCCGCAAAGACGGTAGCGAGTTCCCGGTAGAAGTCGGGCTGAACCCGATTGAGACCGATGATGGCGTCAAAGTGCTATCGGCCATTACCGACATTTCTGCCCGCGTCAAAGCCAGTGAAAAACTGGCGGAACACCGCGATGAACTTGAACGTAGCAATAAAGAACTGGCGACATTTGCCT
Organism: uncultured Methylotenera sp.; assembly: GCA_964415305.1. Taxonomy (GTDB): domain Bacteria; phylum Pseudomonadota; class Gammaproteobacteria; order Burkholderiales; family Methylophilaceae; genus Methylophilus. Next base: position 2,524 of record CAYPZE010000149.1, read on the forward strand.
ATGTCGCTTCGCATGACCTGAAGTCACCATTGCGCGGCATCTTCCAGATTTCGCACTGGATTGAAGAAGACCTCAACAATGGTCTAGTCGACGCGATCCCGCAACATATGGATCTGCTACGTGGCCGCCTGCGCAGGATGGAGCGGCTACTGGATGACTTACTCGCCTACTCGCGCGCTGGGCGCATGGAAGGCAGCGTCAGCCAAGTCGAACTCGGCAAATGGGCGCAAAATATCTTCGAGCTACAAGCACCACCCGAAGGGTTTACCCTGGCAGTAGCCCCAGACCTCCCCACGCTGACAACGCTCGCCACCCCGCTAGAACAAGTGCTGCGTAACCTGTTTGCCAATGCCATCAAGCACCATGATAAAACGCAAGGCCACATTCAGCTGAGTGGCCGTACCGTCGGCAAAGGCTTTTATGAGTTCAGTGTCACTGACGACGGGCCTGGCATTTCGCCGGAATACCAGGAGCGTGTCTACATTATGTTTCAAAC
>CAYPZE010000150.1:0-2669 GCA_964415305.1 uncultured Methylotenera sp.
CCGGCACTGTCAAAACTGGCCATTTCATTGAGAAAAGCCACGGCTGATTGCAACAAGGGATAAGCCAGCACCGCCCCGGTGCCTTCCCCCAAACGCAGGGATAAATGTAACAACGGCTGCGCCTTGAGATGCGACAGCATCATGCTGTGCCCACTTTCATCCGAGCAATGCGCAAAGATGCAATAATCAATTACTTGCGGATACAGTTTGGCGGCGACTAATAAGGCAGAGGTCGCAATAAAGCCATCAATCAGCAATGCTGTCCTGGCTTCTGCCGCCGCGAGTAATGCCCCCACCATCATGGCAATTTCAAAGCCACCAAATACGGTCAAAGCCTGCAACGGGTCATCGGCTGGCACATGGTGGCTTTGCAGCGCCGAGGTCAATACCGACAGCTTGTGCTGCAAGCCTTTATCGCTCAGGCCGGTGCCACGGCCCACACACTGATGCATGGGAAAATCGCACAGCACGCTCATCAGGCAACTGGCGCTAGATGTATTACCTATACCCATTTCACCCAGTGCCAGTACGTTACAGCCTTGGGCAATCACATCACGCGCAATTTGTGCACCACGCGTGATGGCTTGCGTGCACTGGTCAGCCGTCATGGCAGGCAAATGGCGGAAGTTTTCGGTACCCATGCCCAATTTGGCATCAATCAGCATGGGGTGCGGTTGAAACACGGCATTCACGCCGCTATCCACCACATGCAAATCAAAAGCATGTTGGCGTGCGAATACATTGATGGCGGCACCACCATTGAGAAAATTCAGCACCATTTGCGCCGTCACCGCTTGCGGGTAAGGGCTCACGCCTTCTGCCACGATGCCGTGGTCACCCGCAAACACCAGCATGGTCGGCTGCTGCAAAGTGGGCTGCTCGGTTTGTTGTATCAGGCCCAGTTGTAATGCCAGGGTTTCCAGCCGGCCCAATGCCCCCAGCGGTTTGGTTTTTTGATTAATTTGCCGCACCAAGGCTGCCTCTAAAGTTGCGTTGTGCGTAGGCGCTATGTGAAATGTCTGCATAGGGATTATTTTACGAGCAAAAAGCAAAGCGTAGCAGAATTATGCAATGCCGAGCCTGAATTTGCCTGGTAGATAAAAAAGCCCCGCAAGTGCGGGGCAAGTCTCTAAGGACTACACGTAAACATCAACCGGTCTTCATTAACTGATTTTCACTGGCACGTAGATTTTGCTTTCACCACGCATCACCAGCAAGGCGACATTTTTCACGTTCTGTGACAGCTTGTCCTGTAGTTGCGCTACATTTTTCACCTGGTCGCCATTCACCGCCAGAATCACATCTCCGGGCTGAATCCCGGCGGTAGCAGCAGGCCCTTTGGCCACTTCTTCAACCAGCAAGCCTTGCTTGAGCTGCGTTTGTGCCAGCTCTTGTGCATTGAGTGGACGCACACTGACGCCCAGCTTGGCTTGCTGGCTATCGGCCACTTGCGCTGGCCCCGCGTGTGCTGTTTGCATTTCATCAATGCGCACAGACAATTTTTTTAGCTGCTTGTTGCGCCAGACTTCAATGCCAACGGTGCTACCAGGTTTCACGCTGGCCACCATTGGCGGCAAGTCACTCGAGCGGTCTATGCTCTGGCCGTTGAATTTAACAATCACATCGCCTGGCTCCAGCCCTGCTTTATCCGCCGGGCCATTCTTCTCGACATTGCTCACCAGCGCACCACTGGGGGATTGCAATCCAAACGAGCTGGCCAGGTCTTGGTTAATGGATTGCACGCCGATGCCTAAACGGCCACGGCTGACTTTGCCTTTTTCCAGCAGTTGCTGCTCGATGCCCATGGCGACATCAATCGGGATAGCGAATGACAGGCCTTGATAGCCACCACTACGGCTGTAAATTTGTGAGTTAATGCCTATGACTTCACCGTTGAGGTTAAACAGCGGGCCGCCTGAGTTACCCGGGTTAATCGCCACGTCTGTTTGCAAAAATGGCACATAGCCTTCGTCTGGCAGCGCACGCGATTTAGCCGAAATAATGCCTGCAGTCACCGTGTTATCAAAACCGAATGGCGAGCCGATGGCCACCACCCAGTCACCCACATTGCTGTTTTTGGTGCTGCCGATATGCACAGTCGGCAAATCCTTGGCCTCAATTTTAAGCACTGCGACATCAGTCAATTTATCTACACCAATCACTTTGGCCTGAAATTCGCGTTTGTCAGACAATTTCACCGTGACCACATCCGCCTTGTCAACCACATGCGCGTTGGTCAGAATCACACCATCAGATTTAACAATAAAACCAGAGCCTAATCCGCTCATCGGCGTTTCGGTTTGCGGTAGATTGGGTTGAAAACGACGGAACAGTTCAAACATGGGGTCATTGGGATCCACGCCCGGTATGCCTGCCGTTTTCACCGTGCCAGTGACGCTGATATTCACCACCGCCGCGCCCTGACTAGCCGCGATGCTGGCAAAATTAGGTAAGGTAATATAAGCACTCGGCGCGGTCATGGTCTTGGCCGACACCGGAGCCGTGGCCTGCGCATGGGTCAACAGCGTATTGCCTTTCATCCAGTAACCGGCGCCAAACAAAGCGGCCACTGCCAACGGCACAGTCACCCAGTGCGTGAGTCTTGATTGTAAAAACGATTGCATCACAACATCCTTTCTTGCTTTTTTAATCTTGGCACTTCGTTCAAA
>CAYPZE010000151.1:0-2629 GCA_964415305.1 uncultured Methylotenera sp.
TGAAAAGAAAATATCGCAGCGCGCCGTTGAAAATATAACCGCCTTGGGCGGTGAGGGTACTGCGGCGGCGTTGCAACGTACTTTTTTGCGTTTTTTTAAAGAGTTTGGCTATGAAAAAATTGGACTGAGCTGTGAGTTGCGTGGCGATATTTGCAAAATGGGCGGCGTTGAGCCATTGCCTGACGGATTTGTGATTGTCAAAGGCAAGGGCGCGCCTTCGGTCAATGTGAATGGCTATACACAATATGTCAGTTGGAAAGATGTCTTGGCGCGTATGCAGCGTGTGACGGATAGCAATAGTAAAATCATTATCGATTAAGCATGAATGAACATAAAGCGTCCATCGCTTGTCTGAGAGGAACTAGATTGAACCTGACGTTGATCAAAAAAATTGCCGAATTGCGCGGTATGCGTACCGCTGGCCTCGTGCTGACGGCCACAGGCCTGAGTGCTTGTGTGACCATTAATATCTATTTTCCGGCCGCTGCCGCAGAAAAAGCCGCGGATAAAGTCATTGACGAAATCTGGCAGGTGCCAGCAGGTCAACATCCGCCAGCAGATCCGCCCATCGTGCCTGCCACGAGCCCGGCAGCTAATCAGGAGCCTAAACCATGATCACCCGCATGCAACCCGTTTCTCGCTGTTTAGGCTGGCTGTCATCAGGTTTGTGGCATGCTTATGTGGTTGTCAAAGCACTGCTGTGCGGTGTTTCTCTCAGCGCCGCGCTGACATTATCCGCGCAGGCGGCCGCTGACCTGGATGTGAATACCCCTGCGGTTGCTGCTGTCAAAGCCAGTATGCAAAGCCGCCATCTGCAACTGTTACCGTATTATCAGTCTGGTGCCGTCGGGCTCACCGCTGATGGCTTTGTCGCCGTCAAAGAGGCCGGTTTGGTGCCACTGTCTCAACGTAGTGCGTTAACTGCGCTGGTAAAGGACGAAAATGCAGATCGCACCAACTTATATCGCGGAATTGCTGCCGCAAATGGTCACCCTGAGTGGGAGGGCGAGATACAGCGCACGTTTGCGATACGCTGGATGGATAAAGCACAATCTGGCTGGTTTGTGCAGCGTGATGGGCAGTGGTTGCGTAAATAAGCTGGTAAAACAACAGCTTGGCAAATGAGGGTTGCGCTTGGGTTGATTGTGTGGGCTCATGGGCATGACGACTGCCCACAACGGCAATTCGATAAATAGCGCAGTAAAAGTATCGGCTTTCAGTTTCAGGCATGTTCATTGCATACAATCTAAGTGCATGTTCCGATGGAAGGAGTTCGTTGTGGCAACTAATCTTTTCGTTCTACCTCGCTTGGGTGAAAGTATTCATCAGCAGGACTTGGGGATTTATTACATCCTTAACCACCATACGGGCCGCGTGCGATCGTTGATACAGCTGGCGCGTGAAAACGTGCATTGGTATTTGATGCAATTGCAGCCAATTGCCGATGGCCTGGATTATCGCTGGTCTGTCATGTCACGCGAGAATGACTGCGCACTCAAGGCGGCCACTGACAGGCAAATCGCCCATTACTTTTCCAAAGCAGAATATGCCGAACCCTTAGGTGCCTGGCAAGTGATGCGCAATGCCGATTTCGGTTTTGCCAAGTTCACACCGATTGAAGCACCGCATGAAGTCAGCTATGCCATTTTGACCTTTGACGGCGAAGAGATGAACACGCCTATCCGGTTGCACAAAGCGCCTGCTGAATGGCTGGAGGAAGATGCCGAAACGGATATCCTGCAACTGGAGTTTGCCTGATCGTTGCTTGGGCTGCGTGACGTGTCGCAACGACCACCGGTGAAGGTGGTTGTTGCTGACAGCGGTTATACTATAGGTTAGGCGGTGGTGCTGACCACATTGCCTGCGGGGCCGCGGTGCTGCATGCTGCCGGATAACGCTTGCAGGAATCCACTCAGACTAGCATTGTCGCTGTTGCCACCCAATGCACTGACCAGTGACTGAAAACTGCTTTGCAAGTCGCTCGAGGTGCTGTCCGAGCCGGTATCCGATGTTGTGCTGTCGCTGCTACTGTCGTTGCTCAAAGAAGCAATCAGGCTTTGCAGTTTAGATTCCATGCCATGGCCGCCATAAGGTGGCGGTGGTGGCATGCCTTGTGTGGCGCTCGCCGCTGTTTCACTGTCGCTACTTTCTGAGCTGCTAGTGTCTGTCGTGCCCTGCGATTGCAAGGCGCTGATCAGGTTTTGTAAAAAGCTATTCAGTGCATTGGCCGCATCGGTGCTGCTATCGCTGGTCGTGGTTGAATCCGTGCTGTCTGTGCTGGTGCTTGCACTGCTGCTGGACGCAGATTGCCCAAAAATAGATTCCAGGCCGCCTTCAATGCCCGCACTTTTCAATGCCGAGTCAATGGCACCAAGCAAACCGCCACCATCCTTGCCCTGACCCTCGCCCTCTGGCGGTGGCGGCGGGGGTTGCATACCGTTGCGTTGACCGACCTGTGAAAATGATTGAACCGCACTGCTACTGCTAAGTGAACTGATAGATGTCATGATGAGTGCTCCGTAAATGTTAATCCGTAAGTATTAATCCATGAGGGTTAAATGTTCAGGGCTGATACACAGGCGCACAGGCCAGGCATCGTGTTGACTGAACAGGGTCAGATTAAAGCGGC
>CAYPZE010000152.1:0-2403 GCA_964415305.1 uncultured Methylotenera sp.
GGCGTCTCCACCCCTGTGGCGATCAAGACCGCGGCCCGGTTTGGCATCCCGGTAGACCACATCATTGGCGATGTATGGGCAGGTTCAGAAGCCGATGTGATTCCGGCAGGTGCCGCCGCCAAAGGCTATCAGGCATTGGCGCCTTATCCAGGCGGTGCCAGCTTTGATGTGCACCAACGATTGAAAAAGCACATTCTGGATGCAGGCAAAAGTGATTTAAAAGATAAAAAATTCTTTGGCTCGGTGTATTACAACATCGGCCTCGTCAATGCCGCGTTGGCAGTTGAAGCGTTGCGCACTGGCTACCAGAAGTTCGGCAACCGTCCACTCAATGGCGAAGAAGGCCGCTGGGCGTTTGAACACTTGGTGATTGATAACGCCCGCCTGAAAACGATTGGCTTTACCGGGCTGCTGCAACCTATCCAGATTACGGCAAAAGATCATGAAGGCGGTGGCGCTGCGCGTATCCAGCAATGGGATGGCAAACAGTGGCAACTGAAAACCGACTGGATACAGGCCGATCGCGACACCTTGCGCCCACTGATTGAAGCCAAAGCCAATGCGTATGCCAAGGAAAAAGGCATTACCCGCCGTGACCTGAGCAAGGAGCAGTAATGCCAGACCATCTGTCTTTCATCGCCGCTGGCCTGGATGCAGGCAAGCAGCTGCAACCAAACGCCAGTGAAGCGGTGGTGCAGTCAGGGGGCAGCAATCGGGCGGCAAACAATGGCATCACCCCGCGTGATTGTGCCAAGGAGAAATAGCGTGAACCACGGAGAAATCGCATGAGCCAGGCCAGTAACACAGCGCAAGTCCAAGCGCAACTGCAACAGGCACCGCCATTACTCAGTGTGGATAATATTGAGGTCATTTACAACGGCGCGATATTGGCGGTGAGCGGTGTGTCTTTGCAGGTGCCGCAGGGCAGCATCATCGCGCTGCTCGGTGCCAATGGCGCGGGAAAAAGCACCACACTCAAAGCGATTTCCGGGCTGGTGCAAGCGGATCGCGCCGAGGTGAGTCGTGGCACGATTGCGTTTGATGGACAGTTCAGTCTGCATGTCCCTGCTAATCAGCGCGTGCAGCAAGGCATCGTGCATGTGCTGGAAGGGCGGCATGTGTTTGCGCACCTCAGCGTCGAGGAGAATTTGATCAGCGGCGGTTTTGTGCGTAAACCCAGTCGCCAGGCGGCTAAACAGGGGCTGGAACGGGTGTATACATGGTTTCCACGCTTGAAGGAAAAACGCACATTGCAGGCTGGCTATATCTCTGGTGGTGAGCAGCAGATGGTTGCCATCGGTCGTGCCTTGATGACCAATCCTCGTCTGGTATTGCTTGACGAGCCCTCCATGGGCCTGGCACCGTTGATTGTGCAGGAAATTTTTGAAATCGTCAGTGAGTTGAATGCCAAAGAGCAGGTGAGCTTTCTGGTGGCAGAACAGAATATTCCGGTTTCACTCAAGCATGCACACTATGGTTACGTGATGGAAACCGGGCGGGTCGTGCTATCGGGGACCGCTGAATCACTGCTTAACAATACTGCGCTGAAAGACGCCTACCTGGGTAAGAAAAAATCAAAAAGCCTCCGCGTTTAAGTGTTTGAACAGCCAATCCTCGACATTATTTTGAGGGGGGGCATCGGAAAAGGATTCGGGAAGATAGGCGGGTATTCATGTGGCGGGCAGGAAACCCCACTGACGATGGCGATTAATGATGTTTTCAGTAAGGGATGCAGCAAAATCCTTTTTCCTTGGTTAAAACAACGTGCTGAACAAGGCAGGAAAATGCTTTTCAATCAGTTGTAGCTTTTAAATCTGGTGGAGTCAGCTCCATACCCGGCTTGATCGCCAGGTGGGGTAAGATAACAATAACAGCTGACTCCTCCCTTACATTTGCAAAGTACCCGGTTGATCGTACGATGTGCCTGCCCGTAGAGGCAAGCGTTGCCTAATCGCGTCCGCGACCATTGCCTGGACCATGTCCATTGCCATGGCCGTGACCATGGTCGTCATGCCAGTCACCGTGGTCGTGGTCGTGGTGGTCATGGTCGTATCTACCACCGGGCCCACCGCCATAAGCGTTATACCGTGGTGCATAGACATTTTGATACCAACTATCCTGCACAAAGTAGATCTGGCGGCCGCAGGCACCATAGTGACCACAGTAGCGGCTCCATTTTTTCATGTGGCCGGGCGGCACGCGCAAATACATCGGTGGTTGCACCACGGCCACGGGGGGCGGCTGGATAATCACCGGTTGTGGATAGATCACTTGTGGTGCAGGGTAGGGGTTGCCCAGCACAATTTGTCCATAAAATCCCGGTTGACCGACGCTCACGGCCACACCAACATCTCCTGCGAAGGTTGTGACTGCGCTAGCTATTAATACTGCACCCATCGCTAA
>CAYPZE010000153.1:0-2349 GCA_964415305.1 uncultured Methylotenera sp.
CCTCGATCACTGGATACAGCAAATATTGACTGTCTGGCAGTCGTTGTCTGCGCTTGGCTTGTGGCAGCAAGATGCTTTCCTGCTATTGGTGTGTTTGCTAGCGTGCCTGCTGTTATTTATCACTGGTACAGTGATAGGCCTGTTTGTACAGTCTTTGTGGGGAATTTTTGTGTCTAGCCGTCATACGGCTGACGAGGATCATAAATAGCTGAGGGTGATCAGTCTGTGGCTAGAGTTTGCTGAATCGCAGCCAACTCAGCGCTGATATCCGAGCCAAACTCTTCATACTGATGGCCACCAGTTTTGGCATACCAGTATTTGCTGTTCCAGCGATCACCTTCCATTTTATGCAGCACGGCGTGTATCCAATTGGCCGTGTTGTCACTGTAGTCTTGCGCGATATTGTGGGCGGCGTCCCAATCGCCAGCTTGCGCCAGCGCCACCGCCTTTAACAACTGGCCGCGATTAGACATTCGCAGGGTACTCGATGGTCCCCTTCTGAATGAATTCGATTTTATACCCATCCGGATCTTCGATAAACGCGATGACGATGGTGCCATGTTTCATCGGCCCGGCCTCACGCACCACTTTGCCGCCTTGGGCTTTGACCAGCTCACAAGCTTTGTAGGCATCATCGACTTCAATCGCCATATGGCCATAAGCGGTACCCATGTCGTAAGCGGTTTTGCCATAGTTATAGGTGAGTTCGAGCACGGTATTGTCATACTCGTTACCGTAGCCAACAAACGCCAGCGTGAATTCACCATCTGGATAGTCCTGAGTGCGGATCAGCTTCATGCCGAGCACGCCGGTGTAAAAATCGATAGAACGTTGCAAATCACCTACGCGCAACATGGTATGTAATACTCGCATGATTAACTCCTTGATATCCGTATGACTTTGTTTTAATGATGTGTTGATTGCTTATTGCACTGCCACGGTTAACGACTACTTAGCTGCGGTGATCCGCACGTATTTCTCCATCAACTCTGCCTGTGTTTCGCGTCGTTCAGGGTCTAGCGGAATGCAACTGATCGGGCATACTTGCTGGCATTGTGGCTTATCGTAATGCCCTACGCATTCCGTGCACAAATCCGGGTTGATTTCATAAATCTCGGCGCCCTGCGAAATCGCTTCGTTGGGGCATACCGGCTCACATACGTCGCAGTTAATACATTCGTCGGTAATAAATAACGCCATGGCTGGTTAAATCAGATTCTTTAAAGTGAAGGATTAAGCGGTTGCCAGCTTTTGCTTGATGGCTGCTTCGACGCCTGGTGACACAAACTGGTTCACATCGCCGCCCAGGCGCGCGACTTCACGCACCAGGCTAGACGAAATAAACATAAACTCTTCGGCCGGGGTCATAAACAAGGTTTCCAGTTTGGGATACAGCTTGCGGTTCATGCCCGCTAGTTGAAACTCATATTCAAAATCGCTGGCTGCACGCAACCCACGAATCACCATTTGCCCTCCTTGCGCCTGTACAAACTGCATGAGCAAACCATCAAACCCGACTACGCGGATATTATCGCCATGAAACACAGACTCAGCCAATGCCACGCGCTCGGGTAGGCTGAACAAGGTCTGCTTGCTGGTGCTGCCCGCGACCGCCACAATCACTTCATCAAACAGATTGGCGGCCCTGCGCACAATATCTTCATGCCCCAATGTAATCGGATCAAACGTCCCCGGATACACTGCCACTCTGGTTTTACTCATGCACCTTTACCCCGAATATTTTTTTAAGGTGTTCCTGTCCTATGCTTGCGCTGGCTGCAACAGATGGTAAAACACCTGCCCCGCCTTGCCGGACTTGATCACTTGCCAGTCCGAGTCGGATTTTAACGCATATTCCGCTTCTACATACAGCAAACCGTCTTCGGCCAGGTGGCTGGCCAACTGCGGCAACAACTTATCCAGCCACTGTTTATGGTAGGGAGGATCGCAGAAAATCACATCAAAACGCTGTTTGTTTTGTGCCAGAAACTGCAAGGCATCCATCTGCCGGATATCGGCCTGCGTCGCCCCCAGCAAACGCTGGTTTTGCAGCAAGGCCTGTAATGGCGCTTTGGCCAGCTCCAGCATGGTGGCCTGCCTGGCATTGCGCGACAAAGCCTCAAAGCCCAGCGCGCCGGTGCCGGCAAATAAATCCAGGCAGGTTTTACCTGTCAGATCCTGGCCTAACCAGTTAAACAAGGTCTGGCGCACACGGTCAGAGGTCGGGCGCAGGCCTTCTGCGTCTGGAAATTTAAGTACGCGGCTACGCCAAATGCCTGCATTCAGTCGAACTTGATTCATGAATATGGTTCTATTCGTTAGCAACAACAAAGCATGATTATAAAGGCG
>CAYPZE010000154.1:0-2296 GCA_964415305.1 uncultured Methylotenera sp.
GAAGCTACCCTCCAACTATCTTCGCCGCTACTGCGTTTGACAACCGAGTTCGAGGCTGGACACGCCGTAAAAACCGAGCAAGCCAAACAAGGCTGAGAGCAAGTGGCGAATATCCCAGATCATGATCGGGATATAGGGGTCGAGCGCGGCAGCAATAATGTCGAACAGGCCGCCGTATAAATAGAGGTTGCGATAGTGAAAGGCGTCCTGATCTTTAAAACCGGACTGATACCAGTCGAGCAGCATCTGGCCGTAAGTATGCTGCACATACTCGTCGTTGCTGATACCATGTTGGCGGAAGGTGAGGGCTACCCAAATGATGAGCGCCAGCCAAAAGAAACGTATCAACCAGCGATACGTGACAGCTGAGCAAGCTTGGGTAAAAAGGTGTTTCATGGGCTATTTAATCGTGAAAAATCAACACGCGCAAGCGTATCACGACACCCTGCCTGAGGATAGAGCGCGACCCCTGTCACGCTCAAATAAATCTGGGCAAAACGGCCAGATTAATTACCGGGATCGGTATGTACCGAGAAGCGATAACCGGAACCACGCACGGTCTGGATCATTTCTTCATGCTTGGAAGCCACCAGTGCATTGCGCAAGCGGCGAATATGCACGTCCACCGTACGGTCTTCGACGAACACACGGTCACCCCAGACTTTATCCAGCAATTGCGTACGGCTATGTACGCGCTCAGGATTGGTCATAAAGAAGTGCAGCAACTTAAACTCGGTTGGGCCCAGTGGAATATGCACATTATGGCCAGTCACGCGGTGCGTGGTCGGATCCAGGTGCAACCCGGCAATTTCAATCGGATCATCCGTCATCTGTGGTGCACGTCTGCGCAACACTGCCTTGATACGTGCATTCAACTCGCGTGGGCTAAACGGCTTGGTCACATAATCATCGGCACCGACTTCCAGGCCGCGCACTTTATCAAACTCGTCGCCACGGGCGGTCAGCATGATAATCGGCACTTCTTTGGTCAGGCTGTCTGATTTCAGGCGCCGCGCAAACTCAATGCCGCTCATGCCTGGTAACATCCAGTCCAGCAAAATCAGGTCTGGCATGGTTTCACGTAACAGCATTTGCGCATGTTCAACGCTGGTGGCACGGATCGCATGATGCCCCGCTTGTTTGATATTCAACGCCAGCAATTCCTGGATCGCCGGTTCGTCTTCTACCACCAAAATATTCGCTGCAGCCATGACACTCCCTTTAAGCAATTTGAGATCAAAGTATTGATTGAATGCTCGCCAGTTTATGAATGAATTATGACATTTTAATGACAACATCACATAAATTTAATTTTGCTGTTATTGCCTTTTAAAGCAAATTGTAACAAGATGTAACGGACGTAAATAAAGGGTTTTTATCTTGCTTAATCTTTCCAAAGAACACATCACCGCTGGCAATCATTTCAATCGCTGGCTAGTACCACCAGCAGCATTGGCAGTCCACCTCTCCATCGGCATGGCTTATGGCTTTAGCGTCTTTTGGAAACCACTGGGCAATGCGCTCACCGGACCTGACGGCAAACCGGTGGCCGCTTGCGCCGCCGGGGCAAGCACCTTTGCGGACAAACTGACGGGCACCGCCAAAGCGCTGACCGCCACCGATTGCAACTGGACGCAGTTTGACCTGGGCTGGATGTATACCTTATTTTTTGTGCTGCTGGGCTGCTCCGCCGCCGTCTGGGGTGGCTGGCTGGAACGAGCCGGGCCGCGCAAGGCAGGCCTAGTCGCCATGCTTTGCTGGTGTGGTGGCTTGCTAATTTCTGCCCTCGGCGTCTACCAACACCAGTTGTGGATGATGTGGCTAGGCAGCGGCGTCATTGGTGGTGTCGGCCTCGGGTTGGGCTATATTTCCCCCGTCTCCACCCTGATCAAATGGTTTCCAGATCGTCGCGGCATGGCTACAGGCCTAGCGATCATGGGCTTTGGCGGCGGCGCCATGATAGGCTCACCATTGGCCACCAAGCTCATGAGCATCTTCGCAACGCCCACCGCCCCTGGCGTGTGGCAAACCTTTGTCGTACTCGCCCTGATTTATGCCGTGTTTATGACCTGCGGCTCATTGGGTTATCGCGTGCCAGCCGCTAACTGGAAACCCGCTGGCTGGACGCCACCAGACACTCAACATAATCGTCTGGTCGCTACACGCCACGTGCATCTCAAAAACGCGCACAAAACCCCACAATTCTGGTTACTGTGGCTCATCCTGTGCATGAATGTGTCTGCAGCGATCGGCATTATTGGCGCCGCAGCCCCCATGTTGCAGGAAACATTTGGTG
>CAYPZE010000155.1:0-2282 GCA_964415305.1 uncultured Methylotenera sp.
ACCAAACAAAGCGGTTTTAATCGACAATTTCCAAACTGCCTGCGCGCCTTGGTTACCGCAAGCAAACCACATTCAACAAAGACAAGTGTGGCCGGATTGGGTAAAATATCGGTTTTTGAATCGATAAGTTTTTTAACCATGACGTCTCTCACCACGCTCAATGCACTGTCACCACTGGATGGTCGCTATCAATCCAAACTTGATCCTTTACGGCCTTTTTTTAGTGAATATGCGCTGATCAAATACCGCGCACTGGTAGAGGTCGAATGGTTAAAAGCACTGAGTGCTGCGCCAGAACTGGCAGAAATTGCGCCATTTAGCCCGGAAACCATCGCCGAACTGGATGCCGCGATTACAGCTTTTAGCGAAGCAGATGCCACGCAGGTCAAAGCGATTGAAGCCCGTACTAATCACGACGTGAAAGCCCTCGAATACTGGCTCAAAGAAAAGTTTGACGGCAACCCTGAGATTAAAAAGGCCAGCGAGTTCATTCACTTTGCCTGTACCTCAGAAGACATTAACAACCTGTCGCATGCCTTGATGCTTAAATCTGCCCGTGATGCGGTGATGCAACCTAATCTGCAAGCCGTGATTGCCCGTCTGACTGAGCTGGCACATGCTCTGGCTGACCAGCCGATGCTGTCACGTACACACGGCCAAACCGCGAGCCCCTCTACCATGGGTAAAGAGCTGGCCAACGTGGTCTATCGTTTGCAACGTCAATTCAAGCAACTGCAAGCCAATGAAGTCCTGGGCAAAATCAACGGCGCCGTCGGTAACTTTAACGCGCACTTGTCAGCCTACCCTAACTTTGATTGGGAAGGCTTTGCCAAACGTTTTGTTGAGTCACTCGGCCTGACTTACAACCCGATGACAATTCAGATTGAGCCACATGACTACATGGCAGAAATGTATGACACGCTGTCACGCATCAACACCATCCTGATCGACCTTAACCGCGACATCTGGGGTTATATCTCAGTCGGCTATTTCAAACAAAAGGTCAAAGCCGGTGAAATTGGTTCTTCTACCATGCCGCACAAAGTTAATCCGATTGACTTTGAAAACTCTGAAGGCAACCTGGGCCTGGCCAATGCCGTATTACGCCACCTGGCCGAAAAATTGCCGATCTCCCGCTGGCAGCGCGACCTGACTGATTCGACAGTGTTACGCAATATGGGCGTGGCATTTGGCTATACTTTGCTGGGTTACGACTCCTGCCTGCGCGGTCTGAATAAGCTGGAAATTAATCCTCAGCGTTTGCTCGAAGACTTAGACAACAGCTGGGAAGTACTGGCAGAACCTATCCAGACCGTGATGCGCCGTTATGGCATTGAAAATCCTTACGAGCAACTCAAAGAACTGACACGAGGCAAAGGTGGCATCAATAAGCAATCGCTGCATGCCTTTATTGAAACCTTGCAAATTCCGGCCGAAGCCAAGCAAACATTGTTGGCACTCACGCCTGCAACTTATACCGGCAAGGCCAGTCAACTGGTGAAACACATTTAAACAGTCTTTAGATTTGATCCGGGATTTTCTTGCTCATCATGTAAAACATCCCGCTTATGAACAGGCAGCCAAAATGCACTTTTGCTGCCTGTTCTGGGCAACGTCCACGTGCAAGCAGTTCACGCTGCTTGCCACCCTATGGTTATTGGCGATAAGCCAAAGCCAGGCGCAAGACAGCACCTGGTTTGAGGTCAAGCCAGGCAGCACCTACCAAACCCGCTTTTCACTCGCCAACGATACGCCCCCAGAAGATACCTCTGCATTGCGTGAACTGCTGCAAAAGCACCTGAGCATCCACGAAGCCATGCAAAATCCGCGCATGAACGATAGTGAATGGCGCCGACTCATACAAAAAACACCGCAAGAAATTGCCGACCTGCTGGCGACCGAAGGCTATTTCAAAACAAAAACGCGCAGCGTCCAGCCAGCGGCCAATGTCGCTGAGTTTCAGATCACACTGCCGCCACAAGCCAAAGTCAGTCAGGTCAATGTCGCTATTGCAGGCGAAATTCAACAGCCCAGCCACCTGACAACCTTAGAAGCTGCGCAAAAAAGCTGGCCGCTGCCAGTGAACAGCACGTTTACCCAGCAAGCCTGGACTACCGCCAAACGCGAATTACTGGCCACTTTGCTGCGTGCAGAGTTTCCCAATGCCAAAATCACCACCTCGCAGGCCATGGTGAATCCGCAAACCCAAGAGGTATTAATTACCCTCGCCTGCGATACGTAGTGTGAATTGCAGAATTCCGTGAATCATCGAATCTTTGAAC
>CAYPZE010000156.1:0-2088 GCA_964415305.1 uncultured Methylotenera sp.
GCCCAAGGCCACTGCAGACAGAATTTCAATCACAAAGCTATTCAAACCAGAAATTCTGGCAGTGCGTAACTCCAGTTGGCGGTTGCGGCTCACCACGTCGCCAAAACGTTCATTCTCGAACGCCTGTGCGCCAAAAATCTTAACGATGCGTTGAGCCGCGATGGCCTCTTCTGCTGTTTTGGTGATCTCGCCCACCGCTTGTTGCACTTTTTTAGCATTGGCCCGCAACTTAGGCGTGGTGCGCGCCAAATACAAGCCCATCAAGGGCGCCACCAGAGCAAAAATCAGCGTCAACCGCCAATCCAGATAGAGCATGTAACCAATCAGGCCGATCACCGTCAGCACATCGCGCAACACATTGAGTGCAGAACGCGTGACCACCGTAGACAGGCGCTCGATGTCGTAGGTCATTTTTGACACCAGCAACCCGTTGGAATTAGCATCAAAAAAACTCACCGGCAACATCAGCAATTTGGCAAAAATCTGCTTACGCAAGACCTCCACTACGCGTCTGGCGACCGTGCGCAAACTATAAACCGAAAAGAACCCTGCTATCGCCCGGATGGCCATCAGGCCAAACAGCATTAAAGGCAGCACATACGCCTCATGATCACTCGCCTTGGCAAAGCCAGCATCAGTAACTTCTTTAATCAGTGCCAGAAACAAGGTGTTGCTGGAGGCCAGAATAGCCGTAGATACCATAGATAATGCAAAATGCATCTTGTAATGCCAGGCGTAGGCAAACAAGCGCTTGTACAGCAGTACAGGATTGGTGATGATCACCGACTCAGAAGAGGACTTACGCGCCATGCGGTTTTCTCGGACAGACTAAAAACAAACAGCCCGCCAAGATTGACGGGCTTGTTGATGGATCAGATTGTTCACCCGTAACATTAACGGGAATTCACCTGCGTCGCAAACGTAATATGCGTGTAATTGGCCATACGCGATGCTTCCATGATATTTACCACCGACTGATGCGTGGCCTTGGCATCGGCGTTGATGATAATGGTTGGCTCTTTGCCTGTCGGACCTTCAGCACCTGCTTGCGTGATCGCTGCTGCCAGGTCAGACACGACGGCACCATTGGCTTCTTTGCCATTCACAAGGTAGCGGCCATTGGCATCCACCTCAACCGTGATCGTCAGCGGCTTTTCTTGCGGGGCATTGGCATCGGCGGTTGGCAAGTTAATTTGCAGTTCGCTGGTGCGAGAGAACGTCGCACTCACCATCAAAAAGATGATAATCACCAGCAGTACGTCGATCAGTGGAATAAAGTTGATTTCCAACTCTTCGTTACGGACACCACGTTTGAAATTCATGACATTGCCTTTGTATTCAATTTGCTGGTCACTTTATCCACGATCGCCATGGATAATTTCCACCAACTTCACGGCCTGTTGCTCCATATCAACCAGAAAGCCATCTATTTTGCCGCGGAAATAACGGTAAGCAATCATGGAAGGCACCGCCACCACAATACCGGCCGCCGTGTTATACAGCGCCACAGAAATACCGCGCGCAAATTGCGCCACGTCATGACCGCTGTTGGTAAATGAACCAAACAACTCCACCATACCGATCACCGTACCCAGCAAACCCAGCAAGGGGGCCACCGTGGCAATCGTACCCAGCGTGGGCAGGTATTGTTCCAGCTTGTGTGCCACGGCACGGCCGGTTTCTTCAATCGCTTCTTTGGTCACTTCACGTGAGTTATTCATATTGGCAAGTGCGCTGGCAAACACTTTACCCAACAGTGAGTGTGCTTCCAGGCGGCTCAGTGTTTCGCGCGTGACGCCGCCCTGCTTTAACCAGTTTTGTACTTCTGGCAGTAATTGCTCAGGGGTGACAACCGAAGCTCTTAAGGCCCAAAATCGCTCGACGATGATAGCGAAGGCAATCACAGAGGCAATAATCAGAGGCCAGATAGGCCAGCCGGCCGCTAAAATAATTTCCCACACAGCAAACACTCCAGTTGTTTTTAAACTTTCGCTACTTTAGCGTTAACCAGGCCTGAGGGCAAGTTTTGTCCGGTATCTATCCAGTTACAATGCGCTGACAGCAACTTAGTCGTCAGCCTCCCAATAA
>CAYPZE010000157.1:0-2063 GCA_964415305.1 uncultured Methylotenera sp.
TCCACATCGCCAGCCAGTTGCTGCATATGTCGTGTCAGTTCAACTTTCAACTGTGCTGCATCCAGCCGCTTAAACAGCGTTTGCTTATTGAGCAATTCGTCGAGCAAAATCGGGTGGGCAGATACATATTGCGCAATCCACGGGCTGGCGGCACAGAGTTTCACAATCAAAGCCAGCGCATCCGGAAACTCGGCCAGCAACGCCAAGTAGCTGGCGCGGCGGCAGATACTTTCCAGTAAGTCCAGTGTACGTATCAAAGCCGTATCTGGTGTTGTGCTTTGCTGCAGGCTGGCTTCGCGCAACAACAATGGCATGAGTTGATCCAGGCGACGACGGCTCTGCTCCGGCAGTTGCTGGATACGCTGGCTGTTACGCGTTTGCTGCAACAAATGCACAATATCACTGGCGCGCGTGTAGCCGTTTTGTGCCAGCCATTGTCCGGCTTCGCTACCGCTCACGGTGCCTTGCCACAACGCCGTTTCCTGCTGCAAGTCATTGCTTTGCTCGTCTTTAAACGTATCGTCAAAAAAACGTTGTACACGGTCACGGTGAATATTCAGCTCAGCAATAAAACTGGCCCAATCTGGCTGCCTGAGCATCTGCAACAAATAGCCACGGTAAGTCTCAGAGTCCGGTAAATCCTGCGTTTGCTGGTCATCGATATACATCAGCCGATGTTCGAGGTTACGCAGGTAAATATAACTTTCTTTTAAAGCAGCCACATCCTCAGCAGGCAGCATGCCGCGCATTGACAGACAATCCAGCACCGCCAATGTCGGTTTGATCTGTAAATCCGGCACTTGCCCGCCGCGGATGAGCTGGAATACCTGCGCAATAAATTCCACTTCACGGATACCGCCGCGACCAAGCTTGATATTGTCGGACAGGCGGCGTTGCACGACATCACGCTGAATCTGCACTTTCAAATCGCGCATGGAGGCATAGGCGTTGAAATCCAGGTATTTGCGAAACACGAACGGCTTCATCACCTTGGTCAACGCTGTATTTGGCCCACATACGGCGCGGCCCTTAATCCAGGCATAGCGTTCCCACTCGCGGCCATAATTCTGGTAATAATCCTCCAGTGCATCCAGATTGCATACCAATGCGCCTTCAGAGCCAAATGGCCGCAAACGCATATCCACCCTAAACACAAAACCATCAGCAGTGACATCATCTAGCGCCGCAATGACCTTTTTGCCTAATCTGGTAAAAAAATCCTGGTTACTGATGGATTTTGCACCATCAGTGTCGCCCTCCTGCTCGTAGGCAAAGATTAAGTCTATGTCGGACGACACATTGAGTTCACGGCCACCCAGTTTGCCCATGCCAACCACAATCATCTGCTGCGCTTGTCCGTTGGCATCGCGCGGTTCACCATAGGTTTCTACGAGGCGCGCATGATAAAAATCTACCGCCGCTGTAATCGCAGATTCTGCCAGGGCACTGGTGGTTTCTGCCACTTCCGCAAAGTCTGCCAGGCCATTCAAATCGCGGACGATCATATGTGCCATTAAACGTTGCCGGATCAGTCTGATTTGTTGCAAAAAAACAGACTCTTCAATATTTTTTTCATATAAAAACAATGCATTAACATTTTCAGTCTTATATGTCTTATATAAGTTATCTAACAAATCAGTTATAAAATCTGTATGTTTCGTAACAAATCTGGCAAAAAATGGGCTGCAGGCTGCTGCATGCAGCAAATAGGCGGCTTCTGTAGACGCGACCTGCTTTTCTGTTAGAATTTGGGCAAGCTGTTGCATGAGTTTTTGCTCTTGTAATGAGTTGTGTGCTCGGAGAGTTTGTCAATCAGAACCAAAACAATAATACCTGAGGTTCGCTCACACTTTCATTTTTTGACATTGATTTTTGGGGGACGCTATGTCTATCGAATCTGTACTTCATGAACACCGCGTATTTGCGCCAGGCAAGGCTTTCTCCAGCCAGGCCGCTGTCGGCAGCATGGAGGAGTACCAGCGTCTGCATGCTGAAGCATTGCAGGATTACGAAGGATTTTGGGCCAAACTGGCACGCGAGTTATTGATTTGGCACAAGCCATT
>CAYPZE010000158.1:0-1965 GCA_964415305.1 uncultured Methylotenera sp.
CAGGCGATTTATAACAGCGTGGCGTATGGCGTTGGTGGTGCATTGGGGGGATTGTTAGGCGGTTTTGCGCTTGAGTATTTAGGTGGGCAGCTCACGTTTACGCTGGCGGCGTTGTTCCCGTTATTGGGGGCGATTGTGGTCGCAGTGGGTTTGCGTTTGTCGCAGCCTTACGCACGTCAGGGCATGTTTAGTCATTAAGATTAACCCATAAAAAATAGCCCGCATGCGGGCTATTTTTTATTGGATGACATCACTGAATTAATTGACGCGTTTATCGCGTTCAATCAAAGCATAGGCGCTGTGGTTATGGATAGACTCAAAGTTTTCTGACTCAACCACATATTTCACAATGCGTTTTTCATCGTTGAGTTGTGCTGCCACGTCGCGCACCATGTCTTCGACAAATTTTGGATTGTCATAGGCGCGTTCAGTCACAAACTTCTCGTCCGGGCGTTTGAGCAAGCCATACAACTGGCAAGAGGCCTGGTCTTCAATCAGCGTAATCAGGTCTTCCAGCCACATGAATTCATTGAGCAGGGCTGTCACAGTGACATGTGAGCGCTGGTTGTGCGCGCCGTAGTCTGAAATCTTCTTACTGCATGGGCACAGGCTGGTCACCGGCACCATCACTTGCACAGTGATTTCAAACTGACCGTTTTTGATCTCACCAATAAAAGTCACTTCGTAATCAAGCAGGCTTTTCACGCCGGAAACAGGCGCTGCCTTGTTGATAAAGTAAGGGAAGCGCATTTCGACGTAGCCAGATTCTGCTTCCAGGCGCTCCACCATCTGACGCAGAATGGTTTCGAAGGAGTCGATAGAAATGGCGTGCTCGTTCATATTTAAAATCTCGACAAAACGAGACATGTGCGTGCCTTTGAAGTTGTGCGGCAAATGCACATACATATCAAACATGGCAACGGTATGCTGTTCGCCCCCCGTTTTGTCTTTGACAATCACTGGGTGACGTATGGATTTGATACCGACTTTGTTGATATCCAGTCTACGCACGTCTGGCGTATTCTGTACATCTTCAATCGTTGTTGGGATCACGGGTTGATTCATCAGGGTTCCATCGCGGGGTTTCCCGCCTGTTAATTAATAGTTGAGTTTACTACTCGGAAATTAATTTCTCAATAGCAGAGAGGATTCCGTTTTTGTCTAGACCACATTCGGCCAGCATAGTTTCATGGCTGCCATGTTCAATAAACTGGTCAGGCAAACCCAGGCAGCGGATGGGCTTCACCAGACCATGCGCCTGCAGGCATTCCATCACGGCCGCACCAGCGCCACCCATGATTGCATTTTCTTCCACCGTGAGCAGATGATCGTGCATGCGGGCGATTTCCAGTACCATGGCTTCATCCAGCGGCTTGATAAAACGCATATTAATCACGGTGGCATCACAGGTTTCTGCGGCTTGCAGCGCTGGTTGCAACATGCTGCCAAAGGCCAGGACGGCGATTTTCTTGCCTTGACGCACCAACTGGGCTTTGCCAATAGGTAGTGACTCTAACGTGGATGAAATGCTGGCGCCAATGCCGCTGCCGCGCGGATAACGTACGGCAGCCGTGCCAGGATAATGGTAGCCGGTGGTCAGCATCTGGCGACATTCGTTTTCATCGCTAGGCGCCATCATCACCACGTTAGGGATACAGCGCAAAAAGCTTAAATCAAAGCTACCTGCGTGTGTCGGGCCATCAGCGCCGACCAGACCGGCACGGTCTATCGCCAGCAAGACGTCCAAATCTTGCAATGCAATATCATGCACCAACTGGTCATAAGCGCGTTGCAAAAAGGTCGAATAAATCGCCACCACAGGCTTCAGGCCATCACAGGCCATGCCTGCCGCAAAGGTGAGTGCATGCTGCTCGGCAATGCCTACATCAAAATAGCGTTGCGGATAAGCTTCAGCAAAACGGTTGAGGCCGGAACCATCACACATGGCCGGCGTGATGCCGACCA
>CAYPZE010000159.1:0-1909 GCA_964415305.1 uncultured Methylotenera sp.
TGGGGTGGCTGATGGGGCTCGAACCCACGACAACAGGAATCACAATCCTGGACTCTACCAACTGAGCTACAGCCACCATAGAGACTTTAATTGGCCTGCCCGACAGGAATCGAACCTGTAACCCCCAGCTTAGAAGGCTGGTGCTCTATCCAGTTGAGCTACGAGCAGATAAAGTAGTTACATGCCGATCAGGCAATCCAGAGAAACTGGTCGGCGTGGAGAGATTCGAACTCCCGACATCCTGCTCCCAAAGCAGGCGCGCTACCAGACTACGCTACACGCCGAAGACGGAAATATAACCGATTTTCTGAATTTGTGTCAATGTCGATGTGATAAAATTCTATTTTTTACGACAAATATTTTGTTCATGAGCGCTCATATTATTGATGGCAAGCAAATCGCCAGTCAACTGCTAGAGGATATCAAAACCAATATTAACCAACGCTTGCAGGCCGGAAAACGCGCGCCATGCCTCGCGGTGATTTTATTAGGGGATGACCCGGCCTCTGCCATTTATGTGCGTAACAAACGTCTTGCCTGTGAGAAAACAGGCATCGTTTCGGTGGCGCATAATTTGCCAGCCAGCACGACACAGGAAGCATTATTTGCGTTGATCAGGCAGCTGAATGCCGACGACCACACTGACGGCATTCTGGTGCAATCACCATTGCCAGATCATATTGATGAAACAGAAATCCTGGCCCTGATTGATCCGGCCAAAGATGTCGATGGCTTTCACCCGTATAACATTGGCCGCCTGGCTGTGCGCCAGCCATTGCTACGTTCATGCACCCCTTATGGCGTGATTAAAATGCTGCAGGCCAGCGGCATCGCGCTCAAGGGGTTGGACGCAGTCGTGGTTGGCGTCTCCAACCACGTGGGGCGCCCCATGGGCCTGGAGTTACTGCTAGCGGGTTGTACGGTGACCAGTTGCCATCGACATACCAAAGATTTGGCAGTACATATTGGCCGAGCAGACTTAATTGTCGCCGCTGCGGGCAAAGCCGGCCTCATCAAAGGGGAGTGGATTAAACCTGGCGCGATAGTGGTCGATATTGGTATTAACCGCTTGCCGGATGGCAAGATTACCGGCGACGTAGATTTTGCCGTTGCCAGCCAGCGTGCCAGCCATATCACCCCGGTGCCAGGCGGCGTTGGGCCGATGACCGTGGCAACGCTGATGGAAAATACCTTAAAAGCACTAGAGCTACGAGAGCAAGCCTGATCCTGGTGCATTAAAACGCAGAAAAGAGACTTTGCATGCCCCTGGAAACTGGTGTAAACTCGCGCGATTGTTGAATGACCTAATGCAGTACAAGCGCCGTTTTTGGCAATAACTATTCAGTAGTTTCGTTCTTTGGAACCATCATGGCAGATACCGTTAACAAATCCTTCACCCCTTACCAGCCAGCCGCCGGTGAGGAATACATGAACAAAAAGCAGCAGGATCACTTTCGCAAAATCCTGAATGACTGGAAATCAGAACTGAGTCATGACATTGACCGTACTGTGCACACCATGCAGGACGAAGTCACCAGCTTTGCTGACCCGAATGACCGTGCCAGCCAGGAATCTGACATGGCGCTGGAATTGCGCAACCGCGACCGCGAGCGCAAGCTGATTAAAAAAATCGACGAAACCTTGCGCAATATTGACAGCGGCGATTACGGCTACTGCGAAGGCTGCGGCATTGAAATTGGCCTGAAACGCCTGGAAGCCCGCCCGACAGCGACCTTGTGCATAGACTGCAAAACACTGGACGAAATGCGCGAGAAACAAGTCGCTAAATAATCCTCGCCTCCAGGCTGAATCCGTTCAATCTGGGCAATAAAAAAGGCTGCTTATCCATAGCAGCCTTTTTTATTGCCTTTTGCATGCAGCGGTTACGAGCTCTCTTCGACCTCGAATA
>CAYPZE010000160.1:0-1784 GCA_964415305.1 uncultured Methylotenera sp.
GCGACGAGCAAGGCAACGGCGCGGGCATCTTCAAAATTGCAGCAGATGGCAAAGTCACGCAAGTGCTTAAAGCCAAAGCCGGCATCAAGCGCCCGAATGGTTTGCTGATGGATGGCCCTGACCGTTTGCTGGTAGCTGACTTTGGCACAGGCAAATTGTTCAGCGTGCACATCGGTGGCAAGAAAACCAGTGTCACCTTGCTCAACCAGGGCTTTGGCGGCGCCGACGGCTTGGTGCGGGATGCCAACGGCCTGCTGTATGTCAGTGACTGGGCTGGGGGTAACGTCTGGCAACTGACTGAGCCTAAAGCCACGCCACAACGCATCATTCAGGGCTATCAATCGGCGGCAGACATCAGCTTGTCCGCAGATGGTAAATCCCTGTTGGTTCCTGATATGAAAGCAGGCACTTTACATATCGTGCCAATTCATTAATCACCGCGCTATGATTGGCAATAAAGCCCGGTCTTGTACCGGGCTTTTTTATTCACCCAACGGCGTATCTCTATGTCACAATGCCATGCACATGCTTGCCAACCGGCAGCCTGAATTCGAAAAATACTTATCTTTTTGTTTGGAGACTTTCATGAATAAACTGGTGATTGCCTTGTTGTTGTCTTGCGTCTGTATTTCTGCCAACGCGGGCCCGCAGCAAGAAAAAATGAAAACCTGTAATGCGGATGCTAAAACCAAAGCCCTCACAGGTGATGAACGCAAAGCGTTTATGAAAACCTGTTTGTCCGCTGACGGTGCCAGCGCTGGCTTGACTGCCCAACAAAACAAAATGAAAACCTGTAACGCTGACGCTAAAACCAAAGCCCTCGCAGGCGATGAGCGCAAAGCGTTTATGAAAACCTGTTTGTCAGCCAAATAGGCACAGCCAACATGCTGCATCCAGATCGCCGGTGGCCTTGCCACTGGCGATTTTTTTATGATTGTTCAAATCTGCACTAAAGTTTCTTTATATTCTGCCGTTAATTGAGTTAGCCCTTGTTTTACCTACCGCACCTAGCACGTAGGCAAGGCCCCACTGATCTGCGATTACCGGAATCCAATGGCATGAATCCCGACATGAACACACTGGCCAGCAAGCTTTTCATCGTCTTTGCGGCGCTAGTACATCAAACGGCCTCTGCCACCTCGGTGAGTGTAGCCAACACCGCTTATACCAGCACCTTTAATCATATAGGCATCACGGCTATTTTGATGGTGGGCGGATTACTGCTGTATCAATTCTGGCGCTTTTATCAACGCGTCCAACGCAGAGAAGCAGATATTCGGCAGCAACTCTGGCGCCAGGCTAATTACGATTACCTCACACAACTGCCTAACCGTTATCTGTTGCAAAAGTGCCTGGAAGAAGCCATTGCAGACTGTCAGCAATCACAACAACCATTGGGATTATTGCTGATTGACCTCGATGGCTTTAAAGATGTGAATGACATTGCAGGCCATGCGGTGGGCGATCGTTTACTGCAAAATGCCGCGTTGCGCATCCAGTCTTGCGCGCGCAGCGGCACCACCACGGCCAAACTGGGCGGCGATGAGTTTGTGGTGGTGATTCCCAAATTGCAAAACATGCAGATGCTACATGAGATTGGCGCCAAAATTGTAGACACCATCCGCTCGCCGTTCTACATTGAAGACAATCAATATTTTGTCACGGCCAGCATCGGCATTGCTGTTTTTCCCGACCACAGCAAGTCTGGTGAAGAACTGATGATGTTTGCTGACCAGGCATTGTATGCCGCCAAACGCGCTGGCAAAAACCAATACCAGTTTTTT
>CAYPZE010000161.1:0-1576 GCA_964415305.1 uncultured Methylotenera sp.
GCCGAATTGATAGCCAATTGCAAGGAAATGAAAAGTCTTTACAGAATTGTATTAATCGCTCGATCGGACTATTGGCAAACTAAAACAATCTAGATAATAATCAGTCAATTATTAAAAAATGATGATCTATTGGGGGTATATCATGGGATTACTGAGTGGATACTTGTATTTTTTTGGTGGTGCCAAGGCAACAGTCGCTACTGATCACGCCTTGTTACAGAAATGCTACGACGAAGGCTTTCAAGCCTCTTCAGAAGGCCTGAAACACACAGAAAACCCCTACGCCGAAGGCAGTGCAGAGGCGCAGGCCTGGAGTCGTGGTTTCTGGGTGTGGTGACATTGATTAACGAAAAGTTGATTAGATGAATTTGTCATTCCTCAACAGTATCTGACGAAAACAGAAATATTATACAGGGCATCGGATACGCGATTCATACACCGTCTAAAAACGCCACCAAAACAAGCCTTGTGAATCACGGAATGACGCTCGGTGCTGACCTGCTCTTCGTTTAGCGACCAGGCCCATCACGCCTAAGCCCAGCATCATTAAGGCGTAGGCATCTGGCTCTGGCACTGGTGTTTGAATCAAAGCTGCCGAGATATCCGGGCTGAATTTAAAATAGCCGCCAGCAGGCGCGCCCACCGCGAGCAACTGTGTTTCTAGTGATATCCAGGCATAGGAGGTGGTGGCGATGTTGGCGTTGCCACCGCCATACGCTTGTGCGCTGACATACATATCAACGGTATAGACCGTATTCTGGCGCATACTGAACGTAAAAGGAGACATCGGCAATCCACTATCGCTGCAATGGCCCCCAGAGGTAAAGCAGTTGCTAAAGCTATTGCTTTTTCCGTTACCTGAAACGCTCAAAAAAGAAGTGGCTGTCGACACTAAATCACCGTTAACTCCCTCGCCATACCCGCCTACACGGGCACGGTTATAAGCATTCACTGTCACATCAAAATTTGTGAATACACCGGGGTTTACGAACTCCACGTTGTATAGGAGCCTGGCATAGACACTGCCGCCATTCCCGCCATTGCTATCCGTCATGCTGGCGAACACGGTCGGTTTATCGCCCAAGGTCACGCTGGTTTGCCCACTGGTAGTCGACGTATTCTTAGTTAATGTCCCAGCCTGATGACTGGCGGTCTGGTTCACAATATTAATCACTTGCGTGATCACGGGCTCTGGCAGCGGTGCGGCCTGCGCATTCGCCGCAGATAGCAGCGTGACGGCAAGTGTACTGCATAAGGTAACAGTGGATAATTTAAGCATGATGGGGTCCTTTAGTCGTATGAATGCGTGGTCTTGAGGCGCGGGCAAATAAGGCTAACAGGCCTAGTCCGGCGAGCCACAGAGCATTGGTTTGTGGCTCAGGGACTGCATTCAGCGTCACTTGATAGTTATCGAGGCCACTGAACGATCTGGCCGCCAAACAACCACTGGCATTGCTGCAAATCGAACTCAAGCCAAACATATATCCAAAGTTAAGCACGCCCGCCCCGGCGCCAAAGCCAGGGGATACTTGTCCATCCATCGTTACCCATTGGGTACTGGCGTCAAAGTGCCAAT